>JBBQER010000026.1:0-40794 GCA_038320885.1 Acidimicrobiia bacterium
TCCACGAACGCGTGCTCACCGTCGCGTACGAGAAGCAGTCGGAGAGCAACGCCACCTGGGGTTTGTCGGTCCCGATGCCGTTCGCGGCTCCGCTGGTCGCCGGGGCCGGTGGTTTCTTCGCCCCGCTCATCCGCGCGTACATGTATCGATCGGGCGCGACGCGCAACACCGGCCACGTCGTCGCGGTGAAGGACCGGTTGGCCGCGTTGCGCAACCCGAAGGCGCATCTCCACTTGCCCGACATCGATCTGAAGACGGTCGAGGAGTCGTTCCTGCTGTGGGATCCACTGCGTCTGCTCGACGTGTGCCCGTCGTCCGACGGCGCGATGGCGATGGTAATGGGCAGTGAGAAGGTCGCCGACGCGGGGGAGAGTCCGCCCGCGTGGATCCACGGCATGGCGATGCGCAGCGAGCCGACGATGTTCGCCCGGCGCGATCAGATCAATCCGCAGGCGGGCAAGGACTGCGCCAAGGATCTCTACGCGCAGGCGGGGATCACGAACCCGCGCGAAGACTTCGATTGCGCCGAGGTCTACGTGCCGTTCTCGTGGTACGAGCCGATGTGGCTCGAGAACCTCGGCTTCTGCGCGGATGGCGACGGTTGGAAGCTCACGCAAGACGGTGCGACCGCGCCCGACGGCGACACACCGTGGAACCCGTCGGGTGGTGTGCTGTCGTCGAACCCGATCGGCGCGTCGGGCATGGTCCGCTTCGGCGAGGCCGCCCAACAGGTGCGCCGTCGAGCCGGTGATTACCAAGTCGAGCTCAAGACCGGGAAGGCACTCGGCCACGCGTACGGCGGCGGCTCGCAGTTCTTCTCGATGTGGGTCGTCGGTAGCGACAAACCCGAGTAGCGCAGAAAGGCGAGAGCGCGCTCGCGTGCTGTCCCGCAACTGCACAAATTCTCATCAGACGCGATTCGGTGCCGGTAAGCGAAACAAATTCTCATCAAAAGGGTGATGAGATGCCGATATCGCCGTGCGGCAGGGGTGCGCTGGCGTGATCGCGTCCGTAGGCTGCGCGTTGGCTCGTGAGCGGACAACCGCAGTGCGCCAGGGCTCGAAGTGAGGGACGGCGATGGCAGATCAGAACCGATTGGTAGCGCTCGTTGTAGAGGTCGCGGACCTTGACCGATCGCTGCTGCTCTACCGCGAGGGATTTGGCATCGATCTACACGAGGCCGCGCACGATGACGACGATCGATGGATCGGGGGACGTCACGCCGCGTATTCCTGGACTGATGGTGCGTTCATGCACTTCGCGCTCTATGCCGCGAAGGGCGAAGGCTCGACTTCTGGTGCGCAGGTCGGATTGATGGTCTCGGATCTCGACGACGCTCACCAGCGGGCGATCGCCGCCGGCGCCGAGGTCATTCACGAACCCCGAGTCGAGCCGTGGGGACAGACAGCCCGCTATCGCGACTTCGACAACAACGTGATTTCGCTGACGCAGCGCGCGTAACTGCCGCGAGAGCGCGCACTGGCAGCTGCGCGTGCGGAGCTGTTTCATTGTGCGTTTGCCCGCGAAATCGACCTCAAACGCACAATGAACGAGCTGGCTGCAATCGAAGCGCGAGGATTCATGACGTAGCGGACTTCCGGGTACGGATGAAGCTGAACCAGGTCTCGTCGTCGACCTCACCACGAACTCTGGCCAGGTATGTCTCGCGGTATTCGTCGTCGAAGGCCGGCACGCCGGGCCACTCGCGATGGCTGCCGGCCTTCCCGTCGATCAGCTCGCGCACGACGTCGGCATGGCCGGCATGGCGGGCGGTGTCGAGCAGCACCGTCAGCAGCATCCAGCGCAGCGACACGGTGATCCCGATGTGATGACGACCCGTGGCGTCGAGATCAAGGGTGACGATCGATTGGTCAGCCGCGGCGGTCGCGGCCCGATAGCTCGCCACGATCTCTTCCGCGGTCTCGTCGGGTTTCGCGTACATGTCGCTGAACTCGCCCATGGCGGCGTCCTCATCGTCCTCCCACGCCAATGGCGGGCGTTCACGTCCGAAGGCATCGCAGAAGTACCCGCCCTCGACCCCGGTGAGGTGCTTCACGAGTCCCAACAGGTTGGTACCCGTGCCGGTCATCGGCCGGCGAAGTTCGCTCTCGCTCAGGGCCTTCCAGCTTCCAGAGCAGCGCGTCCCGGTTCAGCTTGAGGTGCGCATGCAGCAGTGTCTTCTCGTCGCCGGTCGTCAACGGCGGCGCGTACAGATCGAAGAAGCCCATGCCCAACCTCCGTTGGCTCATCCCCGTCGCCCACTTTGCCACCTGAAGCGCACCACATGACACGCACCGGCCGGAGGGCACCGGCTGTCAGTCGGATGCGGCAAGCACGGCCTCGATTCCTCGGATGATCCTGGCGACGAGCACGGGGTTGGTACGGCGGTAGTAGTCGATACCGAAAACGCCGGTGAGTGCCCAACCTTTGCTGCGCTCCCAGGTCGCATCGTCGATGGCGAGCGCGTCGCGGTACGCCTGGCGGGCATCGGTCGGGAACAGGCTCCAGGCGATTTCCATGTCGATGGCAGGGTCGCCGACACCGCACGTGCCCCAGTCGATGACTGCGGTGAGCTTGCCGTCTCGCGCGAGCAGGTTGAGATACACAAGGTCGCCGTGGAACCAGACGGGTCGTCCCTCGTGGTCGCGCGCAGTCAGAACTCGGTTCCACGCCTCGTTCACGGCGTCGCCGTCGACTTCACCCTCGAGCCTCGCGATTCCATAACGCACCATCGCGTCTTGGAGTCGCACCGGACGGCCCCGATGCACCGCAGGTCCGCCGGTGGTGTCGACGGCTTGCAATGCCCGAACGAACGCGGCGAGATCGAGCGCGGCCTCGACGGGATCGTCGAGCCGCTCGAGCGTGGCCAATTCGCCGGGCAACCATTGCACGACACCCCACGGGTACGGAAACGCCGCTTCCGGCGCGCCGGTCGCGACGGGGAGCGGCACCGCGAGCGGGAGCTGGGGTGCGAGCACCGGTAGCCACTGCTGCTCCTTGGCGACGACGTCGGCCGCCCGCGGGGTGCGGGGAAGTCGCACGGCCAAATCCTCACCGAGGCGGTAGATGGCGTTGTCGGTGCCGGCCGACGCAACCCGCTCGATGGGAAGGCCGGCCCACTGTGGCTGCTGCGACGCGAGGAGACGGCGCACCAGCTCGACGTCGGTCTCGATCTCGTCGTCGTGCATCCTCGGTTGTGCCACTCGCGCCAGTTTGACCCGCCGGTGAGGCAACCGGTCGACGATTTCGCTCGGCGCGGCCGGCGGCGTCGCGCCAAGATTTGGTATGCGGGACGATGACTCCGGGGCGGCACGGCGCCGGGTGCGGCACACCGAGCGGTTGCGGTTGGAGCCGATCCGCCAGGAGCACGCGGGCTACGTATGGCGACTCCATCAAGACGAGGGCGTCGCGGCATGGTGGGACGGCGCGTGGAGCCACGACGACGCGATCCGATTCGCGACCGCTTGCGGGGAGGCGTGGATCTCCGAGGGCGTCTCCAAGTGGATCGCGTATGACCGCGTCGACTCCGCGCTGGTGGGTCGCGGTGGTCTGTCCCGAGCGGTGGTCGACGGCGAGTTCCGGCTCGAAGTGGGTTGGACGGTGCGCGAGGAGCTTTGGGGACGCGGTTTCGCGACGGAGATCGGACGCGCGGGGCTGATCTTCGCGTTCGACGAGCTCGACGCCGACGAGGTGGTCGCATTCACGGAGCCGCACAACGTTCGGTCGCGAGCCGTGATGGAGCGCCTCGGCATGACGTTCCAGCGCGAGATCACGCATGAAGACGCGCCGTTCGTGCTCTATGCCGTCGGCTCGGTCCGCTGAGTCAGACACCACGGCGGTTTGGTCGGTCGGGAGGACCGATGACAGACGTGCGACCACTCGATCCGTCGTTGTGTGCGACCAGCGAGCTCCTCAATCTCGGGGCGGGCAACCTGTTGTCGAAATCGCTCGTAACGCGATCGGCCGCGAATCGGAACAACGAAGACGAGGTAGCCGAATAGAAGCGCCGAAGCGACTTCGACCGCACCGGTCACCGCAGATCCGTTCCCATCACTCCGAGAATTGTACGGCGCCTACGGAGGGTTCAATTCCAATACGTGCCGTCGAGCATCTTTTCCTGGAGGCCGCGGAACATGATGAGGTCGTCGGGATCCGCCGGCTGTTCCATCTGGCCGTAGGCGATGCCGCGCGTGCTGGTGCGCACCGACACCACGGCGAACCGGAGCGCGGCGAGCACTTCGAACCAGTCGAGCGCGTGCAAGGTGTGGCCCGTCAACCGCTCGTAGGTCGCGATGATGTCGGCGCGGTCCATGAAGCCGGGGATCGTCGGAACTTCGAAACGCTCGGCGAGGTCGTCGAAGAAACGGTCGAGGAAGATCATCCACGCGACGTCGACCTCGCGCGGCCCGACCGTCGCCATCTCCCAGTCGAGCACGGCCACCGGTTCGAAGTCGCGATAGAGCATGTTGCCGATGCGAGCGTCGCCCCAGTTGAGCACCGTCTCGCCTTCAGCCGGCCGGTTCGCGTCGAGCCACTCGAACGTGCGCTCGATCAGTGGGTACGACACGCCGTTGCGCGCCCACTCGTAGTACCAGCGCTGGTATCCGAGCTGCTGGTCGAGCGCGCTCGTGCCGTGCTCCGGTTGCGCGAGGAACGAGAGGTCGTGCGTGACGGGCGTGATCTCGTGCAGCCGAGCGAGGATGCTCACCGAGCGGTCCTGGAGTTGCCGCCGTTGCTCGGGAGTCGCGTCGAGCACCCAGCCCTCGAACACGTAGGGAGGAATGTCGGGCGGCGCGTCACCGTCGATGCGGCGCATGACCAAGAAGGGCGTCTGCAGCCACGAAGCGTCCCGCTCGAGAAATGCGACCTCGGGCGCGGGCACGTCGGTGTGCGCACGAACGAGGTCCATGCATGTGCGCTGCAAGTCGAGGTCGTAGGCCGGGAAGACGGGGTAGAGATCGGGGAGAGGCGCAAGCCGCGCGACGTAGCGGTCAACGCCCCCTTCGGCCACATTGTGTACCTCGAACAACACGGTCTCGCTCGACATCCCGTTGCCCGGCGACGCGACGTTCGCGACGACAACTGGCTCGGCGAAGGTCGCGAGCGCCCACGCATTGAGCGCGGGCTCGATCTCGTCGAGCGAGCGCCGCCAGGGTGTGTCGAGGTCGATCTCGTCGGCCATAGGTGACCTTTCTAGCCGTCGACGCCGATCCGGGGCGGCGCGTGCTTCTCAATACGACGGTACCGACGAGTGGGCTTCTGCTTGCTCGCGCGCGCTCCGACGCCCTAGACCTAGGGAGCTGCCGGGCAGGATCCCCCCACAACGGATGGGTAGGCCAGGGACCACATGATCCGATATGTGTCGCCGCACGGACGCGCGCGCAGGCGAAGTCTTGGTGCGGTCTTGGGCGCATGAGCGCGAGAAGGCCGGTCGTGGCTCACGCCGGCACCAAACGACGACGCGCGCGCTGGTTCCTCGCAGTCGTGGTGCTCTTGACCGCGCAGCTCGCGGTCGCTTCCGTGCATCACGACGCGGCGGACGCAGACGCTCCGGAACGCCCCGCGCCCGCGACCGACGTCGCCGTGGTCCCCACGTCGGGGAGTGCACCGCTCCGCGTGATGTTCAACGGGTCCACGAGCTCGTATCCCGACGGGACTCTCGCGTCGTGGACGCTCGCGTTCGGTGACGGCACGCCCGACGCGTCGGGTACCGGCACGTCGTCTGCAAAGGTCGCGCACACATACGCAAGTGCCGGGACCTATACGGCCACCTTGACCGTGGTGGGCGACACCGGGCTCCGCGGTTCGAGTCTCGCCACCGTCGTGGTGAACGCTCCCTTACCCGTGCCGCCGAAGGCGCAGCTCGCGGTGAAGCCCGGTTCGGGCAATGCACCGCTGCCGGTGACCTTCGACGGGTCGGCGAGCGCCGATCCCGGAGGAACGATCGCGTCGTGGACACTCGCGTTCGGCGACGGCAGTCGTGCAGTGTCCGGTGCCGGCTCACCGCCCGCGAGCGTCGCGCATATCTATGCGACTGCCGGCACGTTCACGGCGACGTTGACCGTCACCGACGTCGACGCGCAAACGGGTACCGCGAGCGCGCAGACGGTCGTCGCGCGCACTCCGCCGAAGGCGCAGCTCGCAGTGACGCCCGGTTCGGGGACGGGCCCGCTCGTGGTGACGTTCGACGGGTCGGCGACGTCCGATCCGGACGGGGCGATCGCGTCGTGGTCACTCGGGTTCGGCGACGGCACTCCCGTCGTGTCCGGCTCCGGTATCCCGCCGGCAGAGGTGGCGCACATCTATCGCGGCGCCGGGGCGCATACCGCGGTCTTGACAATTACCGACACCGACGCGCAAACGAGTGCCGCGACCGCGCAGACGGTCGTGACGCTCAGCGCTGCCAATGTTCGACTCGCGGCGACGCTCAGCCCGCCTGACGCGCGACTCGCGGTGACGCCCGGCTCCGGGGACGCGCCCCTCCCCGTTACCTTCGATGGATCCGCCGGCACGGGCGCGGGTGCGGCGATTGCGTCGTGGTCGCTCGCGTTCGGTGACGGGAGTCCCGACGCGTCCGGCCGCGGCGCGCCACCGGCAAACGTCGCGCATACGTACGCGACCGCCGAGACCTATACCGCGCGCTCGACGGTCACCGACTCCTCCGGCCAGCGCAGCACCGCGACCGCGCAGATCGTCGTCGCACCCTCCCCGGCGAACGCGCAGCTCGTGGCGACGCCCGGGTCCGGCAACGCTCCGCTTCCAGTCGCGTTCGACGGGTCGACGAGCTCGGACCCGGACGGGAGCATTGTCTCGTGGTCACTCGCGTTCGGTGACGGGAGTCCCGACGCGTCCGGTAGCGGCACGCCGCCGGCGAATGTCGCGCGTACGTACGGTGCAGCCGGGACGTACACCGCGCGGTTGACCGTCACCGACTCCGATGCCCAGAAGAGCACCGCGACCGCACAGATCGACGTCGCGCCTGCCTTGCCCGTCGCCAGCATGCAGATCACGGCTTCGACCAACGAAAGCGGCATTCACAAGATCAAGCACGTCATCATGGTCATGCAGGAGAACCGGTCGTTCGACGAATACTTCGGCACGTTTCCCGGCGCCGATGGCATCCCGATGCAGAACGGCGCGCCGACGGTGTGCGTTCCCGACCCCAGGGCCGGCACCTGCGTCGCTCCGTACCACGATCGAAACGACGTCAACGTCGGCGGCCCACACGGCGTCGAGAACTCGGACGCCGACGTCAACGGCGGAGCGATGGACGGGTTCATCGCTCAGATGGAGGGGCAAACGACGGGGACGTGCCCGCCCACGACACCGTTCTGCGGACCGCCGGGCCCCGGCGGCCAGACCGACGTGATGGGGTATCACACCGATGCGGAGATCTCGAACTACTGGTCGTACGCGCGGAACTTCGTGCTGAACGACCACATGTTCGAGACGAACAAGGGTTACAGCCTCCCCTCGCATCTCGGTCTGGTCTCGCTGTGGTCGGCAACGTGCAGCGAGGCCTCGAACCCGACGAGCTGTGTGAGCGACAACGCGACGAAGAAGGGCGGCACCTATCCGTGGACCGACCTCACCTGGCTCCTTCATGCCTACGGGGTGAGCTGGCAGTACTTCGTCGGAACCGGAACGACTCCCGACTGCGACGACGACGCCGCGACCTGCGAGGCCACATCGATCAGCCCGGCCGAGCAGAACATCTGGAATCCGTTGCCGGGCTTCGACGACGTCGCTCGCAACGGACAACTCGGGAACGTCGTGAGCTCGGCCAAGTTCTACCCGGAGGCCCGCAACGGGACACTGCCCGCGGTGTCGTGGGTCGTCCCGAGCAACGCGGTGAGCGAGCACCCGGTCGCGTCGGTGAGCGCCGGTCAGGCCTATGTCACCGGGCTCATCAACTCCGTGATGGAAGGACCTGACTGGGACAGCACGGCCATCTTCCTCGCCTGGGACGACTGGGGAGGGTTCTACGACCACGTGCCCCCGCCCGCGGTCGACGAGCTCGGCTACGGCCTGCGCGTGCCGTCGATCGTCATCAGCCCCTATGCCAGGGCCGGGAAGGTCGACCATCAGGTCCTCAGCTTCGATGCGTTTGCCAAATTCATCGAAGACGATTTCCTCGGTGGCCGGCGCGTCGACCCGGCCACTGACGGGCGCCCGGATTCGCGGCCCAATGTTCGCGAGAACGTGCCGCAGCTCGGCGACCTCCGGAAGGACTTCGACTTCAACCAGACTCCTCTTCGTCCTTTGGTGCTGAGGAGTGGTCCGCCGTGGGGCCCCGCCGGCGGACCCGATCGCGTGCCCGGCACGACGGGCGGCACCGCGCCGCTCACAGTCAACATCGATGGTTCGAAGAGCCACTCCGACGGCGGCTCCATCGCGTCGTGGAGCCTTGACTTCGGTGACTCGAGCCCCGGCGCGGCCGGCACCGGTACGCCGCCCGTCACCTTGACCCACATCTACACCACGCCCGGCACGATCACCGCGTCGCTGACCGTCGTCAACCAGGCGGGCGGACGCGCCACGACGGAAGCACAGGTGCGCGTCAACTATCCGCCGCCGGTGCCCACGCTCACCGCGTCACCTCCCGGCGGAACCGCACCCGTCGACCACGTGACGTTCGACGGCTCCGGGACGACGGACCCGGACGGCACGATCACCTCGTGGTCGATCTCGTTCGGTGACGGCAGTGCATCGGTGAGTGGGACGGGTGCGCCGCCCAAGCCGACTGCCGTACACAGCTTTCCGCAGGCCGGCGAATACGGCGTGACGCTGACTGTCAGGGATTCAAACGGTGTCGCGGCGGTCGCGCCGTTCACGTTCATCGTCCATTCCTCGCTCACCGCAACTCCGACGACCGTCCCGCCAACCGGAACCGTCACGCTGAACGGCACCGGCTTCACCACCTATGAGACCGTCGACATCGACCTCGACGGCCAGGCCGCGACGGAAGTGCTCGCGGGCCCGACCGGTCAGTTCGCGGACGCGTCGTTGGTCGTGCCCGAAGGTATGCCACCGGGGAAGCATCACCTGAAAGCCGTCGGCGAGCTGAGCGGCATCACCGCGACCAGAACGCTGACCGTCGCCGCCAATTCGCAGTTCCGTTATTCGGCGTCCGGGGGCAGCTACAACCCTTACGAGTACACGCTGAACGCCGGCAACGTCGCGCGACTCGTACCTGCGGCGTGGGAGGGCAATGCGGGCAACGCGATCGACTCGTCGCCGGCGACCGTCGGCGACCTCGTCTTCGCAGGGTCCGCGGACGGGTGGCTCCACGAGTGGAACACGACGAGATACGCCGAGCAGCGGAGGTTGCCGCAGAAAACCGGACCCGTCGGCCCCATGGTCTCCTCACCGTTCGCGGTGGGCGCCAACATCTACGTCGGGTCGACGGACGGGGATCTGTACGGCTTCCCCGACACCTGCCCACCCCCGAGCACCAACGTCTGCGGGACGCGACTCAAGGTGGCGACCGGCGGGCCGATCGAGTCTTCCCCGGTGGCGACCAAGTCGACGGTCTACGTGGGTTCCGACGACGGCAAGCTCTACGCCATCAGCGCGTACACCGACGACGTTCTCTGGTCGACCGCGCTCAGCGGACCCGTCACGTCGTCGCCCGCGCTCTCGGGGTCGACGGTGGTCGTGGGTTCGGGTCACAACGTGTACGCACTCGATGCGCAGACCGGGACCGTGCGCTGGACGGGCGCGACCGCGGGGACGGTCTCGTCGTCGCCGGCCATCGTCGACGGCACCGTCTACATCGGGTCCCAGGACGGGAGGCTCTATGCCTTCCCGCTCGTCTGTGCGAGCGCGTGCAGCCGGACCTGGAGGGTCCCGACCGGCGGCCCGATCGAGTCGTCTCCCGCGGTCGCGTACGGGAACGTGTATGTCGGGTCCGACGACGGGACGCTCTACGCCTACCGGGCAACCGACCACCACTTGCTCTGGAAGATGCCGACCGGTGGCGCGGTCAAGTCGTCGCCGGCTGTCGCCAACGGTGTGGTCTACGTGGGTTCGAACGACGCCAAGCTTTACGCAGTGGCGGCATCCGGATGCCGTGGGCAGTTCATCTGCACGCCGCTGTGGTCGTCGAGCCGTGCAGCCGCGCCCCTGGTGTCGTCGCCGGCGATCTCGAACGGCCACGTCTACGTGGGCTCGAGCGACGGCCACCTCTATGTGTACGAGCTCGGCGCACCGATTGCGCCCGGCGCGCCGCTCATCCGACCCGCCGTTGCCCAAGACGGCCGGAGCACTGTCAATTTCAAGCGGCCGCTCTCGGATGGAGGCGCGGCGATCACGAGCTACACGGCGACCGCCACCGACCTGACGCACCCGTCCGAAGGCGGGCAGACAGCCACCGGGCCGGCCGGCCCCCTGGTAGTCGCCGGGCTGTCGAACAACGACACCTACTCGTTCACCGTGACCGCGAAAAGTGCGGTTGGTGTCGGCCCGGCTTCGCAGCCCTCGAACGCCGTGGTGCCGCGCCCGGCGCCGGTTGTCTCGTCGGTGAGTCCCGGCCAAGTTGCACGCGGCATCACCACCGGGCTCGTCATGAGGGGCGCCAACCTGCGCGCGGGTGTGGGAGTCACGGTGCCGGGGGCCGGAGTCACGCCTTCGAGCCCGGCCGTCGTCAACTCCACGACGTTCAGCGCGAACGTCACGGTGAGCGCTACCGCGGCACTCGGTCCCCGCGACGTGACGGTCAAAGACGTGTACGGCACGCACATCTGCAAAGGCTGCCTCACGGTCACGACACCGCCGGGGATGACCGCCGCGAGCCCCGACCGGATCGCGCCCGCTGACCGCACCGGTTGGCGCGCAGGTTGGCAGCTGTACCGTCACTGATCCCGATAGCGGCGTCGCAACCTAAGTCGCGAGCGTGATCCACTCGCCGCGCGCGAGCGCCGACTGTCGCGCCGCGTCGAGCACCATCATGTCGGCGACGCCGTCTTCGAAGGTCGCCGGTCGCGGATCGTCGGCGAATGACCGTCCGCTTCCCCGCGCCGCGAGAATCCGATCGCGGAAGGCCGCGGCGAGACACGTGTACGGACCGAGGTCGAGGCCGTGAGCGATCATGCGGTCGTACGCGGTGTGGAGCACTCCGGGCGGGAGCGGCTCGGGCCGTCCGGTGGGAAGATCTGATCCGACCGGTATGTTCCGGGTGCCGTCGCGATCGGCGACGTTCACCGTCGCGCCGATGCCCTCGATCCACGCCGTCCCGGATGTTCCCGCGATACGCGTGATGACGATCGGCGGCCCCCAATCGGCCGCGGTGCTCTGCATCACACCCGCGCATCCGGATCGTGTCTCGAAGTGCATGACGAACGTGTCGTCGGCGTTCACGGCGCTCGTACCGACGTTGGTGAGCGTCGCGCTGACTCCCGCGAGCTCGCCGAGCGTCACGCGGATCTGGTCGATCACCTGCGATCCGTGGGCGCCGAACCAGCCGCCACCGGCCTGCGCGTCGGCCCACCACGCCGGTACCTCCGCGCCGGGAGCCGCGAGCACGGGCACCTGGAGCACGACCGTCGCGAGGCGGGGCTCGCCGATCGCGCCGGCCCGGATCGTCCGGGCCAGCGTCGCCTGACCCGGATCCCAGCGGAACTCGGTGCCGAGCAGGTGCACGACGCCGGCGGCGCGCGCGGCGGCGAGCATCGTCCGGCCCTCCGCGGCGTCGCGCGCGAACGGCTTCTCGCAGATCACGTGCTTGCCCGCCGCAATAGCCGCGAGCGCGAGCTCCGAGTGCGTGTGCGGCGGGGTGGCGATCGTGACCGCGTCGACTTCGTCGAGCGCGAGCGCGGCCGCGACGTCGGTCAACGCGCGAGGCACGCCGAACCGGCGCGCCCGCTCCCGCGTGCGGTCGGGATCACGCCCGACAATCGCCTTCACGGCGAAACCGGCTCCTCGCAACGCGCGCACGTGCGTGATGCAACCGAACCCGGTTCCTACGACGACCGCGCCGAGGTCGGGCTCGGTCACGTTCCCCGAGGCGTCATACCCGCCGCCACGTAGATCGCGTCGAGCACGTGCATGTTCGCGATCGAGTCCGCCGGGGGAGTGAGCGTCGGTTCGCCCCGCAGTACCGCCGCGCAGAACGCCTCGAGCTGGTACTCGTACGTCGGCTTGCGGGGGAACTTCTCCGTGCGGGCGGTCCCGCCGACCTTCACGCGCATGCGGTGCCAGAGCTGCGGCGACGTCGGGTTGATCACGTGGAGCTCACCTTTGTCCCCGGTCACACGCGCGTAGGTTTGGACGGCCCACTTCGACCACATCGAGCACGTGATCCTGCCGGTGTGACCGCTCGGGAACTTGAGCTCGACGCGCATGGCGCGGTCGACGTTCGGTGTGCGCAGTTTGGCAATCGCCGACACGACCTCCGGCTCTTCACGCCCGAACACGCGCGCCATGTGCACGGTGTAGGAGCCGACGTCCATCAGTGCGCCGCCCGCGAGGTCGTACTGGTAGCGGATATCGGAGAACTTGGGAAGCGGGAAGCAGAGCGCGGTCTCGACGCGTTGGAGCGCTCCCAGCTCGCCGCTCTCGACGATGTGCAGCATGCGGTGCGCGAGCGGGTGGTAGCGGTAGTGGAACGCCTCCATCACGACGAGTCCCGTTCGCGTCGCGACCGCGGCGACCGCTTCGGCCTCCTTCTCGTTCGCCGTGAACGGCTTCTCGCACAACACGTGCTTGCCCGCTTCGAGCGCGGCGGTCGTCCACTCGGCGTGCAGTCCGTTGGGGAGCGGGTTGTAGATCGCGTCGAGGTCGGGATCGGCGATCAGCGCCGCGTAGCTGTCGTGCACCTTGGGCACGTCGTGCTTCTTGGCGAAGGCCTCGGCGCGGGACCGGTCGCGCGCGGCAACCGCGGCGATCGTCGCCTCGCCGACCTTGCGGGCGGGCTTGACGACCGCCGCCGGAGCGATGCGTGCCGCGCCGAGAATTCCGATTCGCACTGGGTCCATTGGGCGCACTGTAAGGTCGCTGCGCGAACAGCCGCAACGCGGTGGGGGCACACAACGGATGGCGCTC
Organism: Acidimicrobiia bacterium; assembly: GCA_038320885.1. Classification (GTDB taxonomy): domain Bacteria; phylum Actinomycetota; class Acidimicrobiia; order IMCC26256; family PALSA-610; genus JBBQER01. The sequence goes on from JBBQER010000026.1 coordinate 13,042, forward strand.
GGACCCGGCGACCTCGTTCTCTGCTCGGGCTCACTCGCGCGGGACGCAACGTTTCGCGAGCGGGTCGTCGCCGCGGTCGCGGGGGGCTTCGCCGGTCTCTCACTCTGGGGTCGTGACTATTCCAGCGCGCGCCGCAGTGGGCTCTCCGACGCCGACTTGCGCGCGTTGCTCGCTGACAACGGCCTCTCGGTCGCGGAGCTCGATCTGGCGTGGTCGTGGCTTCCGGGCGCGTCGGACATCCACATTCCGGCCGAGCTCGACACCGAGGAGCTGTTCGCGTACGACGAGGGCGACCTCTTTCGGATCGCCGAAGCGGTGGGCGCTCGATCGATCAACGCGATCGACGTATTCGGTGGAGCATGGTCGGTCGACGACGCCGCGGCCGCGTTTGCCGGGATCTGCGACCGGGCCGCCGAGCACGGGCTCCTCGTGCACATCGAATTTCTGCCGTGGTCGCGGATCCCCGACGTCAGGGCCGCGTGGGAGATCGTTCGGCGCGCCGACCGGTCGAACGGGGGAGTGCTCGTCGACGCGTGGCATTTCTTTCGCGGCGGGGCCGATCAGTCGGCGTTGCGTGCGGTTCCCGGCGACCGGGTGCTCGGACTCCAACTCGACGACGGACCGGCCGAGCCCGAGCCCGATCTGCCGGTCGCGTCGCTGCACGAGCGACTCCTGCCGGGCGAAGGGGAGCTCGATCTCGGCGCGCTCCTCCAATCGCTGCAGGAGATCGGAGCCGTGGCTCCCACCGGGGTGGAGGTGTTCTCCGACGAGCTGCACGCGCTCCCGCCCGCTGAGGCGGGCCGCCGCCTCGGTGCCGCCACCTGTGACCTGCTGGCCCATTATTGAAACGTGTTCTAAAATCAAGATATGGCCTCCCGCCGCTTCCCCTTCCCGACGCCGTTCGGCTGGTTCCAGGTCGCGTTTCCCGACGACCTCGCCCCCGGCGAGGTGACCCCGCTTCGCTACTGGAACCGGGAGCTGGTGCTCTGGCGCGACGTGTCGGGTGAGTTCCACCTACAAGACGCGTACTGCCCCCACCTCGGCGCGCACCTCGCCCACGGCGGGACCGTCCGTGACGACGAGCTCCAGTGCCCGTTCCACGGCTGGCGCTTCGACGGTGCCGGCGCGTGCACGAACATCCCGTACAGCCAGCGCACGAACCGAAAGGCGAAGCTGCGCAACTATCCGACGGTCGTGCGCAACGGCTTCGTGCTGGCCTGGTATCACCCGAACGAAGACTCGCCGGCGTGGGACATTCCGGTGATCGAGGAGATCGGCGATCCCGCCTGGAGCGACTTCTACTCGTCGTCCTACATCATCCACACCGTGCCGCAGGAGATGTCGGAGAACGGGGTGGATCCCGCGCACTTCCAGTACGTGCACGGAACCGACAACGTCGCGGAGATGGAGAGCTACGACACCGACGGTCCGTGCTCCGTCATGTTGTCGAAGCAGTCGTTCGTGACGCCGCGTGGCGTCACCGAGGGTCGTATCGACGTCTACAACTACGGACCGGGCTTCTCGAAGGTCTGGTTCAGCGGGATCGTCGACGCGGTCAACATCGCGACCACCACGCCGATCGACGACGAGACCACCCAGGTCCGCTTCAACTTCATCGTGCGGAAGTTCGACGACGCGAAGCTCACGTCGACCGTCGCCGACGCGTTCGTCAAGGAGATCAACAAGCAGGTCCAGGAAGACCAGCCGATCTGGGAGCACAAGGCGTTCCTGCCGACTCCCGCGCTCGCCGACACCGACGGCCCGATCATGAAATTCCGTAAGTGGTACGGCCAGTTCTACGCGGAGCCCTACGAGGTCGGTGCGTGAACTGCGAAGCGGAGATGCTCGCCCGGCCAGGGCGCATCGAACGGGGCTCGGTGTAAGAGGGCGAACCCGTAGGCGCGGAGGAGCTCGATGAAGTCCTCGGTCGTCGACCAGTAGAAGCACTCCCACATGCCGGCGGGATGGCCCTCATCTTCTCCCCGCACCGCGTCGACGATGAGCTGGCCCTCTGGCTTGAGCACGCGCGTGATCTCGGTGAGCACCGCGGTGATGTCGTAGGCATGGTCGAGGGAGTTCGTGTACACGAAGTCGACGCATGCATCGGGGAACTGCAGGTCTTGGAAGTCGCCGTACAACACGTGCTTGCTCTCGGGCGCGGTCCGCAGGTCGATGCCGACCGCGAAGCACCCCACCGACAAGAACGCGCGCACCTCCCCGCCGAAACGGGCGCCCAGGCACAGAGCGGAAGAGCCCTCCGGCACGTCGTCTTCGCGCAGTCGCGCACCGAGCGCGGCGCAGACCTCGTCGTCGTGATCGGTGAAGCGGATGTCACCGGGCTTCGACTGCTGGTGCCGGATGTAATCCTCGTAACTGGGGTAGGCGCGGGCGCGCAATCCCGGTTCTCCATTGGTCTGCCACGGGCCCGCGGCGCCCGTGAACGACGACGTCAGGAGGCGGCGGTACTTGCGGTTTCGCAGCCGAAGAACGCGTCGCGGGTTGTGCCAGGTCTTGGTGAGCTCTTCTCGTACGCGGCCGGTTGCGGTGGCGGGGATGATCTTCATATCTCTCCGGCCTCTCAACCCGCGGATACGCGACGAGAAATCCCGCGCGAATGTGCACGAGGGTATCCGTCGAAAGGACGCGCGGCACGTTGACGATTGCGACGCGGAGTTGTTCTTACCTGATTCTTTGTTGCGCGTGTCTCAACTTCCACTCGCGCCACACGCGTCGCGATCGAGGAGCCAAATCACCTCTGACGCGCGGATCCGTGCGGCCGGCAGGTTTTCGCCGGCGCGCAGCCGCGAGATGGCGTCGCGCTTCTCCGCTCCGGAGGCGGCGACGACCACGAGCGGAGAACGCGCGATCGCCGGGAACGTGAAGGTAAGGCGCGCATGCGGGTGAACCGCGTCGGAATTCGGCACGACGAACCGCGTCGTTTCGTCGAGCGCATCGGTATGCGGGAAGAGCGACGCAGTGTGGCCGTCGGGTCCGACGCCGAGATGGATCAGATCGATGGGGCGTGATCGTCGGATCAGCGCGTCGTATTCGTTTGCCGCATCGACGAGCGGACGATTCGAGTACATGCCGTGTATCGCGCGCGGCGCAACATGATCGAGCAGGACGCGGCGAGCTTGACCTTCGTTCGAGTCGGGTGACTCGACCGGCACGAAGCGCTCGTCGCCGAAGAACACGTCGATGCTCGGCCAGTCGAGTGCCGCCCGGCGCAGAGCCGCGTAGCAGTCGCGCGCAAGCCATGCGCCCGACAGCGCGATGGACCTGGGCCGCCGCTCGACCACCAGCTCCGCGAAGGCGCCGGCGACGTTCTCGACGATGCGCACCTCTCCCGGCAGCTCCACGTGCGCATTCTTCCGTAGGGACCCCCGCCGAGCCAGGTTCGCTTAACTCGCCGAGGCGAAAGACGATGTCACATTTGGCAGTAATCTTCGATCGTGAAGTGGCGGGTCGCGGGCGACGCGGGATGAGGCGGGATCAGGTCGGATGAGGATCGTCCAGTACTACCCGCGTGCCGTCGTGGGCGACGGCGGCATGACCAGAGCGGTGCGACTCCTCGCCCGCTCGATGCAGCGAGCCGGCGCGGAGTGCGTGATCGCGTACGAGAAAGGAAGCCGTCTCGCGCCGTCGGACGACGGAATGACGTGGCGGCCGGTGCGGCACCGGGGCCCGAAGCATCAGCGCGTCCCCGACGGCAAGGAGCTGGGCGAAGCGCTGCGAGGCGCCGACCTCGTCGTGCTGCATTCCGGGTTCACGCTGCACAACGTCGTTGCCGCCAGGATCGCCCGACGGCACGGCGTGGCCTACGTCGTGGCGCCTCGCGGTGCCTACGATCCGCACATCTTCCTCCGCCGTCCCCTGTTGAAGAACCTGTGGTGGCGCGCGTTCGAGTATCCGATGGTGAAACGCGCCGGAGCGGTGCACCTCTTCTTCGACGACGAGACCGCCGACCTCGAGCGACTCGGATATCACGGCCCGACCGTCGTCGCGCCGAACGGTGTCGAGCCGCCGGCGGGCATGCAATGGGATGGCGGCACGGGCGGATACTTGCTCTGGCTCGGGCGTTTCGACCCGCAACACAAGGGTCTGGACACGTTGGTCCGCGCGCTCGCGGCCGTGCCGCGCGAGACGCGGCCGACGCTCCGGCTGGTCGGACCCGACTGGCGGGACGGGCGAGAGCGGGTCAATGCACTGGTTCGAGAGCTACGTCTTGAGGAGTGGGTGAGCGTCGAGCCCGCCTTGTACGGGGACGAGAAATGGTCCGCGCTGCGAAGTGCGACCGGCTTCGTGTATCCGTCGCGATGGGAAGGTTTCGGGAACTCCGTCGCGGAAGCGGCGTCGTTGGGGCTGCCGCTGCTCGTGACGCCGTATCCGTTCGGCCGCCTGCTCCATCGCCGGGGTGGTGCGGTCCTTGCGCTCCCGACCGTCGACGGGTTGGCCGAGGGACTCCAAGCCGTGGGTGGCGCGGCGGCGCTCGGCGTTCGAGCCCAGCAGATCGTCCTCGACGAGATGTCGTGGGACGCAGTGGGACAAAGCTGGTTGGCGCAAGCAGAGGCGCTTCGCTGAGCGTGTCTCGTCGCGCCCACCGGGGATTGGTCATCACGGTCGCCGGTCCCGATGGGTCCGGGAAGACGTCGTTCTGCGAAGCGCTCACTGCCGGCGTGCTGCGAGGCGAGAACGTGCGCCGGATCCACCACCGCTTCGGTGGGCTTCCCGCGCGCGGTGGCGGCACCACCGACACCACGCAGCCGCACGCGCAGACCCCGTATCCGCACGGCGCGTCGGAAGCGAAGGTGTTCGCGCTATGGGGCGAATCGCTCGTGGGTTGGCTGCGTACCGCGCTCCCGTTCGTTCGACGCGGTGGATTTCTCATCATCGAACGAGGTTGGTATGACCTCGCGGTCGATCCGACGCGCTATCGACTCCAGCCGCACGGCGGTCTCGTGCGGGTGCTCGGTCGACTCCTGCCGACCTCGGACCTCTTGGTCGTTCTCGAAGGTCCGGCGGAACTTCTCGCGTCGCGCAAGGATGAATGCACCGAGGAGGAGCTCGCCCGGCAGGTCGACGCGTGGCGGAGCATCGTGCCGCGGCGCCAGCGGTCTCTCTATGTCGACGTGTCGCCGCCACTCGCCGATGTCGTGTCACGCGCGTCGGTCGAGGTGCTGCGACTCGCGCCCTGGCTCAATCGGCGCAACATGTAGCCCGCGCGTGCGACCGTCGGCCCCGGATCGGTCATGGTGGCGAAGCTGTGGACCGTCCCGCGCCTCGGGAGGAGCGCGCCGAGCGTGGCGCTCGCTGACGTCCCGCGCCGGGCGTTCCACAGCACGCTTCGGAGATCACCTTCCACCCAGCGAAAGCGAAGGCCCGGCGCGACCCGCACGCTCGGAACTGTTTTGCCTTGCAGGAGATCGCAATACATCGCGACGAGGTTGGCACCACCACGAACCGCCAACGGCAGCGTCGCGTGAATCCGCGGGTTCATGTCGAGCAGGTAGGGACCCACGAAGTCGAGGTGGAAGGGACCGTCGTAGTCGCGCAGTAAGTGCGCGACGCGCGCTTCGAGGGCGTCGTCGGGCGGCAGGGTCTCGGCCGCGGCGACGGTTCCGCAGGGCTGGGGCCACATGCGGACGTAGCGCGTCCGCATCGTCGCGACCAGGCGACCTTGATAGGCGAGCCCACCCAGGCCGTGGAACTCGTCGTCGACCACGGGCTGGACGAGGACGCGGCCGTCGATGTCGGCGGCGACGCGCTCGAGCGCGACCGGGCCGTCGACGACTTCCGCGGCCGACAATTTCAGCGCGGGTTTGACGATCACCGGGTAGGTGAGCTGCGCGGCCGCGCTGAGGAGTTCGGCGCCGGAGTCGAAGACCTGCGTCGGTGGCGATTCGAGTCCGGCGGCGCGCGCGAGCTCGCCGCATGTCGCCTTGTCCAGGAGGTGCCGTACCGGTGCGCCGACCGCGAGCAAGGCTGCGTCGGTGACGTAGAACGTCGTGACGTACGGCCGCGTCTCGAGCTCGGCTCGCACCGCCGCCGCGTACGCCGCGCCGTCGTCGACGACCCGGGGCACGGTCACCCGCCGCGCGCATGCCCGAGACGCGCCGGCGAGCGAGTGGCCATCCGTCTCCGTCACCGTCACCCGGTAACCGGCATCGGCGAGCGCGCGGGCCGCGGCGACCGCCGCGCGCGACGACCCGTACCCACCTTCCGAGATGAGGACCCAGGGGCCGTTCTCCGACAGCCGGCGTGCCATGCTCAGGTTCCTACGTCGTGGAGAACATGACCGCGTGCAACGTCGGCCAACCACGCGTCGCGTGGCTCCGATATCACGCGGCCGTGGCCGATCGCGTATACGACCGGGCATTGCCGCTGCGCCGTCAGCCGGAACCAGGCGCGCCGAGCCATGACCGAGGGGTGCCGGAACCCCTTCGCGACTGCGTGCGCTTCGATCGTGCACATTGCGCGGCGGTCCCACTTCCCTTCGGCGACCGCGGTTGCGAGGCTCCGGGCCGCGGAAGCGGCCGGGCCGAAGACCTTCGATGCCATCGCGACGCCCTCCGGATCCGACGCGACCAGCTCCCGTACGTGTTTGCTCGTCAATCCCTCGACGTCGGGGCGGCCGAGCCATTTCGATCCGTTGAGGACGAGCTTCAACAAGCCTTCGGCGCCCGGCCGCAGCTTGCGAAAGCCGCGGTCGTCGGTCTCGCTCATTGCCAGGAGATCGTCGAGCACGAAGAGCGTGGATCCGCGAAATGCCTTGTCGTGCTTGATGCTCAACTCGAAAAATGTCCGGGTGCCGATGGGTGCCGCAATGAGGTTTCTGCCCCCCGGAATGTGATGGCACAGCGCCGCCGGAAGCAGGTCGAGCTCCCGTGCCCATTCGAGGAACTGTTGCTCGAGCGCCTCCCAATCGGCAGGCGCCGCAGCGGCATCGATGTCGCCTTGGCCTTCGAGGGCGGACTCGACGTTCTTCCAGACCAAAAACGTCGAGGACACGTTCGTCAGCCGGCGAAGCAGTGCCAACCAGAGGTCTCGGCGTTGCCCCGGCTCGACGTTCGGGTTTGTCATGAGCCGACTCGGGATCGAACGAATACGAGACAGGACAGCCCGCGTTCGGCGCGCCGCGCAGGGTACACAGCGTAGCCTAGGACGGGTGACGACTCGTCCTCCGCAAGCCCGCCGAGTTCTCGTGACGGGAGCTGCGGGGCGTATCGGTACGTATCTACGCGACCGGCTCTCCACCGCCGACTGGCAGTTGCGGCTGCTCGACCGCCAAGCCTTCGACGACGACCGCGAGGTGGTCATCGCCGACATTCGCGACTCGTCGGCCCTCGGCACCGCAATGCAGGACGTCGACGCCGTTGTCCATCTCGCCGGAATCGCTGTCGAAGCCCCGCTCGACGACATCCTCGCCATGAACATCGAAGGAACGTGGCGCGTGTTCGACGCGGCCCGCCGGGCCGGTGTGGCGCGCGTCGTGTACGGAGGAAGCAACCATGCGATCGGCTTCACGCCCCGGTGCGAGCTGCTCCGGGCCGACGTGCCGCTCCGCCCCGACACGAACTACGGCGTCTCGAAAGCGTTCGGAGAGTCGGTCGGGCGCTTCTACGCGGACCGATACGGAATGCGCGTCGCGTGTCTACGTATCGGATCGTGCGACGATCGGCCGATGAGTCCGCGCATGCTCGCGACGTGGCTGAGTCCCGACGATGTCGCTCGACTGGTGGACGCCTGTCTGCGATCCCCGGACCTGGAGTACGCGGTCGTCTACGGGGTATCGGCCAACACGCGGGGCTGGTGGGACCTCGAACCCGGCCGGGCACTCGGCTACGAGCCGGCCGACGACGCGGAAACGTTCGCGAACGAGGTGTTCGCCGACTACGAGCCACTCGACGGCGAAGAAGCCGAAGGCGCGTTGGCCGGCGGCCGCTGGACCACGTTTTCCGATACGTAGATGACGGCGTTACGGGCGCGGGCTCGAGGCGAGCTGGGATGGGGGGTCGCCGATCAGGCCGCGTCGTCGGCCACGAACTTCGGGCTGTCGGTCCTCGCCGGCCGGCTCTTGGGCAGCGCGGGACTCGGCGTCGTCTTTCTCGGCTTCTCGATGTATCTCCTGATCATGAGCTTCGTGCGCGGGCTCATCATGGAGCCGTTCGTCGTCGCGACCTCGGCGATGAACGAGACCGAACAACAAGCTGCGACGCGAGCGTGCACGATCTTGGTCGTAGTCGTGGGCGTGGCCACATCGGCGCTCATGGTGATCGGCGGCCTCACCATCGGCGATCCGTTCGGAAGGAGCTTGTTGATCTTCGCTCCGTGGACCGGCGTCGCGCTGGTGCAGGACCATTGGCGATCCGTGTTGTTCCGGGATCAGCGCGCCCGGGCGGCGGCCTGCAACGACGGCGCGTGGGCCATCGGGATGATCGCGATGATTCCGGTCGCGTTGGCCTTTCGATACGACTGGGTGATCGCAGCCACGTGGGGAGGGGGAGCCGCCGCCGCGGCACTGCTGGGCTGCTTCCAGGTCAAGTTGCGCCCGAGCGGCCCGTTGCAAGCGATCGCGTGGTGGAAGCGCGAGCTCCGGTACCTGGGATCGTGGCTGGCCATCCAAAATATCGTCTTCAGCGCCGGGGCTCAGTTGACGGTCGTCCTGCTCGCGGGGCAACTCGGCGCCGCAAACCTTGGGGGGATCCGCAGCGTCGACGTCGTGTTCGCGCCGATGACACTCGTCGGAGAGGCGTTCTCGTTTCCGGGTGTCCCGATCCTCGCTCGCGCGCTTGCGCGATCGGCCGCCGACGCCCGCCGGTGGGCGTGGCGCCTGAGTGCCGTCGCCTCCGTGTTGGTCGGCACGTATCTCGCGGTGGCAACCCCGTTCAGTCGAGTGATCCTGTCGCGATTGTTCGGACCGGAATTCGCCGTCTTCACCGCGATTGTCATACCGATTGCGTTGGGCCAACTCGTGCGCGCCTTCTCGACCGGCTACTCAATTCTCCTCAAGGCCGATCGGCGGGTACACGCCATCACGGTCTCTCGGGGCATCACGACCGGTTTGGCGCTGGTGCTGGGTCCGACGCTCGCGGCGCGCTACGGCCTGGTGCCCGCGGTGTGGGGTACGGAGATCGGCTTGATCGTCGGGTCGATCGCGACGATCGTCTGCGGTCTCATGCCCGGTGACGTGCCGTTCCGGCGCGGGTCTGGGCGGGTGGTCGCGCCGGAGATATGACTCGGCGATTCAGGCCGGACTCAAACCGAGAATCTCGGCCATCTCGAGCTCGTAGCGGCGAATGTTCGAGTTCGTCGCGGTTCTCTTCGTCGGCCGTCTGATGTAGCGCTTCACGTGCTCGGCCGCGGACTCCGGGTCGAGCCCAATTTCCCGCAGGTATCGCCGGCCAACCGAATCGCTCCCGACGAGATGGTGCACGGCGCCGCGCGGCTGCCACTTCTGGAGGAGCGCTCCGACGCGGACGACGTAGTGCGTGAGGTCCCAGAGCGGATCGTCGGCGAAGCGGCTCTTCTCCCAGTCGACGAGCGCGATGCCGGTTGGGCTCCGAATCATGTTCCACGGTGCGAGATCACCGTGGACGACGAAGTCGCCGTTCATGCCTGCGAGCGCGCACGCGGCGGCACGTGCGTCCTCGAGGTCGGGGTCGTCGGACCCGTTTCGCCTGACGATGTCGGTGACGAGTGCGAACCACTCGTCGTGCTGACCGTGCCAGCGCAGTACCGGAACGTTGAGCGTCATCTGGCGGTCGCGAAGCGCGGCGAGCGTCGTCGCTTCTCGCACCAAGCCTTCGTCGGTTGCACTTCCGACCTTCATCACGACGCCGTTGCCGTCGCCGCTCATGAGCGCGTAGAGCCAGCGGTCAGTGCCGTGGACGTGCAGTGCCGCGGCGGCAGTCGCTGCAATGCCCGCGTCTGCGGCTATGGATTCGACCAGCGCGTTCAGGTGTGGGTTGGGGAAGGAACGGTGTGACGTGGCCGGAAGATGTTGCGCGACGCCGAGGGCCGCCATGCGCACGCGGTGCCTCGGTTGGTAGAGCACACGCGCGGCTGCGGCGCCGCCGCGTCCGGGCGTCGCCCAGATGTCGTGGCGAGCGGGCATGAGCGACAGTCGCCGAAACCGCTGCGGAGTAGGCGAAGCCTCACCCGCGAACGAGCTGACGGGACCGCCGCGGGTCACTTCGTGTGCCTCACGCCTGTGATCGGCGCTCGAGCCATGTCACGATTCTTCACAGCGACGTATCCACGGAGCCGGTCCAATCACCACGGGGAGCGCTCACGTCGGCACCTTACGCGTATGTATGTGACCCTGTCACGTCCATTCATCGCGCGCGATTCAGGTATTGACGTCGCGCGCATACCGCGATGCACCCGAAATAGGAGTGCGGAAGTGTCGCGTGTGGCCGCTGATGAAGAATGATGGCTCTGTCGCGTCGAGTTGACGCGCTTGCGACCCATCCATACGCCTCTTCTTGTGTCAATTGCCACGAACGTGTCAATTTGTCGGCGGACACCGACGAGCTGTGTCGGCCGTACCGTTTGTATGCTCAGCGCGAGGTGCCGACTCGGGCCAACCGCGCCACATTCGGGGGCCCGGCGCGCGTGCCGGTGAGGGGGTACGCAAAGAGGTGCGCGTCGGTGAGGGCCTGACGTATGCGCGGTGACGCACTGAAGCGGCGTCGGGTCGCGACTGTCTCCGCCGTCGTGATGGTGGCGGCGGCGACGCTCGTCGGCGTCGGCGCGGTACCCGCCGCGCGCGCGGCCGGTCCGACGCTGCCGGCCGGTTTCAGTGACGTGATCGTCAAGTCGGGGATCCCCGCACCCGCCGCGGTCGCGTTCGCTCCCGACGGTCACGTCTTCGTCGCCAGTCGTACCGGCCGCATCTTCGTCTACGACAGCATGTCCGATCCGGTCGCGAAGCCGTTCGCCGATCTCACGGGCGAAGTGTTCAATGCCTACGATCGCGGGCTCTTGGGGCTCGCCGTCGATCCGCAGTTCCCGGCCCGTCCCTACGTCTACGTGATGTACGCGTACGACGGAGTCATCGGTGGTCCGTCGCCGCGCTGGGGCACGGGCCACGATTGGGATACGTGCCCGAACCCGCCCGGGCCGAACACGGATGGGTGCGACATCTCGTCACGCGTCTCGCGCCTCACGGCCGGCGGCGACGCGATGACGGCCGAGAACGTGCTCGTCGAGGACTACTGCCAGCAGTTCTCGTCGCACTCGGCCGGCGACCTGCGCTTCGGGCCCGACGGGATGCTGTACGCGAGTCACGGCGAAGGCGCCAATTACCTGTTCGCCGACTACGGCCAGGTCCACAACCCGTGCGGCGACCCACCGGGTCCGGCGGGTACGAACCTCTCGCCGCCGAATGCCGAGGGCGGGTCGCTCCGTGCGCAATCGGCCCGTCGGGTTGCGACGGAGCCCGCGTCGCTCGACGGCTCCGTGATCCGCATCGACCCCGACACGGGCGCGGGCGTCGCGGGCAATCCGATGTTCGCCAGCGCGGATCCGAACCGCCGCCGCATCGTGGCCATGGGAATGCGCAACCCCTTCCGATTCACGTTCCGGCCCGGGACGAACGAATTGTGGATCGGTGACGTGGGGTCGGCGTTCTACGAGGAGATCGACCGCGTGCAGAACCCGACGTCGGCCGCGGTCGCGAACTTCGGATGGCCGTGTTACGAGGGAAATGCGCTGCAACCCGCGTTCAAGAACGTCGGCCTCAAGACGTGTGGTGCCCTCGTCACGGACGGATCGGCGCAGGTCCCGTACTACGCCTACGCGCACGCAGCCGAGGTCGCGCCCGGCGACAACTGCGCGGCCGGTAGCTCGTCCATTACCGGCGAGGCCTTCTACACGGAGACGTCCTATCCCGCGAGGTATGCAAACGCGCTGTTCTTCGCCGACTATTCGCGCAGCTGCATCTGGTACCTGCCGGCCGGGACGAACGGCCTGCCCGACGCGACGAAGCCGACGCTCTTCGAAGGTGGCGCGGCGGGGCCCGTGCAGCTGGTGACCGGTCCGGGCGGCGACGTGTTCTACGTCGACATGATCGGAGGCGCGATCCACGAGATCGTGTACACCGGGCGTAGCCCGGTTGCCGTGGCGACCGCGGACAAGACGGCAGGGTACGCACCGATGTCGGTTCAATTCTCCGGCGCGGACAGCGCCGATCCTGACGGTGGATCGTTGACGTACGCGTGGGATCTCGACGGCAACGGCAGCTACACCGACTCGACCGACGTCGCCCCGTCGCGGACGTATACGGACAACGGCACCTACGAGGTGGGGCTCCGAGTGACCGACTCCGACGGGTTCTCGGGCACGACCACGATCACGATCACCGTCGGGAACACGCCACCGACACCGCACATTGATATGCCGGGCTCATCGCTCACTTGGCACGTGGGGGAGTCGATCAGCTTCGCCGGCTCCGCGAGCGACTACGACCAGGAGATCAAGTCCGACGCGCTGACGTGGGATCTGCTCATCCATCATTGTCCGTCGAACTGCCACGTGCATCCCTCGGGCGAATGGTCGGGCGTCTCGAGCGGATCATTCGTCGCACCGGATCACGAGTACCCGTCGTTCCTCGAGCTGCGCCTCACGGCCGTCGACCGCGGCGGGTTGTCGGCGTCGACGAGCGTCTACCTGCAGCCGGAACCGGCGCAGATCGCGGTCGCTTCGAACCCACCGGGACTGGTCATCGACGTCGACTCGGTCTCAACTCCCGCGCCCTACACGAGCACCGTCATCGCCGGTTCGCAGGTCGCACTCAACGCGCCAACCGCGCAGGTACTCAACGGTCATGCGTACACGTTTGCTTCCTGGAGTGACGGCGGCGCCGCGAACCGTCTCGTGACCGCGCCGCCGAACGGGACCGCGTCGTACCAGGCGAACTTCACCGACGGCGGTTGCGCACCGGGCTTCTTCACGGCGCAGTACTTCCCGAACAAGACGTGGAAGGCGCCGGCCGCGGCCGTGAGGTGCGAGCCTGCGATCGCGTACGACTGGGGTACCGGCGCGCCGCCGGGGATCCCGGTCGGCCCCGACAACTTCTCCGTGCGATGGACCGGAGCGATCACCACGCCCGCGGGTCCCCGCAATTTCTGGCTGTCCGCCGCGGACGGTGTGCGCCTCACCGTCGACGGGGTGCAGGTCATCGGTGCGATGCACGCGCAAGAACCAGCTGCTTCGTATTCCAAGCGGGTCCAGCTCGGCGCCGGCGAGCATTCGGTCGTGCTCGATTACAAGGAGCTCACGGGTACGAAGCTCGTGCGCCTCCAACAAGGTCCGGCCCCCGAGCCTGCCTGCACCGCGTGGACCGCCGAGTACTTCTCGAACATGACGCTCACCGGCGCGTCGTCGGCCGCGGTGTGCGAGAGCGCGCTCAACCAGAGCTGGGGGAACGCGGGGCCTCCACCGCTCGGTGGCGTGCCCGTCGACGGGTTCTCGGTGCGGTGGACCCGCGCCCGAAGCTTTGCGGCGGCGACCTATACGTTCTCGCTCACGGTGAATGACGGGGCACGCGTCTACGTCGACGGTCGGGTCGTGATCGACGCGTGGTCTGACCGCGCGACGTCCGCGGTGTTCACGTCCAACATTCCCATGACATTGGGCGGGCACGTGATCACGGTGGAGTACTACGAGAACGCGGGCCCGGCGGCAGTGAAGTTCTCGATGACGCGGCTCGCATGACGTAGGGATCACGGCTCGCGGATCACCCCCTGGCGTCGCAGATAGACGTCGACCGCGGGCACCAGCGTCAGTGCGAAGCTCTTCGTGAGGTGTGACGGGTCCCACTTCACGATCTGCCCGTTGACCACCGGGTCGCACGTCGGGAGCAGCGGGCAGACGGCTCGGTCCAGGCTCAATGCGTGCACGTGGTGGTCGTGTTTCGCGAGGTCGCGGTACAGAAGCTCCAGGGGCGATGGCCCCGACGATGCCGTGTACCGGCAGTGTTCGAGCGCCGTGGTTTTCTGCAAGCAGGCCAGGGGTTGGAACGCGTCGCGGGGGAGTGGGATCGGTTCCACGATGACGACGTCCCGCGCGACGGCTCGCAGCGCCGCGACCGACGACCTGGTCGCCTCGGAGATGGCTGCATCGTTCGCGTGCGCGCCGCCCGGACCGTCGACGAGCGCGGGGTATCCGGGAGCCCCGTAGCCCTTGTTGACGACCACGATGATATCGGGCTTCAGAGCCGGCAGCACCCGCGAGTACCAGTCGGCCTTCTCCTTCTTGCACACGTTGACGAGGAAGAGCGTGAAGAGGTCGCGTTGCCAAGGACAAGACGCCAGCACCGTGGCCGAGAGCTCCAGGTTCTCGAGGTGCGCGATACCGCGCAAGAGCGGAATCAACATCCAAGCGTGACTGTCTCCCATCAACAAGATCCTGAGTCCCGACCGCTTCACCACCGTGCACGCGCTCGCCGGCCGCCGAAAACAATTCGGAAAGCGGTGGATGTCGCGGGCGCGTCTCACGTCGAGGTCGGCCGGCACTGGGGTCAGGACGGCCGAGCTTGCGTTCCGGAGCACCGGGGCCTCCGCATGCACCGGATCGACGATCTTCGGGATGAGGACGAGCGCCGACACGACGCTCAGCGCCAGCCCTGCGGCAATCACCGCGCGACCATGCCGTTCGAGGAGGCCGGAGACTCGTACCGGCCGTTCCAACATCTCGAAGCTCAGGGATGCCAGGGCCGTCGCGACCAGCGTCGCGATTCCGATGGTCGCGACGGTGCTGATGGCGAACGCCTTGAGCACCACGAGGATGACGAGCCAGTGCCACAGGTAGGTGCCATACGAGATCTTGCCGAGGTACACCATTGAGCGCGTCGAGAGCGCGCGCTTGACGAGCCCGCCATCGGCGGCTTCGACGGCCACGATGAGCACGCACGTCGCGACGGTCGCCGCGATGCCGCGCTCGATCGCGTCGTAGCCACCCCACGACGATGCCGACAACAAGACGGCGAGCAGGCTGAGCACCGTCGCCGCCTGCAATGAGCGACGAAAGCGCTTGACCGTGTCGATGAGCGTCGGGACCAGCGCGATGAACGCGCCGGCGAGGAGCTCATAGGCGCGAGCGTCGGTGCCATAGTACGCACGATTCGGATTCGACGACTTGAGCGACAGCGCCCAGATCGCCGATGCCAGCGCGCCGATGACGACACCGGCCCGGAGAATGCGCATCCGCTGCTCGTTGTCCAGCCGGCGCGTCAGCGCGACTGCACCCCCCAGCGCTAGCGGCCACACCAAATAGAACTGCTCCTCCACTGCCAACGACCAGAAATGCAAAACGGGATTCGCGGAGATGTCCGCACCGAAGTAGTTTGTCTGCTCATGAATGAAGAACCAGTTCGTCGAATACAGGAATGCGGCCTTGAACGACGACACGGCTTGCGATACCTCGAGGGGTGAGGCGATCGCGGTGTAGACGACGCCGGTCACGATGAGCGCGACGAATGCAGCCGGCAGCAGGCGCCGAAACCGCCGCGAGTAGAAGCGGCTGAATTGAATCGAGCCGCTCCGGTCGATGTCGGCCAGCAAGAGCCGTGTCACCAGGAAGCCCGACAGAACGAAGAACACGTCGACACCGATGTATCCGGCCGAAAATGGATCGCTACCCGCGTGGAACAACACCACGAGGTACACGGCGACGGCGCGCAGTCCGTCGAGATGGGGCCGATACGCCGTCGCACCCGTGGAGGCCGGTTCGGTCGCGTCGGTCAGTTGCTGCGCATCCGTGTTGGCGGGCCCCGTTACCACGCCGGATCCTGCCGGCGCGGGAGGGCTGTTCCCTGCGTCGCGTCGTCGGTCGAGTGCGTGCTCGCGTCTCGACGGTCGGGAACCACCGCGGCGGGGGTCGCGACGGGCAGGACGACGCGCGCGAGGAACACGCCCGAGCGGGGAGAGCTCCACTCGACCGAACCGTGATGTGCGTCGACGACTGATTGCACGACGGTGCGACCGACCTGGTTGCCGGTGCCCGCGTCGCCTTCTGGTTGCATCGAGTTCTCGATCTCGAGCAGGCCCCGCCGATCGGGGCCGCTCTCCGTGTACCCAACGCGGACGCGCACCCAGCCGTCGGCCCGGTTGTGCAGCGCGGCATTGTCGACAAGGTTGCGAACGAGCGGCTCGAGCAATGATTCGTCTCCGATGACCTCCACGGAGTGCAGCTCGACATCGACGCGCAACGCCCGAAAGTCCTCCGACTCCACGAGCTCGCCCACCGCGACACCGACGACTTCGTCGAGCGATACCGATTTCATCGCGAGATTGCCGCCCTCGCTCCGGGCGAGCACCAGCAACGCGGTGACCAGGCGCTCGGCGCGCAGCCCCGCATCGCGGATGCCGCGGAGTGACGACGCGATCGTCTCGTCCTCGACGTCGGGAAGCAGGAGCTCGACTTCGTTGCGGACGACGGCCAACGGGCTGCGCAGCTCGTGCGAGACCTGCGCGGAGAAGCGCCGCTGCGCGACGAACGACTGCTCCAGCCGGGCCAGCATGTCGTCGAAGGTGTCGGCGAGTTGTTTGAGCTCGTCGTCGGGTCCGGACAGCGCGACGCGATTCGAGAGATCGGTCGCGGACGCCGAGCGGGCGCGAGCGGTGATCAGCCGCAACGGTCGCAGCATGCTCCCCGCGACCATCCAGCCAATCACTCCCATCGCGATCGAGAGCGCACCGATGAACACGATTGTCCAGAGTCGAGCGCGATTCACCGCGTCCTGTTGGCGCTGGCGCTGCACCTTCTGGAACGCGTCGTTGACCGCCTTCTGCGTCGCGCGTCCTCCCGGGACGGCCTCGCCGCCGAAGACCACCTCGGGATGCAAGCGGATGTACGCGACCGCCTGCTCGCGCGTGACGCCCAGATTCTTCAGCAACGCATCGGAGAATTCCGTTGTGTCCGAGTACACCGCGTGCTGATACGTGAGCGCGCTGATCAGCGCGACACTCGCGCCGGCCACGAGGAGTGCCAGCGCCACGAGGATTGCGACGCGCGTGCGGACCTTCATGTCAGTTCGATCGGCATGTCAGTTCGATCGGCATGTCAGTTCGATCGGCACGTCAGACCAACCGGTAGCCCGTGCCGGGCACGGTTTCGATCACGGCCGGATCGCCGAGCTTGCGCCGGAGGGTCAGGATCGTGACGCGGACGATGTTGCTGAAGGGGTCGAGCTTGTCGTCCCACACCCGCTCCATCAGCGCCTCCGCGCTCACGAGTGCGCCGTCGGAGGCGATCAACTCCTCCAACACCGCGAACTCGCGGTTCGTCAGGCGGATATCCACGTCGCCGCGTCCGGCGGTGTGACGCGCGGGATCGAGCCAGATGTCGTGCCACTTCAGGATCGCCGGGTGCGCCGGACGTGTTCGCCGGGCGAGCGCTCGAACGCGGGCGACCAGCTCCGCCATCGCGAACGGCTTCGGCAGGTAGTCGTCGGCCCCGAGCGACAAGCCTTCGACGCGGTCCTCGACCGAACCCGAAGCCGTCAGCATGAGAATTCGTGGCCCCGAGCCGTCGTCGTGGAGCGCGCGGCAGACGACGTCTCCGTGTACGCCCGGGAGCTCCCGATCGAGTACGACGACGTCGTACGCGACGAGCCGCGCCTTGTCGAGCGCGCCTTCGCCGTCGTGAGTGACGTCGACCGCCAGCGCGCTGCGCCGCAAGCCGCGCGCGATCAGAGCTGCGAGTCTGACGTCGTCTTCGGCGAGGAGCACGCGCATCGCTAGTCGCCCTCTGCCCCGACGAGCAGCTGCTCGCGACGCTGGCGTCTCGTCGTGATGGTGACGATCCCGGCCAGCACCGACAGCACTGCCAGGGAAACCAGACGGTCGACGGCCGTGATCACCAGGCCGACCGCCGCGGGAAACCCGACGATGGGAGCGAGCAGTGCCGCCATGCCCTCGCGAGCGCCGAGACCCGACGGCAAGAAGCCGATCGCCGCTGCGGCGACCGTCGCGATGGCGAGCGTCGTCGTCTGCGCGTACGAGACGTCGAAGCGCAGCGCGGCCGCGACGAGGAAGAGTCGCAGCGCCTGCATGAGGATGAAGCCGCACTCGATCGACAGGAGCTCGAGCGCACCCGCGACGCGCACGCCGGGTTCGAGCGCGCGCCAGAGCATGAGCGTTCCGATCGAGAGCAGCGTCGCGCCGATGGCCAGCGCCGTGAGCCCGAACGCGGTGTGCGACCAGAGTTGCACCACGCCTCCGAGCACGCCGGCGGTACCGAGCCACGCGAGGCCGATGATCGCGGTCAGGTTCAAGCCGCGCGTAACGCGTACTCCGGCCTTGCGAAGGTTGGAGAGGCGCACCATCACCGCACCGGGCATCGGGAGCAGGTTCGCGGCGGAACCGAGCACCGTGATCTGCACGATCTCGAGCATGGGCGGATGGTGGTGCGCGAAGTGGGCCATCAGCCGAAACTCGAGGGCGTTGAGCACGACGATGACGGGTACGCAGATCAGCCCGGCGACGACGATGAGCTCCCAACGGATCGGCTTGTCGATATGGGGGAGCGCCCGAATTCCGAGGATCGTGAAGGCGATGAACGCGCCGAGCGCGACGATCAGGAGCCAGGGATTCTGCGATCCCTCACGCGCCCGAAGGACCCGATCGAGGAGCGCGCGCATCCACTCAGACTACGGCACGTCGCGCGGCTCGATATGCCCGGCGCGGCTCGACAAGCCGGTCGGATAAGCCGCTCGTATGAGCCAGTGAGATAAGAATGCGGTGATGCAGCGAACCGTCGTTCTCGTTCACGGCGCCTGGCACGGCGCGTGGTGCTGGGAGCGGGTCGTCCCGCTCCTCGACTCGGCGGCGGTGCCGCTGGTCGTGGTCGATCTGCCGTCGGTGTCGCACGGCAACGCGACTCTGCACGACGACGCCGACTACGTCCGCGGCGCGCTCGATTCGATCGAGGGGGAGAGCGTGCTGCTCGGGCACTCGTACGGCGGCGCGGTGATCAGCGCGGCAGGTGTGCACCCGAACGTCGCGCACCTCGTCTACCTCTGTGCCTTCGCCCTCGACGTCGGCGAGTCGGCGCAGAAGAACTCGCTCACGGGTGGCGACGACGTTGGCGAGCTCGGCGCGGCGATCGTCTTCGGCGACGGAGTGCTGACCGTGAGTCCCGAGCACGCAGTCGCCGCGTTCTACCACGACTGCGAACCGGAGATCGCGACCGCCGCGGTCGAGCGGTTGCGACCGCAGTCGCTGGCCGCGCTCGGCGGAGAAGTCGATGCCGCGGCGTGGCGCGTGAAGCCCGCGACGTACGTGGTGTGTACCGACGACCGCGCGCTGCCGGTCGCGTTGCAACGGTCGAACGCGGCGCGCATCGGTGAGTCCGTCGACTGGCCGACGAGTCACTCGCCGTTCTTGAGCAGGCCCGAGCTCGTGGCCGATCTGCTCGTCGAGCTCAGCTCGCGGTAAGAGTCGAGCTCAGCTCGCGCTGACCATCTCCGCGACCTCCGCGAGTGTGGTGACGCGGTGGTAGTCGACGCCGGCTTGGAAGCCGAACGGGTCCATCACGATCGGCCGCAACCCGGCGGCGCGTGCGCCGACCACGTCGATGCCCGGCATGTCGCCCAGATACCACGCGTCGCTCGCCGCGACGCCGATCGCGTCGAGCGCGATCTGGAAGATCCGCGGATCGGGTTTGGCCACGCCGACCGCGCCGGAGTCGATCACGCAGGCAACTTCGACGCCCAGCCCGGGGCCCACCTGCAGCACTTCCTGCGCCGCCAGCCGCTGCGCGACGGTTCCGTCGGCGTTCGAGATGATGCCGACGTGCACGCCGGTCGCGACGAGCGCGCGCAGCCCGTCGACCGAACCCGGGATGATGCGTGACCACAGATCGCCGACCGCGAACTCGCTGTCGAGGTGCGTGTGTACGTCTTCGCGGTCGGGCCCGGTCTCCGGGACGCCACACTCGGTGATGTACGCGTCGAGGTAGCGCCGCCAGCGCGCCTTCCAGTCGATCTCGGCATCGTCGTCGACGGTGAACTGCGCGGCGCCCGCGTAATGCGCACGGTCGAGAACGCCGGCGTCCACGCTGTACTCGGCGCGCGAGAACGCGGCTCGGATGCGATCGTGATCGGGGAGATGGAAGATCCCGCCGACGTCGAGGAGCACGGCTTTCGGTGCAGGCATCGGGCCAAGGTAGCGGGCCGAAACTCGCGTCGAACGGGCCGTAACCCCTGGTACCGTTGATTCGTGGAATTCAGACGGATCAACGCGTTGCCGCCGTATGCGTTCGCCCAGATCGATGCCCTGAAGATGGAATTCCGCCGGGCGGGCGAAGACGTGATCGACCTCGCGTTCGGCAATCCCGACATCCCGTCGCCCGCGGTCGCGGTCGAGAAGCTCGCGGAGGCGGTGCACAACCCGCGCAACCATCGCTACTCGACGAGCAAGGGCATCCCGAAGCTGCGGCTCGCGGTCGCCGACCTGTACCGGCGCGAGTTCGGCGTCGACCTCGACTTCGAAACGGAAGTGTGCTCGACGATCGGCGCCAAGGAAGGCTTCTCTCACCTGATGCTCACGCTCGTCGGTCCCGGCGACACCGCACTCGTGCCGAGCCCGTCGTACCCGATCCACATATGGGGACCGATCCTCGCGGGCGCCGCCGTGCACTACGTGCGCATGGGGCCCGACCAGGACTTCTTCGCCAACCTGCACACCGCGTACGAGCAGGCGTGGCCGCGCCCCCGCGTGATCGTCACCTCGTTCCCGCACAACCCGACCACCGCGTGCGTCGACCTCGACTTCATGACGCGCCTCGTCGAGTTCGCGCGTGAGCGCGAGATCGTGGTCGTGCACGACTTCGCCTACGCCGACCTCGGCTTCGACGGCTACAAGCCGCCGTCGATCTTGGAGGTGCCCGGCGCGAAGGATGTTGCGGTCGAGCTGTACACGCTGACGAAGTCGTTCTCGATGGCGGGTTGGCGCATGGGCTTCCTCGTCGGCAACGCGGAGATCGTTGCCGCGCTCGCGAAGCTCAAGTCGTACCTCGACTACGGCACGTTCCAACCGATCCAGATCGCGGCGACGGTCGCGATGAACGAGGCGCCCGACTTCCCGAAGGAAGTCAACGCGATCTACCGGGGCCGGCGCGACACGTTGATCGACGGCTTGTCGCGAATCGGCTGGCACATCGAGCGACCGCAAGGGACGATGTTCGTCTGGGCCCGCATTCCCGAGCCCTACTCGGAGCTCACCAGCCTCGAGTTCGCGACGCTGTGCGTGCAGGAGGCGAAGGTCGCGATCTCGCCCGGTTCGGGGTTCGGTCCCGGCGGGGAAGGCTTCATCCGCTTCGCGCTCGTGGAGAACGAGCAGCGGATCCAGCAGGCCGTGCGCCACATGCGCCGCGGCCTCACCAAGCTCGGCTAGTCCCTGACGCGTTCAGGCGCGGAGGCCGTCGAGGGAGAAGGAGACCGCCAGGTCGGCGACGTGGTCGACGGGTTCGTCGCGCTCGACGATGTAGGCGCGGGTGAGCTCGGCGACGACGCCGTGGATCGCCTGGGCCAGCATCTCCGGATCGGCGTCACGGATGGAGCCCTCGACGATGCCGTCCTTGAGATGGCGGATCGTGTCGGCGATCGAGATCTCGCGGTTGCGGGCGAGCACGGGAGCGAACGTCTCGTCGGTCGCGGCGAACTGGATGATCGCGAAGTACTCGCGGTGCAGGTGGAACCACTCGAGTGTGGCGCGGATGCCGAGCTCGATGCGGCGCACGGGATCGGCTTCGGTCCCGATCGCCTGCTGCTGGCGCTTGCGCAGGTCGTGGTTGGACGCCTTGAGCAGCTCGGCGAGCAGCTCTTCCTTCGAGGCGAAATACCAGTAGAAGACACCCTTGCCGACGCCCAGCGCAGCGACGATGTCGGCGACCGACGTGGGGTGGTAGCCGCGTTCGGCGAAGAGCCGGGCCGCGCAGGTGATGAGTTGCGCCCGGCGTTCCTGACCTCGCGGCGTCAGCTTGCTGCGCATGATCTCCGATGGGTCAGCCGATCCGAACCGGGCCGAATCACTGCAGATTACCCGCCGACTTGACCGTCCGGTCAAGGAAGTGCCCTCGGAATGACGCGTGGAGCCAGCCGTCACCAGACCGTCAACATTCGTTCTCGTGCCGGTGATCTCTCGGGCATCCCGACGACACGTGCCGAGCCGACACTGAGGTCGGCGCTCAAGGAATTCCCCCCGATGTGCCGATGGAGGTTCCAATGCAAACCAGACTCGGCCGGTCCTGGACTGCCCTGCGGTACGACCTGAGCTCGCAACGAGCTCTGGACAATGCCGCCCGCATGGTCGCGGAACACGATCGGCTCCTCGCCGAGATCGACGCGCTCGCGCGCCGCCTCGACGCCGCCGATCCCGCTGAGCGCACCGAGACCGCGGCCGCGCCCGAACAACATCGCGCCCAGGACGTCGCCTGAGCGACGCCGAAGACCTACGCTCCCCCCGGTCAGGCAACGTTCGAACGCCTCGGCGAGGGAGCACAGTTGCTCTATTGGGTGGTCAAGGGCGTGCTCACGCCCGTCATTCGGCTGTGCTTCCGCGTCAAGATCGAAGGACGCGAGAACCTCCCGGCTCGGGGCCCGGTCATCCTCGCTTCGAACCACCGTTCGTTCCTCGACTCGATCTTCATCCCGGCCATCATCCGGCGGCGCGTCACGTTCGTCGCAAAAGCCGAGTACTTCGACGACCCGAAGTCGGCGTGGTTCTTCCGCGGTGTCGGACAGATCCCGATTCGGCGCGAGGGGGGCAGCGCGGGGGAGCGGGCGCTGGCCTCGGCCACCGAAGTGCTCGAGGGCGGCGGGGTGTTCGGCATCTATCCAGAAGGCACGCGGACCCGGGACGGATACCTGCACCGCGGGCACACCGGCGTCGCCCGGCTCTCGTTGCGGACCGGCACCGCGATCGTGCCGGTCGGATTGATCGGCACCGACGAGGTGCAACCCGTCGACAAGCGGATGCCGCGCCTGTTCCGGCCCGTGACGATTCGCTTCGGCGAGCCGCTCGAGCCGGAGCGTTTCGGCGACTACGAGCAGGAGCACCTGGCGTTGCGAGAGCTCACCGACGAGCTGATGTACGAGATCGGGCAGCTCTCCGGCTACGAGTACGTCGACACGTACGCGACCAAGAAGGCCGAAGACATCCCGACCGACATCGCGCACGTGGCCTCCTACGAAGACCTCCGTACGCCCGAGACCGCGGCTTCCTAAGTCGGACGACTGGCGCTTCCTAGTCGTCGTCGCGCGCCCAGTCGCGCGAGCGTTCCACCGCGCGATGCCAGGTCGCGAGCCGGCCCGCACGCACGTCGGCGTCGATCGCGGGTGTGAACGACGCTTCCGATTTCCAGGTGGCGTTGACCTCGGCGGTCGAATCCCACACTGATTCGGCGACGCCGGCCAGGAACGCGGCGCCGAGCGCGGTCGTCTCCTGCACCGCTGCCCGCCGCACCGGCACGTCGAGGAGATCGGCTTGGAACTGACAGAGCAGATCCATCACCGACGCGCCCCCGTCGACCCGCATCTCGGCGGGCGCGGTACCGCTCGCGCGGGAGATCGCGTCGACCACGTCGGCGGTCTGGAACGCCATCGATTCCACGACCGCTCGCGCGAGGTGCGCGCGGTTCGTGCCGCGTGTGATCCCGACGATCGCGCCGCGCGCGTACGGGTCCCACCACGGCGAGCCGAGCCCGGTGAACGCCGGCACGAAAGAGACGCCACCGCTGTCGGGGACGGATTCCGCGAGGGGCCCGGTCTCCGCCGCTTCGGTGATCACGCCGAGGCCGTCTCGCAACCACTGGATCGCGGCGCCGGTCACGAAGATCGCGCCTTCCATCGCGTACGTCACGTTCTCGTTCGATCCGAGCGACCACGCGATCGTCGTGAGCAATCCGTCGACCGGTTCGGGCAGGGTCGGGCCGACGTTGGTGAGCACGAACGATCCGGTTCCGTAGGTGTTCTTCGTCATACCCGGCTCGACACACGCCTGTCCGAACAGTGCAGCTTGTTGATCGCCGGCGATGCCGCTGACCGGGACTGCGAGCCCCGCCGCGCGATCGGCGCGCGTCACGCCGAACCGTCCGCTCGACGGCGCGACCGCGGGCAGGATGGCTCGCGGTACGTCGAACAGCGCGCACAGCTCGTCGGACCAGTCGACGCGCTCGATGTCGTAGAGCATCGTGCGGCTCGCGTTCGACGGATCCGTCGCGTGGACGCCGCCGTCGGCTCCGCCGGTCAGGTTCCAGAGGATCCAGGTGTCGACCGTGCCGAACACGAGGTCGGCGTCGGCGGTCACGCCGCCGTCCTGCAGCAGCCACGCGAGCTTGCTCGCGGAGAAATAGGGATCGAGCACGAGACCCGTCCGGCGGCGGATCATCGGTTCGTGCCCGGCGTCGCGCAGCGCATCGCAGCGCGCTGCGGTGCGCCGGTCCTGCCAGACGATCGCCCGGTGCCGCGGTCGCCCGGTGCGCCGGTCCCAGACGACGACCGTCTCGCGCTGATTCGTGATGCCGATCGTCGCAACGGTCTCGCCGGCTGCGTGCATCCGGGCGGCGATGTCGCCGAGCGTTTCCACGGTCACGCGCCAGATGTCGTCGGCATCGTGCTCGACCCATCCGGGCCGGGGGAAGTGCTGCGGGAACTCCCGGTACGACGATGCGAGCGGGAGTCCATCGGTACCGATCGCGAGGCTCCGGACGCCGGTCGTGCCGGCGTCGATCGCGATCACGAATGTCATGTACCGGCCTCGGGACCGTCCGCGTCGCGTGACGCAGTGGGCCGCGTGCACGCGAGCAGCTCGCTCGCGAACGTGAAGCCGCCCTCGTTCGCGCGCAGCTCGATCCGGATCGGGTGGTTGAAGTTGCCGACGACGCGTACGGTGCGGAAGGGCTCCGGTCCGAGACCGGTGACTTCGAGCCGCCCGAGCGGGTGCTTGAACACGCGCCGGCGCGGGCGCCGAGTGAAGAATCCGGTGGAGCACAGCACGAGGTGATCGGGGGTGAGCACCGCGAAGTCGAGGTAGCGGGCGGCGAGGAGGTGCATGCGGCCGTCGCGGGAGACCCAGCCCCGGGCGAGCGCGATCAGCGGCCCCGTGTAGGCCGACCGATTGCGGCCGGCGAGCTTCCGGAGGCGGGCCTCCGTGCGGCTCACGGTCGCCGGCGGGGCTACGGCCGGGGAGTCCGGAAGCTGTTCGGCAGCCGCCTCCGGTTCGGGCTCCTCGTTGTCCATGGTCCTCGGGGGGTCGGCCGGCCTCGGCATCCGTCCGCGACGCGGGCGCGCGGCGGAGGATAGAGCACGGAATTGGCGGTTTGGAGGTCTTCATGCGTATCGGCATGCTCACGGGCGGGGGTGACTGTCCCGGTCTGAATGCAGTCATTCGCGGCGTCGTGCGCAAGGGCGTCGCCGACTACGGCCACGAGATCGTCGGCTACCGGCACGGCTGGCGCGGCGTCATGGATGGCGAGTCGGTGTCGCTCGCACTCGACTCCATACGCGGTCTGCTCCCGCGCGGCGGGACGATCCTTGGGACTTCCCGCACCAATCCGTACAAGTCCGACGACGGCGCCGCGCTCGTGATGTCACGGCTCGCGGCCGACGGCGTCGACGCGGTGATCGCCATCGGCGGCGAGGACACACTCGGCGTCGCGCACAAGCTGTCGCGTGATGGCGTGCAGGTCGTGGGGGTGCCCAAGACCATCGACAACGATCTGTCGGCGACCGACTTCACGTTTGGTTTCCACACGGCCGTGCAGATCGCGACCGATGCGATCGACCGTCTGCACACCACGGCAGAGAGTCACGACCGCGTGATGGTCGTCGAGGTGATGGGCCGGCACGCGGGATGGATCGCGACGTACTCGGGTCTGGCCGGCGGCGCCGACGTGATTCTCGTTCCCGAGACGCCGTTCGACCTCCAGGAGATCTGTGGTCGGCTCATGCATCGCCACGAGCTCGGCGCGAACTTCTCGATCGTGGTCGTCGCCGAAGGAGCGGTTCCGATTGCCGGTGCCGCCGAGCTGCAGTCGACCGAGGTCGACGAGTTCGGCCACGTTCGTCTCGGCGGTGTCGGCAACTGGCTGCAGCAGGAGATCGAGAAGCGCACGGGATACGAAGCGCGCATGACGCAGCTCGGGCACGTGCTCCGGGGCGGGACCCCGACCGCGTACGACCGCGTGATCGCGACCCGCTTCGGCGTCGAGGCGATCGACGCCGTCCACGAACGCGACTTCGGAACGATGGTGGCGCTCCACGGCACCGACGTCGTGCGGGTCCCGCTCGAGGACGGCGTCGCCCAGCTGAAGACGGTCGACGCCCGCCTCTTCGACACTGCGGCCGTGTTCTTTGGTTGAGAGGCTGATAGTGAGGAGGGTCCCGCAATCGGCGAGGTGATGCGATGCTTCTGGGTCGCACTCGCTGCGGGCGGCGAAACTCCGCCCGCGGGCACTCGCCGCTCCCGCCAGTTCGCTCCGCACCCTCCGGGCTGCTCCGCTCACGGCCGCGTATCTCATCGCCTGACGCTGTGGCCATCGCTTACTAGCCTCAGCCTTCATGGGCGTAGCACTGGATGAGCTCATCGACCTGTTGCAGCTCGAGCAGCTCGAGGTGAACCTGTTCCGGGGGCTGAGCCCCGACGAGGATCGGCAGCGGGTGTTCGGCGGGCAGGTGGCGGCCCAGGCCCTGATCGCGGCCGGCCGCACGGTCGACCGGGGGCTCGTGCACTCGTTGCACGCGTACTTCTTGCGGCCCGGCGACCCTCGCATCCCGATCATCTTCGACGTCGACCGCATCCGTGACGGTCGCAGCTTCACGACGCGGCGCGTGGTCGCGATCCAGCACGGGCGGGCGATCTTCAACTTGTCGGCCTCGTTCCACGTGCCGGAAGACGGTCCCGAGCACCAGTACCCGATGCCCGACGCGCCCGACCCCGAGACGCTGCCGACCATGCGCGAGGCGCTCGAGCCCTACGTCGATCAGTTCCCGGCGCCGTTCATGGAGTGGATCCGGCGGGAGCGCCCCATCGACACGCGGTCGTCGGAGCTCCCCCGGTGGCTCAATCCCGTGCCGAGCGACCGCGAGCCCGAGCAGCTCGTGTGGTTCCGCGCCAACGGATCGCTTCCCGACGACGCGTTGCTGCACTCGTGCATCGTGGCGTACGCATCCGACCTCACGCTGCTCGACACCGCGGTCATGGCGCACGCGAACTCGTGGGACGACGACCGGTTCATGATCGCCAGCCTCGACCATGCGATGTGGTTTCACCGCGGATTTCGCGCCGACGAGTGGCTCCTCTACCACCAGAAGAGTCCGTCGGCCCAAGGTGCCCGCGGACTGGCTGAGGGCTTCATCTACCGCCGGGACGGCGGCCTCGCCGTGACCGTCATGCAAGAAGGCCTCATCCGCCCCCGCGCGACAACACCATGAACATGGTCGAACTTCGTTCCGACACGTTCACGACTCCGACGCCGGAGATGCGGCGGGCGATGGCGGACGCGGAGGTCGGCGACGACGAGTACGGGGAAGACCCGACAATCAATCGGTTGCAGTCGCTCGTCGCCGGCCTGCTCGGGACCGAGGCGTCGCTGTACGTGCCGTCGGGAACGATGGCGAACCAGTTGGCGATCCGCGTGCTCTCACGCCCGGGTACGGAAGTGTTGTGCCCGGCGCGCTCGCACGTGTATCAGTACGAGTTGGCGGCGTCTCCCCAGAACAGCGGTGTGCAGATGCATCCCCTCTGGGAC
>JBBQER010000027.1:0-40603 GCA_038320885.1 Acidimicrobiia bacterium
ATGGTGGTGGTCCCCTTGTTCGTCGAGTGACTTGGCGGTCGCCCGACACCTACCAGCAAGCAGGTCTCGAGCGGGGGACCGCCACCTCAAAATCCACGACTACCGGGACAACCTCCGGGTGAACTCGTCGAGCGCGAACGTGATGTTGTAGTGGGGTCGTGCGGCGAGGACGTTCATAGCGCCGGCTGTGGCGTCGACTTGGTCGTCATGTCGGGAGTCGGGGAAGAGCGCGATCTCATCGAGGAACGCTTGGTTCCAGGATGCGCGTACGAGTTTGACTTCGCCGTGTTCGGCGCGGGCGGCGAAGGGTTCGGCGCGCACGATCTTGTCACCGGTGGGCCGCACGCTGCGTACCGCCCAACCGTTCAACACGGTCGTGCGGAAATGGTCGATGACCGTCTTGCCAGCCGAACCGGGCTCCTCCTCGATATGGACGCGGATGTCGCGGCCGTCTTGTTCGGCCACCCGACGCACTTCCCGGGCGACGCGGCCCGCAGAGTGACGGAACCGTTGTACGTCGATCACGTAGTAGGTCTTGGTTCGCGGGTCGTGGCCGACGAGCGCACCGACCGTGTAATCGGGGTCGTTGTCGGGCACTTTGGCGGTCGCGGCGAGATCCCAGAACCGGACGCGATCGCAATGCTCGGGGAGCTGGTCGAGCGGGATGATCTCAAACCAATCGGGTTTGAACATGCGACCGGCGGGGCGGATCTCCCAGTCACCATCGCGGAGTTGGGCGCGGGTGACTGGCTCCAACCGGTCGAGGTTGTTCCGATAGGTGTCGGCATCGAGGTGCGGGTTCTCGCTGAGCCGTGCCGGATAGAAATGGCGATCCGACCCGGGCGCATTGCGCTGCCCGGCTGACTTCCACGGCTCGATAAACCGGCGGTACACCCAGTCGTGGCCGGGGCCGCCCGGATTCGTCCCGGCCCGCATCCGCAACGGGATCGACGCGGTCGGCGCCGCACCGGCCGGCCGGCGCAGCCGACTGAACAAGTAAAGGAACTGCGTTTCGGTGAAGTGGGTGACCTCGTCGAGCCCGACGTAATGAAACTCGAGACCCTGATAACGGAGCTTCGCGTTCTCGTGATCGAGATGGCGGAACGTGAGCGACGCGCCGTTCGGGAACGTGAACGTGTTCGTAGCAGCGTTCCAGCGGGCATGGTTGCCGATCCAGTGGGTCGCGACGTCAAGGAGCCCGCCAGGCTGTTGGAGCTCCGGCAACGTTCTGCGCACGAGCAGCGCCCGATACCCCGGCACGTCAACGAACTGCAACGCGGCCATCAACAACGCGATCGACTTCCCGCCGCCCGCGGCGCCGCCATACAGCACCTCGAGTGCCCAGTCGAGCAAAAACCGAGCCTGCGCAGCCGTCGGAATCACCGGACAATACGGGACCGCGAGGAACTCGAACGCGGCGGCGCGCTTCCGCGCCCGTGCGACGTCAGTCCTCATCGGAGGTGTCGCCTTGTTCGAGTGTGTTCGTGATGTGCTCGTCGACGACCGCGGCGATATCAATATCGGCTGCGAGGATCCGGAGCGCTTCGAGCTTGCGATGCTCGATCTGGCCGTGGACTTCGACCTCGACCTGCTGACGCCGTGGCGCATAAAGGCCAGCGATTTTCGCCCGGTAATTCGCGATCCGTAGGTAGGCGGCGAGCGCGTCCAGGTCTGGGTGCTGGCGATCAATGAGCGGCCACAACCGAGCGATGATCGCGTCGGTCCGTTCGAGCTCCAGCGCCCGCAGCTCCTCGTCACATTCCCGCATCCAGCGGGCAAGGCCGCGCTCCACGGCTTTTTTCGCGCCGGAGCGGTCGGCGAATCCGACCCGTTCGGCGATCTCCTCGAAACTCGCTCCGCCGCGCCGTAAGACGATTGCCTCCCGCTCCCGCTCGGCACGTTCGAGCGTTTGCGGCGAAGACACCCCTCGGCGTCCGCCGCCCCCAGATTTGTCGCCCATGATGATCTCCCTCGAACAAAAAGCCCCGCGAGTCCGACACGGAATCCGCATCGGGCACGCTGGGCCACGAGGGCACTGGGCGCTGGTTTGGTGTTTGAAATGAGCGTACCGAGCATCCCCGGCGAGCTGCTGTTCCACTCAGTCTCGATCCGCGCATGCTTTCCAATAGACGAACACACGTTCGTGTCCACCGCGACCGGAACCCGTGTCCGTGTCCAGCCCACACGTGTCCCAGACTGCGCCGCGGGTGTCCCGCGTTCCGAAAAACGAGAAATCCGTTCCGAGCGCCCCCCACAACCGAGGCCCAGGGGGTTTTCTCCATGCCCGACGAGGGACGAGGGACGAGGGCCGAGGGCCGGGCGCTGTGACAAACGCGGTGATCAACGCGGCTGATCAACGCGGTGACAAACCTACCGGCCGATTGTCCTGCCCCTTGGTGATTCGACCGAGTTCTCGGAACGCAACGCTACGGGCGGGCTGGACTGCGAAGCATCAGGGACGGATGCTCGAGGTCGTTGTTGTCTACGACGGCGTCGGCCCGAGACCGCGGCGCGCACTCCGAGATGTAGAGCCGTTGACCGACGACGTATCGCTCCAACATCGCCCACCAGCGCACGAGGTGCCAGAAGGCCATCACGCCGGGCGGGCAGTCCGCGCTCGCGGCTGAGATCCTCGAGTTGGTGACGCGCTGCTCGCTGTCGACGTAGATCAGGTAGTCCCAGTAGTGGCGCAACTCGGGCCGGGAGAGGAACAGCCCGTCGAACAGCAGGACGTCGCCCGCCGCGGGTTCTTGGATCGGAGCGTCGACGGTCGAGTCCGAGCGCTCGTCGAACGCTGCCGCACGGAACGGTGCCGGGGGGATGGCGCTGATCGGATCGAGGAGCAGTGCCTTCAACGCATCGAGATTGTGCGAGTCGCGATAGAAGCCCTCCGGTGACAACTTGCCTCGACGCCATCGCACAATTCGTGGGTGGTGGAAGGAGTCCGTGGTCGGGTCACGGCTACTGGCTCTCGGCAGCAGACGCGGGAGTGTTCGCATTCGGCAGCGCCCCCTACGTCGGTGGTGGCCCGATCACGCAGGACGGCGCCAGCCCAACCGACTTCTCCGCGTTCGCGGCGGCCACACGCGGGGACGGCTACGACGAGAACGGCTACATCTTGGCGGACCGCAGCCGCTCGTTCCTCGTGAACTTCGGCAACGCGAGGAACTACGGCCTCGGCTCCGATCCCGCCGACACATCGCCGCTCGCCGGGCTCACCTCCCCGGAGCCCGGGTACCAGTCCTACTGGGCCGCGACACAAGCCGGCGGCGTCTACCTCCAGAGCGCCCACGGGCAGACCGCCTGCTGAAGCGAGCCTGCTCGACCGCGGCAGCTACCAAGGAGCATCCGTCCCGGTCTCTTCCGCGC
The DNA here is from genome assembly GCA_038320885.1 of Acidimicrobiia bacterium. Lineage (GTDB taxonomy): Bacteria > Actinomycetota > Acidimicrobiia > IMCC26256 > PALSA-610 > JBBQER01. Next base: position 3,370 of record JBBQER010000027.1, read on the forward strand.
ACGACATGCAATACCCGAGTGCGCTATCCGTCCAGACCGCGGAGCACGAGCGGTACCGTCGCCGGGAATGCGACCCTCAGCCGGCCTGACGCTGTGAGCGGCATTCCGATTGCCGACTATGCACTGTTGTCGGATCGGCACTCCGCGGCGCTCGTGAGCCGGAACGGCTCGATCGACTGGCTGTACATGCCGCGCTTCGACAGCAGCTCGGTGTTCGCCCGGTTGCTCGGTGACGACGCCGGCCACTGGTCGATCCGGGCATCCGGCGCGACCGAGGTGTCGCGTCGCTACCTCGATCGAACGATGGTGCTCGAGACGACGTTCCGGACGCCGACCGGCACGCTCACCCTCGTCGACGCGTTGGCGATGGGTGACGGCAATCGCGGGCACGAGCTCGGGAAGGACTCGCCCCACCTTGTGTTGCGGCGGGCGATGTGCACGGCGGGCGAGGTGGAGGTCGAGGTCGAATACTCGCCCCGGCCCGAGTACGGGTTGGTCTATCCGTTGATATCGGCGATCGAGGGCGGCGTCGACGCGGTGGGAGGAGCCGACATTCTGGTGCTGTCGTGTCCGTTGCCGATGGACATCGCCGACTCGAGCGCGCACGCGCACTCCACGTTGTCCGAGGGACAGAGTCTCGCGTTCGCTCTCCACTACGGAACGCGAGCAGCTCGCGACGTCGCGCGCGTGTGGAGCCAGGTAGAAATCGCGCGCCGGCTCGACGACGCCATCTCGGCCTGGGAATCGTGGTCGGCGCTGCACCAGGCGTACGAGGGACCGTGGCGTGACCTCGTCCATCAGAGCGGTCGCGTGCTCCACGCGTTGTCGTTCCAGCCGACCGGCGCGATCTGCGCGGCGGCCACGACGTCGTTGCCCGAGGCCGTGGGCGGTAACCGCAACTGGGACTACCGCTACTCGTGGGTGCGCGACGCGAGCTTCACCATCGAGGCGCTCTGGGTGGCCGCGTGTCCCGACGAGGTAAACGAGTTCTTCGAGTACATGACGACATCGGCTGCCGCCTCAGTCGATCGCGGCAACGACCTGCAGATCATGTTCGGAATCGGCGGAGAGCACGATCTGACCGAACGCGAGCTGCTCCACTTACCTGGTTGGCGCAATAGCGCACCGGTCCGGGTCGGCAACGGAGCGTGGAACCAACGCCAACTCGACGTGTACGGCGAGCTCCTCAACTGTGTGTATCGCCTCTCCGACCAGTTCTCCGAGCTCGCGCCGCCCACGAAGACGTTCTTCGTGAGCCTCGCCGACCGGGCGGCGCAGCGCTGGAACGAACGCGACCAGGGGATCTGGGAGGTGCGAGGCGAACCGCGCGACTTCGTGTACTCGAAGCTCATGTGCTGGGTCGCGCTCGAACGCGCGATCGCGCTCGCTGATCGGCTCGAGGCGCAGCATCGCGTCGACGATTGGACGCGGGTGCGGGCGGAGATCCACGACGCGATCGTGACGAACGGGTGGAGCGACACTGCAAACGCCTTCACCCAGTCGTTCGGGTCCGACGATCTCGACGCGTCGAACCTCATGATGGCGCTCGTCGGGTTCCTCCCGGCCGACGATCCCCGCATCCTGGCCACGATCGACGCCACCGAGGACCGGCTCACCGACGCGCGGGGACTCGTCTACCGCTACCGATCGCATGACGGCCTCGTTGGCGAAGAGGGAACCTTCCTGCTCTGCACGTTCTGGCTCGCGCACGCGATGGCACTGACCGATCAACCGAAGCGGGCGCGCATCGTGTTCGAACGGGCCGCCGCCTTCGTCAACGACGTCGGGCTGCTGGCCGAAGAGGTCGACAGCGAGACCGGCGAGTTGCTCGGCAACTTCCCGCAGGCGTTCAGCCACATCGGTTTGGTGAACGCGGCCTGGGCGATCTCGGAAGCGGAACGACGCCAGGCTGCCGGCGTCTCGGCCGGTACCTGATGCCTACGGCGTGGTTGTGCGCTTCGAGACAATTGACGAGAGGCCGGGCACGGTCGCGTCCCGCTGCAGCCGGGCGAATGCTCGCGTGTCCCCCTCGAGGGTTGCATCCCAGAAGTCGATGGTGATGCGTTCGGCGATGTGGTCGAACGGCGTGATGTCGTCCTCCCACTGTGACGCGTGCGCGGCGCCGTGCAATGTCACGAACCAAACGGGTGCACGCGCCGCATCGAATGCTTCCAGCGCTGACGAGTACGGGAGCGTCGGGTCGGTGTCGGAGTGCGCGATCAGGAGCGGTACGTGCCCGTCGAGCCGCTCGTCGCTGCGAATGCCGTCGAGTACCGCGGCCGCGTCGATCCGCTGATCGCGACAGCACTCGCGATAGACCAGCCAGTATGTGGTGAGTCCGCCGAGTGACAGTCCGCCCGCACCGATTCTGTGCGCATCGATCGCGTGAAACAGTCGGCTCCGTCGTTGCTTGTCCTGGCCCAAGATGTTGTCGAGCACGAACGACACGTCAGCGGGCTGCTGCCCGACATCGCCGACGTCCGCATTCGGGTTCGCGGCGTGGCTGTTCGTGAGTGGAAACGCCGGTGCGGCGATCGCTAAGCCGGCGTCCGCCCAGGCCGAGAACAGCTTCGTGAACTTGTCCGGGTGACCGTCGAGGCCATGTGAGAACACGATCAGCGGGAAGGGCCCGGTGCCGTTCGGTCGATAGATCGTGGTCACGAGCGTTCGTGACGGCCGCGGCGCTCCGGACACAGGAATCGTTCGACGCGATCCGTCGACGAACGTCTCGATCCACGACGTGTGTCCGGGCAGCAGTCTCGGTGCGGTCGTGGCAGTCGTCGAGGACTGCGAGGGTGCGGTGGGGGCCGATGTCGGGACTCTGGTCCCGCTGCTACTGCAACTCGTCAATAGCACCAGCAATCCAGTCGCGAACCCGGCGATCGGATACCTGCGCCGTCGTCGCTCGAACATGTGCGTCACCTGACCCCAGATCCCGCTCCGACGCACGCATGATGTCGGGGAGGTAAGCCGATGCGCCACCGCGGGCTGTGCGAGTTCGCGTTTACTGTTCGCGAACCGATCGTTAGCCGGACCTTTCGGGCTTTCTTACCCCGTTCTCGGAATCGGCTTGTACAACCGAACCCTTGCTTGCGCGTGGGACGATGTCTCTCCTGGTCAGTGTGATCTTGTTGGCATCCGCGGCGTGCTCGGTCAACGCACCGGACCGCGCCGCTCCGACACACGCGGATTTGCATGCGCGCGGAACCCCGACGTCGATCTTGGGCGAGGTCACGACGGTTAACTCGCGTTTGCCGGTCGTGTGGCAGACGATTGGGTATTCCGTAGAGGGGCGACCATTGCGCATGCAGCGGGTCGGCCACGGCCCGCGTCGGGTGCTGTGGATCGGCGGTATCCATGGCGATGAACCTCAAGGCGCGGTCGCGACCGCCGCGCTCGCAGGCGCGTTCAGGCACGCCCGCCTCGAGGATCGCGTGACCTTGACCATCCTCGAAGACGACAACCCCGACGGTCGCGTCCGACACACCCGGGACAACGCCAACCACGTGGACCTCAACCGGAACTTCCCGGCACGCAACTTCGACAAGACGAACCCCGAATACGGAGGTACGCCGCTCAGCCAACCGGAGTCACGGGCGCTCTACAACCTGATTCAGCGCGTGCGTCCGGACCTCGTTCTCAGCTGCCACGCGTCCCGCGGTCACCCGTACATCAACTACGACGGACCTGCGAAGGCAATCGCGGCACGGTTCTCCCACGACAGCGGCCTTCCGGTCGAACCTTCGAACGCCCTCGGTTTCGGGACCCCCGGTTCGCTCGGCTCTCTCCTCGGCATCGACCGAGCTGTGCCAATCCTGACCATAGAACTCCTGCGAGACAGCAGTCCGACGGCGGCTTGGAACGCCATCCGCCGAGCGGCGTTGTCGGTGATCGGGTCATAGCCACGATCACCGCTCGAGCGGACGGCCCCGTGTTTGAGCACCGCGATGCGTGAGCCCACACTCTCAATGCCTTGGCGGGAGACGGTGCGCGCGCGGCCGGGGCAGTTCGCGCTCGGCGCCATCGTTCTGGCCGGCGCGATCGCACGCGTCTGGGATCTTGGTGCGAGCGCGCTGAACTTCGACGAGTCGTACTCGGCCATGGTGGGACGCCTGCCGCTGGCCACGGTGTTCGGCTTCTTGCGCGGCCACGACTCCCATCCACCGCTGGACTATCTCCTCCAACTCCCGCTCGCGCGCGCGGGAGTGAGCCCGTTCGTATTCCGGCTCCCGGCCGTGGTGTGCTCGATTGGCGCTCTCGCGCTCTTCGCATGGTGGATGCGCGATCGCGCTCGCGTCGGGATCGTCGCGACGGCCGCCATGTCCCTCTGCGCGTTCCAGATCGTCCACGGACGCGAAGCCCGGATGTACGCGCCGCTGGAGCTGATCGGCGTGGGCATCGCGGTCACGGCCGACGCGTGGCTCCGCGCGCCGCGCCGGCGACACGTAGTGGTGATCGGCATACTGATCTTCGTCGGCTTGATGATGCACATCTCGACGATCCTGGTCGCGATCGGCTTGATCACACTCGCGGGTCGGCGCCGGGACGCCGATGCTTGGCGATGGCGCGCCGCGATCGCGATGGGCACCGCAGGTTGGGTGCTGCTGTGGGGACGGTCGTTTCTCGTACAGGCCCGCGGCGGGCACTCGTCGTGGATCCCTCGCACGACGCCGGCCCGATTCGTCACCACCATTGCCGCGCTCGTCACCGATCTGCCCGGCATCAGCCTCGCGGTGGTGGCTGCGATCGTCATGGGCATCATCGTTTGCCGCCACCGTGACCGACCGCTCGGGATGGTTGTGACATCTTGCTTCCTCATTCCCGTCATGCTCGCGGGCATCGTCGGCCTACGGGCGCCAGTCCTTCTGGACCGTACGCTCACCCTCGCGTCTTGGGCGCCGTTGCTGGCGCTTGGCTACGTCGTCGATGCGCTGAGCCGGCAGGCTCGAACCCTCGGCATCGTTGCCGCCGCAGTCACGGCAGCAGTGATCCTGTCGACGGTCCCCCACGCGCTTCACTCGCGGGGGCCCACGGCCATGCTGACCCGGCTCGAGCGGCTCGCACATACGGGTGATGTAGTCGCGATACAGCCGTCGGCAATGGGCGTCGAGCTCGCATGGAGCCTTGGTATCCGAAGCGACGATGGTCCGGCCCGCGCGATCCAACTGCCCGGGATGCACCGCACGGTCGCGTTCGCGCTCGTCGGCCGAGACCCAACCGGACGCATCTGGCTCATGCAGCTCGAGCCGAGAGTCCTCGACCTCCGTCATTACCCACGTTGCGCACCGACGCGACACTACGGAGCCGCCAGGATCCTCTGTCTCGCGCACACCTTCCCGCCTGAATTCATGCGCACCTCGTCGCCGACGATCGCCGCGATCTTCCCCGACCACCGGCGCTTGGCGCGGCGCCGGTAAACCAGGCGCCGGGACGTGCGCGCGCGTTCAGCCGACGGTCAGGACAAGGGCCACTGTCGATCCATCTCGAGCGTTCACGGGCATGCTTGTGCCATGAGGTCTGCAAGTCGTGCGACGCGTCGGGTTACGTCGCGAGGTTGCATCGCCATGCTTGCCGTCCTCTGGCTGCTCGGCGCTGCCTGTAGTTCACCTGTCCGCGGCTCGACCTCACGCGCACCGCTAGCCGATTCGACTGCGCCGGCCGCGACGAGAAGTGTGTGCGGCAGGCCGGGCCGGGCGCCGAAAAGGTATCGGTCGGTTGTCGTGTTCGCGTTCGAGAACCGCACCTGGGATCGCGTGGGTCTCGGTTTCGGAGCCGAGATGCCCTTCCTGCACCGTCTCGGTCAACGGTGCAGCTACTTCACCGACTGGACCGAGACCAACACCGCGCAGAACAGTCTCAGCCAGTACGTCGGACAGGTGACGGGCGCGTTCCAGTCCGGGACCGTGAACGACTGCTCGCCGTCGAGGTCGTGCAGTACGACGGCCGATAATCTCTTTCGCCAAGCGCGTCGGTCGGGGCTGGTGGCGATCAACTACGTGGAGGGTGCGACCACCGATTGCAGCGCGGCCGGCAACGCCGCCAAGCACGTGCCCGGCCTCTACTTGTGGGGAGCCGACGACCGGGCGCACTGCACCGGTCAGGTTCGGCCGTTCACCGAGTTCGATCCTCGAGCGCTACCCGCGTTCAGCTTCGTGACTCCGACGCTTTGCAACGACGGCCACGACTGCTCGAATGCCGTCGTCGACGCCTGGGCGAGGCAGCACATCCAACCCGTGCTGGAAAGTGCCGCCTACAGAGGCGGCCACGTTGCGGTGTTCGTCTGGTACGACGAAGACCATCCGGTCCCTAACTTGTGGATCACTCCGACCGCGAACGCAGGAGCCGCCACGAGCACCGACGCGGGATACGCGGGCACGCTCAAAGCCTGGGAGTCGATGCTCGGCCTCACGTGCCTCGCCAACGCCTGTAGCGCCCGAGACATGCGGACGCCCACCAACTCGTAGCACCGGCGCGTCTGGCACTGCGACGCGTGCAACACTCGTTATTGTGCCGAGTCCGGCGCACGTCCGACATGGAGATTCTCAGTGAGTGAGCCCGTTCGGTGAAGCGCGTGATCCTCGCGGTGGCGTCGGCCGCGGTCGTCGTGACGATCTGCGCGTTCGGCGTGAAGAGCGCTTCGGCGGTATTGCCGGCGCCGAAGGAAACGTCGTCCGACTCACTGCCGGTGACGCCGCGCGTTCTCGTGATCTCGCTGCCCGGGGTGACGTGGCGAGACATCGCCGAGAATGACGTGCCCAACCTGCGGTCGGTGATCGATCAGGCCGGTGTTGCGAACCTCGCAGTGCGGGTCACGAAGCTGAAGACGCCGGTCGGCGACGGCTACACCACGCTCGGAGCGGGTATCCGGGCCGTTGGTCCGCACGCCGACGCGGGTCAGGCGTTCGAGCCGAGGGAACGGCTCGAAGCCGACGACGCGGCCGCGGTATACGAACGTCTCTACCGCCGTCCGTTGCGCGGCGCAGTCGCGCAGATGCGGACGGCGGCGATCGAGAGCGCGAATGGTCACACGCAGTACAAGGCAACGATTGCCGCGCTCGGCGATGCCCTCGCGAAGGAAGGCGTGCTGCGCGGTGTCGTGGCGAATGCCGACGTCGCTCCGCCGCTTCCCGATCTCTCGACCTACCACCGCGAGGCTGCCCTTGCGCTGATGGGCTCCGACGGGCAGGTGCCGTGCGGCGCCGTCGGCACCGAGCTCCTCACGCACGATCCGCAGGCCGCGTTCGGGCTCGCGCTCGACCCCACCGCGGTGGAGCAGGCGATGGTGCGGTGTTGGCAGCGACGCAGCGTCGTACTCGTAGAGGGCTCGGATCTGCCGCGTACGGAGTCGTACGCGTCCGTCGTGCCGGGCGCCCGGCTGCATCAGATGTGGCGCGCGGCATTGGTGCGCACCGACCGTATCGTCGGGCGGCTGCTCCGCCACGTCGACCCGACCCGTGACGCGGTCGTGCTCGTGGCACCGTCGGCACCTCAGAGCGGCGGGCCCCATCTCACGCTCTTCGCCGTACGAGCGCCGGGCTTGCGCGCCGGGTTGCTCGACAGTGGCGTCACCCGCCAAGCCGGGTTTGTCTCGATTGTCGACGTTGCCCCGGCGATCGCCGCACTGGTCCACGCGCCGCTCGTCGATCAGGACATCGACGGCCGCCCGGTGCGCGTCGTGCGCAGCGGTGGCAATGCCGAGGCGCGCATTGACTTCCTCGTCACCGCCGACGAGAACGCGGGATTCCGCGACGGCGTCATCACGCCCGTCCAATGGACAATCGTCATCGTCGTGTTGCTGTTCGGCTGTGTCGCGTCGATCAGTTTGAGGTACGGGCGCTCGTGGCGATGGCTCGAGGCGATCGCGCTGGCCCTGATCGCGATACCGGCACTGACGTATTGGGCGGCGCTCCTGCCGTTTCGGGAGTGGCCGACCGTCGCGTACTACGCGTTCACCTTCGGCCTGGGGCTGGTGATCGGGGTCGCGTTGACGCTTGTCCTGCCTCGCGGCAACCTTCCGCTCGTCATCGTGTTGTCGTTCGTGGTCGCGACGATCGCGATCAGCGTGGTCGCACTCGACTCCCGGCTCCAGCTGAGCACGGTCTTCGGCGATTCACCGGTTGTCGCCGGACGCTTCTCCGGCGTGAACAACGTGACGTTTTCGCTGCTCATGATCGCCGCGCTCCTGCTCGCGGTGTTCCTCGCCGCGCCGCCGCGATTCGGTCTGGCCGCGGTCGCCGCGTTGTTCATAGGCGTCGCTCTCGTCGACGGCGCGCCCATGTGGGGCGCCGACGTCGGCGGGGTGCTCGCGGGGCTGCCGGCGTTCGGCCTGGCATTCACGTTGCTCGCGGGGTGGCGCGTGCGGCTCCGCACCGCCCTGTGGTGGGGACTCGGGACCATCGGCGCGGTGGTCGTACTGGGCCTGTTCGATCTCACGCGCGATCCGTCGCACCGCACGCACCTCGGGCGGCTGTTCGAACGCATCGGCAAACAAGGTTCCGGGGGATTCACGACGGTCGTCAGCCGCAAGCTCCACGCCAACCTTGCGACCCTGTCGAGCTCGGTCTGGCGCCTCGTCATCATGCCCGTCGTGGTGTTCTGGCTGTACGTCTCGTGGTACGCGCCGCAACGATTCACGGCGCTGCGGACGCGTCTCCCGGCAATCAACGCGTGCCTGATCGGAATCGCGGTGGCGGGCGTCCTCGGCTATGCGCTGAATGACTCGGGTATCGCGGTGCCCGGCGTGATGCTCTCGATCCTTACGCCCGCAGTCGCCTTCCTGCTGATCCGAACGCCCGACCCGGCGCCGGTTTCACCGACTTGAGCGCCGGCGTATCCCGAGGTTGCTAGCACACCCACGTCCGGATGCTGACGCCCTGGCGCCGGCGGTCACCACGCGTCAGCGTGGTTGTGCTCACTTCTAGCGCCACGGGGGAGGAACAGCATTGAGCGCGATTTGGCTCGTTGCCCGATCCGAACTGCGGCGTCGATGGCGCAGCGCGTTCGTCGTGACGCTCCTGATCGTCATCGTCGGTTCCGTCGTCCTGACAACGGTGATCGGCGCGCGCCGAAGCTCGACCGCGCTCGCGCGGTTCAATGCCTACAGCCACGCGGCCGACATCGAGGTCAACGCGGACTCGAAAGTGACCCGGGCCGAGCTAAGCAAGTTCAGACACTCGCCCGGCGTCGCGGACGTCGCGGTGCTCCACGCGTATGCACAACAGGTCGACCGTTACCCCGACTTGCAGATCGCGGCCGCCATCGATGATCGCCTGGGTACTGCAATCGACCGAGCTCGCCTCGTAGCCGGCCGTCGGCAGAACCTTCGCAACCCGTACGAGATCACGATCAGCGAAGCATTCGCCAAATTGGCGCACCTCCATATTGGCGATCGCATTTCGGCCGGCTCGCTTGCACCCGAACAGGTGACGAGGATCGTAACCGGCCATGATCCCGGCCCCGCCCGAGGGCCGCACGTCGTCTTGAACATTGTCGGCATCATTCGGCGACCGCTCGACCTCGGCGACCGCGCCGCGACAGGCGGCGTGATCATTCTCACCCCGGCGTTCGACCATCAGTACCAGCACCGCATGGGCATCTTCGCCGACGTGCTGCGGGTCCGAACGGTCAACGGCAAACGCGACATCGCGCGTGTCACTGCGACGGCTCAGAGAGTGTTCGGCAGATCCCCGTTCTTTCAGGTGACGGATCTCGAGCTCGAGAACGGCGGCGCGGGCGACGCAATCAATGTGTTGACGCTCGCGTTGTGGATATTTGCCGGTGTGGGTGCGCTGGCGGGCGCAGTCGCGATCGCCATCGTGCTCATCCGCGAGGTCTCGCAGGCCGGCATCGGCCATCCAATCCTGCAGTCGCTGGGCATGACGCGGCCGTCCCGGGTCGCGATCAGCGCGCTCCCGTCGTGCTTCGCCGCGGCCGCCGGAGCTCTTGGCGCCGTGATCGTCGCGGTCGTGGCGTCGCCGTTGTTCCCGATCGGAATCTCGCGACGCGCGGATCCGAACCCCGGTTTCCACGTCGACTGGTTCGTCGTCGGTATCGGTCTCGCGATCGTGGGCGCCTTTGTGGTTGTCGTGGCATTGCTTGCCGCTCTACGCATGAGTCGCGCGTCGTCACTCGGAGGGCTGCGGCGCGCCCGCCGCCGGCGTCGCGGTGGGGCGATCTCCGATCGCATGGCGCACGCCGGTTTCTCGCCGTCGTTCACGAGCGGGCTGCGCATGACCTTCGAGAGCGGGCAAAGCGATCGAGCCGCGCCGAATCGGTCGGCGTTTCTCGGGGCGATTTTCGGCGTCATCGGCGTGACCGCGGTTGTCGTGTTCGCGGCGAGTCTCGGTCATCTGGCTTCGACGCCCCGACTGTACGGTTGGACGTTCGACTTCAGAGCTCCCGACGACACCTTTTCGGCTCGATGCGGCACCAGCACCGACAAGACCGACTATGGCCTCCACGACGTTCGAGGCGTCGCCGACGTCGCGGCCATTTGCTTCGCGCCGATATTCGTTGATGGCAGAGTGGTCACGGGATGGGGCCTCACCGAGATACGCGGCACGATTGCCCCTGACATCGTCGCCGGACGCGAACCCCGGGCTCGGGACGAGGTCGCACTCGGAGCCACCACGCTCACGGCTCTGCACAAGCGGATCGGCGACATGGTTCAAGCGAGTACGGCTAGTACACGACGCGAGTATCGGATCGTGGGCCGAGCGGTGTTCCCCCGCATCTCCGGACAAGAATTGCAGCCGCTGGCTGACGGCGCCTTCTTCTCGGGTGCCGCCTTCCGGCCGCTCACGATCAACAACGACAACCTCACCCGCTACCTCGTCGGGCGTTTCAGCAACGGCGCCAACCACAGTGCCGTGCTGGCTCAGGTATCGAGGATGCACGCCTTCAAGATGCCGCCCGGACGGAGTGTGCTGGTCGCCGACCAAGGCGCCCACGGGTCGTCGGTACCACCGGAAATCGAGCGACTCCGCAATATCGGGTGGTTCCCACTTGCCCTCGGTGCGTTGCTTGCGCTGCTCGCAAGCCTGTCTGTCGGCCACGCACTCGTCACCGCGGTGCGACGCCGCAAGCGCGAGCTCGCGCTGTTGAAGACGATCGGCTTCCGACGCCGGCAGGTGCGCGCGGTGATCGCGTGGTACGCAACGATGCTCGCCGCCGTCGGTCTCGTCGTCGGGATCCCGGTCGGCGTGCTCGTGGGGCGGCTGACGTGGCGACTCCTTGCCGATGGTCTCGGCGTATCGACCACCGCGTGGGTATCAATAGTTGCGCCGGTTCTCACCGCCGTGGCTGCGATCACCCTCGTCAACCTGATCGGGCTCCTTCCGGCACACGCGGCGGCAAACACGCGGCCCGCCGCCGCGCTCCGCGCCGAATAGCGCGAGCTCCGCGGCGACCCGCCGGGCGCAGCGTTTTACGCTCTCACTTGTGATGCAGCCATTCGACGGTGGGCGAGGCGCGCCTGGCCGGCGTTGCCCGAGTTGCCGGTTTCTCGTCGTTCCGCCGGGCGACCGAAACGCCGTTCAACCTCGTACTCGTGGGCAGGCCCGGATGCCGCCTCGGCAAGCCTCCGCGTGACTCGTCGACCGCGCGTTGAGGTGTGCGAGGATGGTTGATGGCGCGCGCGGGGAGTGTGACGACTGGCGAGAAGCTTCCTCGCAATGTGATCGCGCTGTCGTGGGTGTCGTTCTTTCAGGACGCGGCCTCGGAGATGCTGTACCCGGTACTTCCGTTGTTCCTGACCGGTGTCCTCGGCGCGCCGGTCGCGGTGGTATCGGTCATCGAAGGTGCCGGCGAGGCGATGGCGTCGGTGATGAAGATCGTGTCGGGTCGGCTGGCCGACATCCGGAAGCGACGGCCGCTCGTCGCGCTCGGCTACGGCATGTCGTCGTTGTCGAAGCCGCTGATCGGACTGGCGCAGGTGTGGCCGTTGGTGCTCGTCGCGCGCATGATCGACCGGACCGGCAAGGGGATACGGACATCCCCGCGGGATGCGCTCATCGCCGACGACACCCCGGCTCACTTGCGCGGACGCGCCTTCGGTTTCCACCGCGCCGCTGACACCGCGGGCGCGGTCTGCGGCCCGCTGATCGGTCTCGGTGTGTACGAGCTCCTCGGCGGCCACACGAGCGACATCCGGCCGCTGTTCTTCGTCGCACTCATCCCTGCGGTCATCAGCGTGGCGCTCGTCATGTTCGTACGCGAGGCCAAGACCGACGCGGTCGACACGACGCAGGCGCGTCCCGTGGTGGTCCGCGGCGAGTACCCACGCCGCTTTTGGCGCGTGCTGGCCTTCCTGGCCGTGTTCGGCGTCGCGAACTTCAGCGACGCGTTGCTGATCCTGCGGGCCAAGGCGCTCGGACTCGGCTTCGTCGCGATCATCGGCGCGTACGTGCTGTACAACCTGACCTACGCCGGCCTGTCGTATCCGGCCGGACGCCTCTCGGATCGCGTCCCGCGTCGCTATGTGTTCGCGGCGGGCCTCGCGGTGTTTGCAGTCGTATACCTCGGACTCGGGCTGGTGACGACATCCGCGTGGGTCTGGCCCCTGCTCGCGGTCTACGGCGCGTTTACCGCGCTGACCGACGGTGTCGGCAAGGCGTGGATCACGGATCTGCTGCCGACCAGCCGTCACGGCAGCGGACTCGGGCTCTATCAAGGCGTCATCGGCGGCGGTTCTCTGATCGCCGGCATCTGGGCCGGCCTCGCCTGGCACGGAAACGGACGCATTCCTCTCGTCATCTCCGGAGCCATCGTCGCAGTCCTCACGATCGCCCTCCTTGCCGGCGGCAAACGACTCGAAGGTTCGTAGCGCGCGCGTTGCTGAGCGCGGACATCCGGACCCGTTGTCCGGCAGCACGCGTTGATTACGGTCGCAGACCGGCTTACGCGGTGTTGTCGCTCAAGGCGCGCAACGGCTCCTCCGATAGGACGGCTCTCGGGCGACCGCCCGTCATTGCCGTGGGAGGCAGTAGTGACTTCTGACATGGACGAGCGCCGCCAGATTTTCGACGAGCTGCGCAAGCTCCAAGAGGGATACACGCGCACGCCGGAGCCGGTGGATCGCCGTTCGCCGGGGGAACGTCGGGAAGGAACGTCGGAGGCGACTCCCAGCCGGTAGCCCCTCGAGACGCAGACCAAGGCCGACGCAGCGCATTCGTCTAGGTTGAGGTGCGGCCCGGCCGGTCTGACCGGGTGTGCGGAAGTCTCGAGGGGGAGAACTTCATGACCGGCGTACTCGCCCGCGGGGAAGTCGCTCCCTCGGCTGCCGAGGTCCGCAACATCGTGGAGCGGCGGCAGTCGTTCGACCTCGTGGTCGGTTCGCGATTGCTGGTAGCCGCGATCTCGGCCGGGGCGGGCGCGATCCACTTGGTATGGTGCCGTCGCACTGGGGCGAGTCGGTTGCCGGGGGCCTCGGCTTCGCGGCGGCCGGTTGGTTGCAACTCGTGTTCGCAGCGGTAGTGCTGACGCGGCCGTCGCGCGCGCTGCTCTGGTTGGGCGCGGCGCTCAACGGCGCCGCGATCGCGGCCTGGGCAGTGAGCCGCACCGCCGGCCTTCCCTTCGGTCTCCACGCGTGGCACCCGCAGTCGGCCGGTTTCGTCGATATCACATGCGTCGTCTTCGAGGGCGTGCTCGTGGTGGCATGCATCGCGGCCGCGGTACGCCCGCACTTCGGCGCGCGCCACGCGCGTGCCGGAATGAGCGTTGCCGCGATCGCGTCGTTCGGCGTGCTCGCACTCACGACGTCGGTGCTCGCCTCGCCCGGCGCTCGCAACCACGCGGCGCACAGCCACGGTGACACGGCCGCCGCCGGTCACACGCACGGAGCTCCCGCAGCCGGCGGACACACCCACGGGATTCCGGCGGTCGACGACAAGGGCTTCTCGCTCCTCCACAACGGCCAGCACGATCACACCATGGCGATCCATCACCTCGACGGACCCACGAACGCCGAGCTCGAACGGCAGCTCGCGATCACGCGAGACGTCGCGCGCCGGACACCGACGGTCGCGGCGGCGCGCGCGGCCGGCTACGGCCGCGTCGGACCGTACTTCCCGGGAATCGGCGCGCACTTCATGCGGGAGTACGCGCCGTTGACGACGAATCCCGACGGCGTGGTCGACGACGCCGACCTGCGGAACCCGTTCATGCTGATCTTCGACGGCACGCAGCCCACCTCCCGGATGACCGGCTTCATGTACTACTCGGTCTCGCCGGTCGAGCCGGCTGGCTTCGTCGGGCGCAACGACACGTGGCACTACCACGAGGCCATCTGCTTCAAGATCACGGCCACCGGTATCAACGTGCCGTACGGCCTCGATCACTCGGCGACGCCGAAGCAGTGCGCGGCGGCCGGCGGCCACATCCTTCCTCGCACGGGCTACATGCTGCACGTGTGGTCGGTGCCCGGCTTCACGATGACGAACAACTACGGCGGTGTCTTCGGCGAGGCGAATCCGAAGCTCCGCTGCGCGGACGGCACCTATTACATGCTGCCGGTCGACGACTGGGCGCAGCACCCGTTCAACATCTGCAAGTCCCAGTAGCCCTCGTACCTACCCCCGCGGCCTACCCCGCGGCCCGTCGACGACGGCATCGGAGAAGAGCGCGTTGATCTCGTCGTCGCGGTAGCCGAGCTCGAGCAGCACTTCGACGGTGTGCTCTCCGTGCGTCGGTCCGCCGCGGCGCATGGTCGGGAGCTCGTCATCGAATTGCACTGGTGCGCCCGGGAGCCGGAGCGTCGGGTGTGTCGGGTGCGCCATCGCGTAGCCGTTGTCGATGACGGCTTGATCCTCGAGGACTTCCGGCGGCGACGCGAAGAACGAGAAGATGCAGCCCTCGGCCCGCAATCTCGGCTCGAGCTCGGCGCGGGTCGTGTCGGCGATCGCGGTCGCGAACATCGGGGTGAGCTCGGGCCATTGCGGCCGGCGATCAGCTTCGGTGGGGTAGCGGTCGATGAGCTCGGGCATGCCCAACGCCCGGCACGTCGGATCCCAGTAGCGCTTCTCGTCGAGCATGCTCAACATGAGCCAGCGCGAGTCCCGCGTGCGATGGATGCCGACGAGCGGCGTCATCGTGCCCTTACCGAGATTCATGCGCGGCATCTGGTTACCGGTGATCGAGCTGTACGCCATGTCGGGGCCGAGCGTCCACATCGCCGAGTTGAGCAGCGACGTGTCGACGACGACTCCTTCACCCGTTCGCAACGCGCGCACGAGCGCGGCGCAGATCCCGCCGGCAAGGAACATCCCCGACGGCACGTCGCCCTGCGCCGGCCGTTGACCGACGAGCTTCGGAGCGTCGGGCTCGGTCAGGATGTGGCCCATCCCGCCACGAGACCAGAACGACACCGAGTCGAAGCCGCCCGCTTCGGAGTCGGCGCCGCGCTGGCCCTGCCCGTGCCCCTTCGCGAACACCAGCTTCGGGTTGAGCGCGAACAGGTCGGGCGGCTCGGTACGCAGCTTGCGCCGGACGCGAGGAAGCTGATTGGTGATGTACACGTCTGCCCATTTCACCAGGCGCTCGAACACCTCGCGACCGGCGTCGGACGTGACATCCAACGCGATGCCGCGCTTGTTCCGGTTCGCCATCTCGAAGAGGTAGTCGGTGCCATCAGCGTCGGGCGAGAGGCCGTTGCGGATGACCGAGCGCATTGGATCGCCTTCGAGACGCTCGATCTTCACGACGTCGGCACCCCAATCCGCGAGCGCAGCCGCCGCGGACGGCACGAATCCGTGTTCGGAGAAGTCGACGATCTTGATGCCGGCGAGCGGGAGGGTCATGGGTGGGAGCAACCCTAGGGCAGCCCGACGACGGTTCGGCCGACGGTTTGGCGTCGCTCCATTGCGTCGAGCGCGGCGGGAAGGTCGAGAAACGGCACGTGTTGGCCGACGACCGCGCGGATCTTGCCCGCGGCGAACAAGGCCAGCAGCTCCGCGTGCAAGTGCTCGCCGTCGCGGTGCGCGGGAAAGTTGAACCCGCTCAAGCGCTTGAACTCCACGGGATCATCGACGTACGCGTGGCACACGCCGACGAGGGAGAAGTTCCCGAACAGCACGGGCCGCGGCACGAGCCCTTCGTCTTCCTGCTCGATACCCGACGCGAAGCCGGCGAGGATGTGACGGCCGTTGAACGCCATGCACCGGAAGGTTTGCAACGTGACGTCGCCGCTCACGGCGTCGAAGGCGACGTCGACACCGCGGCCATCCGTTGCATCGAGGACTGCTTTTGCGAAATCGGTTTCTCGGTAGTTGATCGCGAGCTCGGCGCCGAGCTCGCGGCACAGCGTCGTCTTCTCCGACGTTCCCGCGGTGGCGAACACGCGCGCACCGGCGTGCACCCCGAGCTGGAGTGCCGCCGAGCCCGCCCCGCCGACGCCGGCGTGCACGAGCAATGTTTCTCCCGGTTGGATGCGGGCCCGTTCGTAGAGCGCGAGCCACGCGAGATGAAACGGCATGAAGATCGCCGCCGCGTCTGGTTCGGGCATCTCGCTCGGCATCTCGAAGGTCATGCTCGCGGGCGCGACGACGTACTCCGCGTAGCCACCGAAGGCACCCGACGGAATCGCGACCACGCGCCGACCGAGCCAATCTTCGAGACCGGTGCCGCATTCGTCGACGATCCCGAGCACTTCCATGCCCGGGATGTAGGGAACCGGCCTCGACACGGTCTTGTAGTGGCCGTGGATACCGTCGAGATCGTTGAAGTTCAGCGTCACCGATGTGACGCGGATCTTGAGCTCGCCGTCAGCGGGTCGGGGCGCGTCGACATCATCGAGCATCAGAACATCGCGCGGCGCGCCGTATTCGTGCACTCTCCAGGCCTTCACGACCCCGTCCTTCTCGTCGCTGTCACACTACGGGCGCGGTTGCACCGGGCGGTGGGAGACCGTGTTGGGTTCGTCGCGCTGCGTGACGGTCGGGGAGGGTCCGCGTGCCCCGGTGAGCGCGGTGCTAGGACTTTCGTGAAGCCCCAGCCCCGGCGGCCCTCTCCGCAGACACATTGACTCGGGTCGCCTCTTACTCTATTTTATCCATAGAACTTATGGAGATAGGACCGCCGAGTCGACATCTGAAGGAGAGCGGATGTGGGCACTGACTGATCTTCGACCGGATGACGGATCGGACCTGGCCCCGTCGCTGTCCGGGTTGACCACGTTCGAGCGGTGCCTCGGGGCGTACGTCGCGTCGACGATCCGCCAGGACGGGGACCGT
Organism: Acidimicrobiia bacterium; assembly: GCA_038320885.1. GTDB lineage: Bacteria > Actinomycetota > Acidimicrobiia > IMCC26256 > PALSA-610 > JBBQER01. The sequence continues at coordinate 20,595 of JBBQER010000027.1, forward strand.
GCTCGGGAGCTGGCTCAGCACCTGTACGAGCTCGACGCGTCGCACAAGCCGCTCGACCAGAGCGAGCCTGACCGCGGATCGACCTTCCGCGCCCGGCGTCGCATCGATGTGATCGTTGCCTACGCGACCAAGCTCACCCGCCGGCCCGGGAGGATCAAGGCCCGCGATGTCGAACAGCTCCACGCGGTCGGCCTTTCCCCGCTCGACATCATCGACCTCGAGCACGTCGTCGCGAACCACGGTGAAGACGCTCACGAGGCCGAAGGCCCCGAACTGGCGCACGAAGTGACGGTCGAGACGCGCGAGCGCGTTGGGAGCGCAGCCGCCGCCCGGTAGCCCGAAGATCCCGGCCCGCGCCGTCGACCGGCGCCGTGATGTCGCTGGATCCCGGCCCGACCGGGGGATTCGACCGCTTGTCACCACTGGATGGGGCGTCCCGGTACAATGCCTGGGAACGGTCGTTCTGCTGGATGCAGGGTGATCAAGTGAGCTGCCGCCGTCTGCCATTTGGTGCGGCCGTACAGCAACCGGCCTTACGCAGCCGGCTTCTTCGGGGATGCACGTGGTGTCCCCCGCACTTGCGTAGATGGAGATACATGACCGGATCCAAGGGTCGTGTCACCGCTCGCGCGCGCGGGTGGTCGACCAACGGCGTGGAGCGCGCGTGAACGCGCGCCCGGCCACCGGCGGGATCGCCGCGTGGCAATTCGACGAGTACGTCCTCTCTGAGGCCGACGGCTTCGCCACGCCCGAGCAGCTCGCGGCGCTCGAAGCCGATCCGGTGGCGTGGCGGGTCTCACTCGGAGCGATGCTGCGCGATGCCGAGGAAAACGTGAAGAGCGCGCGGGCGCTCAGAGGCGACGAGCGTGATCAGGTCCTCGCGGACCTCGAGGAAGAGGTCGGGCGCCTGGAGGCTGCGATCGCGCGGCGCGTTCCACCGGGGCCAAAAGAACCCGAGAAGCGTCGCGATCGCCCCCCGCGGCCCGACGAGCCACCCGAACCTGGGCGCACCCAACTCCAGGTGTCCTGGGAACCCGGACGGGTCGTTGCGTGGGCCGGCGGACAACGCGCGCCGGCCGGCAGCGCGAAAGAGGTCGCCGCGTTGCTCGGCGCGGCGGGTGCTCCGGAGTCGGGGTGGGTTCCCCATCCTCCGGCCGTTTTGTCGGGCGACGTGAACGCCGACGCCTGCGCGATGCCAGTTGGCGACGTGCTCGGTTGGCTCGTCGCGGCCGGCACCGGTCAGGTCGGTGACGACGTCGGTTCCAGCGTCCGTTGGTTGGGACGCGTCGCGATCTGGGCGGTCGAGCTGACCGCGCGCGGTGCGATGGTTCCGCAGCTGCGGCGCCGCACGCGTCGAAGCGCGAGCGCCAAGGATTCCAGTGGGTCGTACTCGGTGCGCTGGACGCCGGCCCTCGTCGACGCGGCTCGTCTGGAACGCATGGCGGCGAACATGCCGGGCAGCATGCGGGTGTTCGATCGCAAGGTCGACCGGCGCGCCCTGACCCGCTCGGCGCTCACCGGCATGGTCGACGCGATCTGCCGGGACGGCGCGCGTCGGGTCGAAGTGCCGGCGGCGCCGCCGCGGGTGCACACCGCGAATGACGTGGCCGAGGCCTTTCTCGCCCGACTCGACGGAAGCGCCTTCGATGCGCCGGTCAAGGTCGCCGGCGATATCGCGGCCCGTATCGAAGCCTGGGCCCGGCTGGTCACCGAACCACACCGACGTTTGATCGTGCAGCTCGATCCCCCCGACGACGGCGGCGCGTGGCATCTCGCCGTGCTCGCCGCCGACTCGAACGGCAAGCCGAACTCGATCGAGCGCGCGATCGTCATGGCGGAGTCCGAGCGGCAGTACCTCGAAGGCGAGATGGCGCGGCTGGAGCGGATGCTGCCGGTACTGCTGCGCGCGGGCGGGATTCGGCGCGGCGAGGTGGTCCTGAGCGCCGACGAAGCGTGGGACCTGATGTCGGCGACCGGGCCACGGCTCCTCGCCGCCGGGTTCGACGTGCGCGCGCCGCTGATCTCGCGGCGCCCGAGCCGGGCGTCACTGCGCGTCCACGTCGACTCGGTGGCGAAGTCGACCGTCGGCGCCAATCAGCTCGCGGACGTCCGATGGTCGGCGGTGTTCGACGACGTCGAGTTGACGGCCGCCGACATCGCGCGTCTGGCGAAGGAAGCTCGACCGCTGATCCGCACCGCCGGACGGTGGGTTGCGCTCGACCAGGTCGACCTGAAGGCGGCCGCCGACGCGTTGGCGCAGCGCGCGACGAAGCAGTTGTCGGGTGCGGAGATGTTGCGGCTCGCGCTCGGTCTCGACGAGTCCCCGCTTTCGGGCCGGGTCTCGATCGACGGCGGGGGGTGGGCGGCGGACCTGCTCGCGGCGTCGGCGAGGGTCGCGACCGAGCCCGCCTCCACGCCGAAGGGCTTCGTCGGTGATCTGCGCAGCTACCAGGCCGAGGCGCTGGCGTGGCTCGGCTTCCTCGACTCGGTCGGGCTGGGCGGGTGCCTCGCGCTCGACATGGGCCTGGGGAAGACGCCGACGATGCTCGCCCACATCCTGGGCAACGCCAAGGCCGGCCCGACCTTGGTGATCGCGCCCCCCGCGGTCGTCGGCAACTGGATGGCCGAGGCGAACCGGTTCACGCCGGGTTTGCGCGTCGTGGTGCACCACGGCGCGAGCCGCGCCGCCCCCGAGGAGATCGCCGCCGAGGTGGCCGATGCCGACGTGGTCGTGACGACGTACGGCACCGCCGTTCGTGACGTCGACGCCATCGCGGCAGTCGAGTGGGAACGCATCGTTCTCGACGAAGCGCAAGCGATCAAGAACCCCGCGAACGATACGTCGCAGCAACTGCGCCGGATTCCCGCGCGCACGCGAATCGCGCTCACCGGGACACCTATCGAGAACGGCCTGGGCGATCTCTGGTCGATCCTCGACTTCACCAATCCCGGCCTCGTCGGCCCGCGGCCGCAATTCATCGCGCGGCTCTCCAACGACGGCGCCGCGTCGCGCGTGGATGCCGAGGACGCATTGCGCGCGCTCAACGGCGTGCTCGTCTTCCGGCGCACGAAGTTGGAGCCGGAGATCGCGGCCGAGTTGCCCGACCAGATCGACGAGCTCGACCACTGCGCGATGACGCCCGAACAGATCGGGATGTATCAAGCCTTGATCGACACGCTCGTCACGGGCACGGCCATCCCCGAGGGCGACAAGTCGCGCAACGGTCAGATCCTGGCGGCCATCACCGCGCTGAAGCAGATCTGCAACCATCCCGCGGCGTATCAAGACGACGACCGGCCGCTCGCCGGTCGATCGGGAAAGCTTGCGCGCCTCGAGGAGATCGTCGACGCCGTCTTCGCCGCCGGCGAGAAGGTCTTGGTGTTCACCCACTTCGCGCAATGGGGTGCCAAGCTCGCCGACCATCTCTCGACTCGCACGGGAACGGACGTGGGCTGTTATCACGGCGGCCTGTCGCGAACCGCGCGCGACCGGCTCATCGCCGACTTTCAAGGTGCGGAAGGTCCGGGCGCGTTGGTGCTGTCGTTGAAGGCGGGCGGCACGGGATTGAACCTCACTGCCGCCAGCCACGTCGTGCTGTACGACCGCTGGTGGAACCCCGCGGTCGAGGACCAGGCTCGGGACCGCGCCTGGCGCATCGGCCAGACCCGCACGGTCGTCTGTCACCGGCTCGTATGCCCGGGCACGGTCGACGAGCGCGTCGAAGAGGTCGTGGCCGGCAAGCGGCGCATTGCCGACTTGGTGTTGCCGAAGTCGAGCTCACTCGCCGATCTCGACAGCGGGCAGCTGCGCGTCGCGCTCGGGATCCATCCCGATGCCGTGCTGACGAACGAAGCGGAAGAGGTGACGGTATGAGCTCGCCGCGCCGGCGCAAGTCTCCGGCCCGCCAGCCCGCTCGACAGAACGGGCGGCACCGGGCCGCGACCGGTAACAACTTCTGGGGTACCGAAGACGCCACCGACGATCTCCCCGCGTCGATCACGCCGTCCGACAATCCCGCGGCGATGATCTCGTCGCTCGGCCCCCCGCCGATACCCGGGCACGAGACCGGCGCGCAGCACTACTTCGATGCCGTCTACGCGAAGGCTGCAGGTCTCGCGATTGCGCTTGCGGCCGCGAGCGGACTTCTGTCGTTCGAGACTTCCGACGACGATCTCGATTGACGGTTTAGCCCGCACCGATCGTTAGGCTGCTGCGCTTGACTCGACGTCTCGTGCTCGCCGCGATCGCCATCGTCGTCGCGATCACAGTCGTGATGCGGTTCGCATCCACATCGCACTTGTGGCTCGACGAGGCGTTGACCGTCAACATCTCGCGCCTCCCGCTACGGCGGCTCCCGGCCGCGCTGCGCCGTGACGGGTCACCGCCGCTGTACTACGCGATGTCGCACGTGTGGATGCGCGTCTTCGGAACCGGCGATACGGCCGTGCGCGCGCTTCCGGGGGTGCTCGGAGTCATCGCGATCCCGTTGGCCTACGTCTGCGGAGGCGGTCTGCGCAGCGCGGGCCGGCAGTTCGATCGCCGGATTGCGACCACCACCATGCTCGTCGTCGCAACATCGCCGTGGGCGATCCGCTACTCCACCGAGAACCGCATGTACTCGCTTGCGATCGTGCTGGTGCTGCTCGGATTCCTCGCGGTCACGAAGGCGATGCGCTCGCCGACGCGGGGACCGCTCGCGGCTGTCGCGCTCGTCACGGCTGCGCTGGCGTACACGACCTACTGGTCGTTCTTCCTGCTCGGCGTCGTCGGTGTGGTTCTCGCCCTTCGGTGCATCCGCGCCCGGCCGGTCGAGCGCGGCCCCGCGATCCGGCTGCTGCTCGCGGTCGCGGCCGGTGGCGTGTTGTTCGTCCCCTGGTTGCCGGTGATCGTGGCGCAGCTCCGGCACACCGGCACACCGTGGGGTACCGGGCCGCGGCCGATCGTGTTCGTCACGACGGTCACGCAGTTCGGCGGCAGCAACTATCTCGCGGCGCGCGTCGTCACAGCGGTGCTGGTGGCGATGGCGGTCGTTGCGCTGGCCGGCCGGGCCATTGCGCGCGTCTCCGTCGCGGAAGCCGCCGGAACGAGGCGCCTTCGGTTCGTGTTCGCGATCGGTGCCGCGACACTGCTCCTCGGAATCGGCGAGGCGATGCTGACGAACACCGCGTACCAAGTCCGGTACGCCGCGATCGTGTTTCCCTTCGCCGCGCTCACCGCCGGGTCCGTGCTCCTCGAGCCGAGGATCCGCGTCGTGGTCATGTCGGTGCTGGTCGCCTTCAGCCTCGTGGCGGCTCAACACTGGATCACGATGGAACGCACCGCATCGCCGTTCGTGGCGACGGTGATCAACGCGAAGGCGCGCGCCGGCGACGTCGTGGTGTATTGCCCCGATCAGGTGGGTCCTTCTACGACGCGTCTCGTTCGCGAATCGATCGGGCTTCGCCAGCTGACGTTTCCTTCCGGGGAGAGCCCGCGTTTCGTGAACTGGACCGACTATGCAAAGCGCAACGCGGCCGCGGTGCCTCGGGAGTTCGCGCGTACGGTTCGAGCGCAGGCGCACGCCGCGACGATTTGGTATGTCTGGTCGCCGGGCTACCTCACGTACGGATCGAAGTGCGAAGAGCTGGTGACCGACCTCGGCGCCGGCCGTCCGCCGGGTCGGACGGTGGTCCCGCTCCACGGCAAGGTCGAACACGTGGCGCTGGTTGAATACGACCCGCCGGCGAACCCGTAATCGGCTACGCGTCGTCGGGAATCGCGTCCCACCACTGACACCACCACTCGGCGCCGACGAGGATGCGCAGCTTCGGGTGCCAGCAGTAGGAGATCTCGGCCGTCGGCTCGAGGTAGTAGCGGCAGTTCTCGCACTTTTCCTCGCCGGACGGCCTGCCCTTGAGCACTGCGTTGTCGGCGAGGTGACGCAGCTCCACCGACGTCGTCTCGTCGATCTCTTTCGGCTCTGGCTCTGGGATCACGTAGTCGGACACGACCCGAAAGTATCAGCGCGCGTGCTTTCGACCCTTTCCCGGTGCGCATGAACGCGCTGAGAGGGAATGCCCGAATCGTCCCCGACGCGCACCTCTCCGCCCTTCGACGCGCCCCGTCGTGGTTGACGAGAGTGGGACAATGCGAGCAAGGTTCGTGTTTTCACGACGTGCGCACGCCCGGCCCCCGCGATCGCACACCCTGCTTAGGGTTGCCGTAGTTGCGGAACTCGCGTGCTCTGGGGGCGAGGCTTGCCTGTGATCCGTCGTACGAAGCGTCTGTTGACCAGTGTCCGACCCGCGTTCACTCGCGTGCGATCGAATCTGCCGCGTCGCGCGCGCAATCGCGACCTGTGCGCGCTGGTGGACTGTCCGGAATGCGGAGAGGGTCGCATCGACCCGGTCGACGTGACGGTGCGCGCTCGCATCGAGAATGACGAGTGGTCCTACCGCTTCACGTGCCCGACGTGTACCCGGCCCACCGTGGCCTCGACGTCGCGTGAAGCGGCTTTGGAAGCCGTCGAAGCGGGATCGTCGTTGGAGACCTGGCGCTGGTCGACCGAGCTCGACGATCCGGCGCACGACGGACCGCCGTTGAGCCTCGCCGATCTTCTCGACCTGCGCGTCTCGCTGTCGGAGCCCGACTGGCTCGAGACGCTCGCTACATCCGACAACGAGTCGCAGAACGACTTGGATCGCTAGCGCTCGCGTTTTCGCGGCGCGCGTCAGGCGCGCAACGCGTCCAAGACCTCGCCGACGTGCGCGACCGTTCCGAGATGTCCGGCGGACGGCCACACGGTGAGGCGAGCCGTCGATACCCGCGCGACGAGCTCCTCCGAGTGACGGAGCGGAACCATCGTGTCGGCATCTCCGTGGAAGACCGCGACCGGAATGTCGATGCGCTCGACGGCAACGCCCCACGGCCGCGCGAGTGCGGCGTAGTCGGCGACCACGCCGCGCGCGCCGCGGAGGAACGCGCCCGTGAAGAGCGCCATCGCCTCCGCCGGCGTACCGAGCGTCGGGACGAGCGCGCGGTCACTGTCGTTGAGCTGCTTCGCGAAGCTCTTCAGCGCCGACTTCGGGCTCATGCGCGCGAGGCGGCCGGTGATACCGAGGATCGCGCGCGCAAGCGCGGGCCGGCTTACGCAGAGGCCGAGCATCTGGCGATCGGTCTTCTCGAAGTCGTCGGCGTTCGCCCACACGCCTATCTGACCCATGCCGGCCGCGACGGCGGCGGTCGTGACGCGGCCGGTCAGCGTCGCGCACGCGACGGCATACGGTCCGCCGCCCGAGTAGCCCCACACCGCGAACCGGTCGATGTTCAACGCGTCGGCGAGCGCGGCGAGTTGCGCGGGGTAGTCGGCCACCGTGTAGCTGTCGATCGGACTCGAGATTCCCACGCCGGGGCGATCGGGCGCGATGAGGCGCAAGTCGCGCGCGCGGGCGGGCTCGTCGGCCCACGCGAAGCCGGCGCCGCATGCGGGCGTACCGTGCAGGACCATCACGGGCGCGCCGGCCGGATCGCCGTATTCATAGACGCCGACGTCGCGTCCGGCGACGGAGACGGCACGGGGTTCGGGCGGTTTCGTCGTCATCGCGCTGATTCTCGCGCTACGACGCGAGGTCGTACAGGAGGCGGTAGCAAGTAAGGCGGTCGGCGTCGGGTTCCACGCCGTACGACTCGTAGAACAGGTCCTCCCAGCCCGGTCCGACGTTCCAGGTGACGCTCCAGGCACCGACCGCGATGTCGCACCACCGGTCGGCGACGGCGAGCTCGCCGAGATCGATGTAGCCGGTGACGACCCCGGCCTCGTCGAGGAGCACGTTCGGGAAGCAGTAGTCACCGTGGCAGACGACGAGGTCCTCGTGCTCCGGCGCGAGTCGTTCCGCCTCCGCAAGGGCTTGGTCGAGCGTCAGGTGCCGATACTCGGAGTGGAGATCGGACGGCTCGGCGACACCCTCGCGCAGGCGGCCGCGCACGTGTTCCAACGCGGTCGGCATGGTGAACTCGAACGGGCAGGAATCGACGGGGGCCGCGTCGTGAAACGCGGCAAGCGCCCGTGCGAGCACGGGCACGAGCCGCGCCGGATCCGCGAGCAGGGCGTGCTTCGTCGCGTCGGTGCCGGCGAGCGCGTCAGTGAGCAGCCAGTCGACGGACGTATCCGACCCCGAATCGATCACCTTGGGCACGGGGAGATGCGGGCCCGCCCAGCGCAGTCGCTCGCATTCGTCGAGCGCGGTCGGAAAGTGGCCCAGCTGGGTGGCCTTCAGGAAGTGGGTGCGGCGACCGTCCCGCTCCTCCAAGCGCCAGGCGGCCTGGTCGTCCCATTCCGAAGCGACGGACCAGTCCCACGCCTCGTAGGCCGAGCGGATTGCCTCGGGCGGCTGTACCGACACGCCCTGACCCTACGTCGGACCTCCGGCGGCCCATTGTATGCGGGCGCATATAACGCGTAGACTCGCACGCATGAGCGCCGACACCATCTTCGTCCGCAGGCCGACCGCGACTCCCGCCGGCGAGGTGCGCGCCGCGACGTTTTCGCTCGACCGGCCGATCGCGGGCGTGCACGTCGGCATTCGGACCGACGGCGCGTGGCGATCGTGGCGGCTGATCGCGAGCGTGTGGGATGAGTATCTCCGCCGTGACGGCGCGGTCACGACGCTCGTCGAGACGGGCGGCATGGTCGGCAACACGGGAGCGAACGACCGGAAGCACATCGTCGAGCTCGCCGACGGGGTCGACTGCGCGATCGTCGGCCTCGGCACGTGCGGATCGTGCACCACGTTCACGATCAAGGACTCCGTGGTGGTCGAGCAGCGCGAGAAGCCGGTGGTCGCCATCGTCACCGAGGAGTTCGAGGTGCACGGTCACAACGTCGCGACCCACCTCGGTCACGGTGACCTGAAGGTACTCGTGCTGCCGTATCCGCTCGAGGCGCGCCCGGAAGCGGAATTGCGCGCGATCGCCGACGAGTTCTACCCGCAGGTGCTCACGCAACTCGGCGTCGTGACGTCGGGAGCCGGGGCGTGACCCTGACTTCTGAAACTGTGGAAGTGAGCGCGGATCCGCGCGCGCAGTACGACCGCGCCCGAGCCGAACGGTGGAGCGACGGCGCGCCGCTACTTCCGGCCACCGACGACGCGATCACCGCACTGCTTGCCGCGACGCCGTATCCCGCCGATCACGCCTTGTGCGTGTTGCCGCCGAGCAACGGTGTCGCGACGATCGAGCTGATCGCGGTCAACGCGGCGATGGCCGGATGTGAGCCGGCGGCGTTTCCGTTCGTTGTCGCCGCGCTCGAGGCGATCTCCGAGCCGGAGTGGAACGCGTTCGGGCTCACGACGACGACGTCGAGCGTGTGTCCGATGCTGCTCGTCAACGGCCCGAGTCGCGACGACCTTGCCATCGACTACCGCGCGGGCTGCATGGGCGGCGCCGCCGGTCGGGGCTCGATGACCATCGGCCGGGCCGTCGCCCTCTGCATCCGCAACATCGGCGGCCAGCGCGCGGGGGAGACGACCAAGACTGTGTTCGGCCAGCCGGCCCGCTTCGGCTTCTGCATCGGCGAGTGGGAAGAGCGGTCGCCGTGGCCGAGCCTCGCCGAGCGCCGCGGCTACACCGTCGACCAGGATGTCGTGACCGTGCACGGCGGCAAGGGTACGTTCCCGCTCGCCGACATCCACAACGACGACGCGCGTGACTTGCTCTACCTGATCGCGAAGAGCATCGCGTTTCCGTTGAGCAACATGTTCCTCGGCAATGTGCAGAACGGCGAGGTCGTCGTCGCGTTCAACCCGATGTGGGCCGAACGCTTCGGCGCCGCGTTCCCCGATGTCGACGAGCTCCAGCATCATCTCCGCGAGAACGCGTGGCAGCCGATCGACCTGTGGCCGGCGCCGAATCGGGAGATCCTCCGGAAGAAGGGCCGGGTCGACGCCGACGGTCGCGTGCATCTGGTCGGTCGGCCCGACCAGATCGTCCCCATCGTGTGCGGGGGCCTCGGCAGTCTCCACGCCATCGCGCTCCCGAGCTTCGGCGAGAGCCAAATGCAGAGCCACGCGGTGCTCCGCCCGTGATGGAGCCTCGCGATGGATGACGAATCGGTCGTGCTCGCGGTCGACGAGGTCGGGCGCATCCTGCGCGCCGACGGCGCCGACCTCCTCTTGATCGAGGCGAACCCGAAGACCGCGCGCGTGCATCTGCGGTTGGTGCTCGAGACCGTCGGGTGTGAGGAGTGCATCCTTCCGCCCGACATGCTGCGCGAGACGATCAACGACTCGTTGCAGCGCCGGATCGTGGGGGAGTTCGAGCTCGTGCTCGACGACCCCCGGCAGGCGTAATGGCCGAGCCGGTGCGGAACGGCGCGGGCGACGAGCCGCTCGACGCCCAACTCGACGGGTGGCGTTCGCTCGTCGCCGTGTACCAATCGGTGCTGCACGACGTCGTGCGCGCGCTCGAGAACGACGCCGGCCTCGACTCGGGTGTGTTCTCCGCGCTCGCGTACCTCGCGCGGGCGGAGCCGCGTGGGCGGATGCGACTGAGTGAGCTGCTCGAGCTCATGTACCCCCGTTACAGCCAACCCGGATTGAGCCGGCTGGTGCAGCGCATGGAAGCCGACGGACTGGTCGGGCGCCACGCCGATCCCGACGACGGCCGGGCGACGGTTCTGCAGATGACGAGGGCCGGACGCGTCCGCTTCGCCCGCGCCGACGTGATCTACACCGATGCCGTGCGAGACCACTTCGGCCGGCATCTGCCGGCGGCCGAAGCCCGCACACTCCGGAACGCGCTCGACGCCATTCTCCGAGCACGCGCGACTTCGGTCTCTCCGTCGCGTACCGTTCGGGCTCGATGATCAAGTACATCGGCTCGAAGCGCCGCCTGGTTCCGATGCTCGGCGATCTCGCGTCGGCCGTCGGTGCGCGATCGGCCGTGGACCTCTTCACCGGCACCACTCGGGTCGCGCAGGAGCTCAAGCGCCGGGGGATGCTCGTGACCGCGGTCGACTCGGCGCGCTACGCCGAGGTGTTCGCACGGTGTTACGTGGCCATCGACCGGGCCGGCGTCGACGAGGGCGAGCTCGACAATGCATTGCACGACCTCGCGGCACGCGAGGGCTATGACGGCTACGTCACCGAGACGTTCTGCGTGCAATCCCGATTCTTCCAACCGTTCAACGGACAGCGGATCGACGCGATCCGAGACGCCATCGAGTCGGACTACACGCAGTCGCCGCTCTACCCGGTGCTGCTCACGAGCCTGATCGAGGCCGCCGACCGGGTCGACTCGACCACCGGTGTGCAGATGGCGTACGTGAAGAAGTGGGCGCCGCGCTCGTTCCGTCCGCTCGAGTTGCGCGCACCCGAGCTGCTGGCGGGCCCAGGTGTCGCCGTGCGAGGTGACGCGTGCGACCTCGCCGGGTCGTTGGGTTCGTTCGACTTCGCCTATCTCGACCCGCCGTACAACCAGCACCGGTACTTCACGAACTACCACATCTGGGAGACGCTGGTCGCGTGGGACGCGCCGGTGCACTACGGCGTCGCGTGCAAGCGCGTCGACGCCCGGGATCCCGAGACGCGAAGCCGGTTCAACGAGCGGCGCGGCATGGGCGATGCCCTCGCCGGTGTGATAGGCGACATCGACGCGGAGGTCGTTGCCGTTTCGTACAACGACGAGTCGTGGGTGACCGTCGAGGAGCTCCAGGCGATGGTCGCGGCGCGCGGTGGCGAAGTCTGCACCCTTGCGTTCGACTCGCGCCGCTACGTGGGCGCGCAGATCGGCATCCACAATCCCAAAGGGAAGAAGGTCGGGAAGGTGTCACACCTGCGGAACCTCGAGTACGTCGTCGTCGGCGGTCCGGCGAGCAAAGTGCAGCCGGTCACCGATCGGTTCGAAACCTTAGGAGTGCCTCAGTGGAAGTCAGCGGCAACGTCGCGCTCGTAACCGGTGCAGCTTCGGGACTCGGCGAGGCGACCGCCCGGCGCCTGCACGCGCAGGGCGCCGCGATCGTGCTCGCCGACCTGTCGCAGGAGCGCGGCAACGCGATCCAGGGCGAGCTCGGCTCGAACACGCTCTTCGTGCGGTGCGATGTGATCTCGGAGGAAGACGTGAGCGCAGCGGTCGCGGCCGGCGCCGAGTTGGGTCGCCTCTCGATGTCGGTGCACTGCGCCGGCGGAGGGATCGCGGCGCGCACCGTCGGCCGCGACGGGACGCCCCACGCGCTCGACGCATTCCGCCGGACGATCGAGCTCAATTTGATCGGCACGTTCAACGTGCTGCGCCTCGTCGCCGCGCAGATGGCGACCAACGACCTCGACCCCGGTGGTGAGCGCGGTGTGTGCGTGCAGACCGCGTCGATCGCGGGCTACGAAGGTCAGATAGGTCAGATCGCCTACGGCTCGGCCAAGGCCGGCGTCATCGGGATGACGATCATCGCCGCTCGCGATCTCGCCGCGGTGGGTGTGCGGGTGTGCACGATCGCGCCCGGCACGATAGGCACGCCGCCGATGATGATGGCCCCGGAGCAGATGCGCGAAGGGCTGGCCGCGACCGTGCCGTTCCCGAAGCGCCTCGGCGAGCCCGACGAGTACGCCAAGCTCGCGCAGAGCATCATCGAGAACGGCTACCTCAACGGCGAAGTCATCCGCCTCGACGGCGCCGTGAGGTTCCAACCGAAATAGAGGGGCGTACCGGCGTGACCTTGCTACCTATGCGGTTGCGAACTCACGCCGGTTCGGGGTTCATGATGTGCTCGAACCACCAGGCGGGAGCGGCGCCCATGAGGGTCCCGAGGTCCCAGTAGTCCCACCAGCGGACGAGCTTGCCGTCACGCATCTCGTGCATCGACACGAACGGGAACGAGATCGTCTCGCCGGTCGGCCACGCCCAATGCTCAACGTGCTCGGTGACGATCGTGTCGCCCTCCACCACGATCGTCTTCACGGTGTGCGAGATCGATTCGAGCGGCTCGAGCCCGAGCCGCAGGCGCGCCGCGATCTGTTCCGGGCCGCGCGCCACATCTTCGGGCGGGGTCGGCATGTCGGTGAACTCGCCGTCGGCGGCGAAGAACGCGCCCACGCCGTCGAAGTCGCGTTCGTACAACGTGGCCCAGAACCGCTTGATCAGGTCGCGCTTCGAGTCGGCATCACTCACAGGTTGCTCCTGTTCAATGGCTTCGACGGGGTGAACCGCACCGGCAATGCCTCGAGGCCGCTGACGAAGTTCGCGGGCCGGCGGACGAGCTCGCTCGGGTCGACCGCGAGCTCGATGTCGGGTATGCGAATGAGGAGCTGCTCGAACATCACTCGTAGCTCGAGCCGGGCCAGCGCCTGACCCAGGCAGAAGTGCGCGCCGAACCCGAACGCCACGTGCTCGTTGGGTTCGCGCTCGACGTCGAAGCGGAACGGATCTTCGAACCGGGTCTCGTCGCGGTTCGCCGACTCGTAGAGCAGCATGCACTTCTGGCCAACGAGTAACTGCTGCCCCATGAATTCCGTGTCGTGGGTGACCGTGCGGCACATGTTCTTGATGGGGCTGACCCAGCGCAGCATCTCCTCGACCGCGGTCGTGATCTTGTCCGGGTCGTCGACGAGCAACTTCCGCTGATCGGGATGGAGGAGCAGTTGTTCCATGCCGCCGCTGATCACGTGACGCGTCGTCTCGTCGCCACCGATCAGGATGAGCAACGACTCGTGGAGAATGTCGTCGGGTGTGAGGCGGTCGCCGTCGACCTCGGCGTGCACGAGCACGCTCATGAGATCGTCGGTCGGAGTCTCCTGCCGCTGGGCGACCGCGTGCGCGCAGAACGTCGAGTACTCCGTCATGGCGTTCATCGCGGAGACGAATTGCTCCTCCGTTGCGCTCCCGCTCTGGGCCTTCAACATGTCGTCGGACCAACGCAACAGATCATCACGGTCTTCGGGCGGGACGCCGAGCATGTCGCCGATCATCACCATCGGCAACGGCGCCGCGACGTCACGGACGAAGTCGCACTCACCGCGCTCGCACACGAGGTCGATGATCGCGTCGCACTTGTCGCGCGTCTCCTGCTCGCTCTCGCGAACGCGCTTCGGCGTGAAGCCGCGGTTCACCAGCTTGCGGCGCTTCCAGTGCTCGGGATCGTCCATGTCGATCATCATCGGGATCGGACCCGAGTCGGGACGGATCCCGCCGGCATTCGAGAACGTCGACGGATCCTTCGACGCGCCGAGCACCGCCGCGTAGCTGGCGAGACCCCACACGTTGTGCGCGGCGTCGAAGTACACGGGCTCGTTCTCGCGCATCCACGCGTACGCCGGGTGCGGATCGCCGCCGTAGAAGGCGCCGTCGAGCAAGTCGATGTCTTGGCGGGGGGTCACGGCCATGCCGACAGTGTTGTCCCCTACTTGGGGGGCATGCGAATGCCGGCGTCCATGCGGATGACCTCGCCGTTCAGGTAGTGGTTGCGCACCAGCTCGAGCGCGAGTGACGCGAAGTCGTCGGCGGTACCGAGGCGCTTCGGGAACAGCACCGACTGGGCGAGCGCGGCCCGCGCGTCGTCGGGAAGCGTGCCGAGCAGCGGCGTGTCGATGAGACCGGGTGCGATCGTGCACACCCGGATGCCCGCGGCCGAGAGATCGCGGGCCGCGGTGAGGGTGAGCGACGCGACTCCGCCCTTCGATGCCGAGTACGCGGCTTGGCCGATCTGACCGTCGAACGCGGCGACCGACGCGGTGTTCACGATCACGCCGCGTTCGCCGTCGGCGTCGGGCTCGTTGCCGGCCATTCCCGACGCCGCGAGTCGCAGCACGTTGAAGGTGCCGATGAGGTTGATCTCGATGATCTTTCGGAACCGGTCGAGATCGTGCGGGTTGCCGTTGCGGTCGATCGTCCGCTCGGCCCAGCCGACTCCCGCGCAGTGAATGCACGTGCGCAAGGGAGCGAGCTCGACCGAGGCGGCGACCGCGGCGCGCACGGTCTCCTCGTCGGTGACATCCGCTTCGCAGAACACGCCCCCGATCTCTTTCGCGACCGCCTCGCCCTTGGTCGCATCCCGGTCGACGACGACCACGTGCGCGCCTTCCGCGGCCAGACGGCGGCCGGTGGCCTCACCCATCCCGGATGCGCCGCCGGTGACGAGTGCTGAAGTGTGTTCGAGTGACATCGAGGAGTCGCGGTCTGCTCAGCGGCGCTAGCCGCTCCGGATGATTGCGAATCCGACCATAGTTATGGCCGGGCACCTTACGAGCATGAGGCCGGGTACGGCAGAATGAGAGCGAGGAGTCGCGGTCCGATTCAGCGGAGTAGCCGCTCAGAACGTCTGCGAATCCGACCAGTAAGAATGCCCTATGCCCATGATCCCGTACCCTCGGCAGCTCGCGAAGCTCGCGGATGCCGATCCGACGCATCCCGCGGTCACCGACGAGAGCCGCACCGTCACCCGCGCCGAGCTCGAGCGGCTCGCGATCAACACGGGCGAGGCGTTCGCCGGGCTCGAGGTGGGCCAGGGCGACATCGTGGTGATCGCGCTCCCCAACAGCATCGAGTTCATCGCGGCGACGATCGGGGCGTGGAAGGTCGGCGCGACCCCGACGCCGGTCTCGTCGCGGTTGCCCAAGCGCGAGCTCGACGGGATCATCGAGCTCGCGAAGCCGGCGCTGATCGTCGGTGTCGATCCCGCTGATCACCCGGGAGCGACGTGCCTCCCGCGCGGCTGGGTCCCGCCGGCATCGCTGCATGCCGATCCGCGCCTCGACACGGTCTCGGATCCGTGGAAGGGAATGACGTCGGGCGGGAGCACGGGCCGGCCGAAGCTGATCCTCAACACCGCACCCGCGCTCATCGATCCGGATGCGAAGCCGCTGCTGTTGATGACGCCCGACGGGACGATGGTGATGCCCGGCCCGCTGTACCACAACGGCCCGTTCATGTGGTCGGTCACGGGGTTGCTCGCCGGCAATCACGTGGTGCTGGGGGGCAAGTTCGACGCCGAAGGCACGCTGCGAATGATCGACGAGTACCGGCCCGAGTGTCTCTACGTCGTGCCGACGATGATGGCGCGCATCTCGAAGCTGCCGCCCGATGTCCGCGCGCGCTATGACATGTCGTCGTTGGACGTCGTGTGGCACCTCGGCGCGCCGTGCCCGCCGTGGTTGAAGGAAGCGTGGATCGAGTGGATCGGTCCGCAGGCGATCTGGGAGCTGTACGCGGGAACGGAGGCGCAGGCGTCGACGCTCATCAACGGGACCGAGTGGTTGGAGCACCGCGGCTCCGTCGGCCGACCGCTGAGTGGCGAGATGAAGGTCGTGCGCGCCGACGGCACCCACGCCGACCCGGGCGAGGTCGGCGAGATCTTCATGCGCCCGACCGACCCGGACGCCAAGACGTATACGTATGTGGGTGCCGACGCCAAGCGCATCGACGGCGGGTGGGAGTCGCTCGGCGACATGGGCTCGATCGACGCCGACGGCTACGTGTACCTCGCCGATCGCCAGACCGACATGATCCTCGCCGGTGGTTCCAACGTGTTCCCCGCCGAGGTGGAGGCTGCGCTCGACGAGCACCCGCGCGTCCGGTCCTCGGCGGTGATCGGCCTGCCCGACGACGATCTCGGCAGCCGGATCCACGCGATCGTGCACACCGACGACGGAACGCCGATCGACGTCGACGAGCTGCGCACCCACCTGGGCGAGCGCCTCGTGCGCTACAAGATCCCGCGCGATTTCGAGTTCACCGACGAGCCCCTGCGCGACGACGCCGGCAAGATCCGCCGCTCCGCCCTGCGGGCCGCCCGGCTACCATCCAGCTAGAACATGTTCTACTTCTGGAGGCCCTGATGGGTACCGTCGATTTCGACGCGTTCGACGCCGACAACCACTACTACGAGGCCACCGATTCGTTCACGCGCCACCTCCCCGCGCAATACGCCAAGACCGTGCAGTGGGCGGAGATCGGCGGCAAGCAGCGCATGATCGTCGACAACAAGATCTTCCGCTTCATCCCGAACCCCACGTTCGATCCCGTCGCCCGGCCCGGGTGTCTCGACGAGTACTTCCGCGGCAAGGTCGCGGGCGACGACATCCGCGAGGCATTCGGCGCGCTCGAGCCGATCAATCCCGCGTACCGCGATCCCGCGGCCCGCGTCGCGCTGATGGACAAGCAGCGCCTCGCGGGCGCGTTCCTGTTCCCGACGCTCGGTGTCGGCGTGGAAGAAGCGTTGCTGCACGACCCCGACGCGCTGCACGCGGTGTTCCATGCGTTCAACGAGTGGATGCACGACGACTGGACCTTCAACTACGACGAGCGATTGTTCGCGGCGCCCTACATCTGCCTGCAGGATCCCGCCCAGGCCGAGGCCGAAGTCGACTATGCGCTCGCGTCGGGGGCGCGCGTCGTCGTGCTGCGTGCGGGCCCCGTGCGCGGGCCTTCGTTCTCGCGCTCGCCCGGCGACGCGATCTACGACGGCATGTGGGCGCGCCTCGCGGAGTCGGGGATCCTCGTCGCGTATCACTCGGGTGATGCGGGCTACGGCCGGTATGCCGACGAGTGGGGCGGCGGCGGCGACTTCCAGGCGTTCCGCAACGACCCGTTCCGCCACGTCACCGGCGGCCACCGTCCGATCTACGACACCGTCGCCGCACTCGTGTGTCACGGGGTGCTGCGCCGGCATCCGAACCTTCGCATCGCCACGATCGAGAGCGGGTCCGACTGGATGCCGTTGCTCCTGCACGCGCTCGAGAAGTCGTACGGCCAGACGCCGCTCGCGTACGAAGGTGTGGATCCCGCGCAGCAGGTGCGTGACCACGTATGGGTGTCGCCGTACTACGAGGACGACCTCCCGGTGCTGCGCGACGAGCTCGGCGCCAACCGGATGATCTTCGGCTCCGACTACCCGCACGCCGAAGGCCTCGCCGATCCACTCTCGTTCGTCGACGACCTTCCGGGTTTCAGCGACGACGAGATCCGCCTCGTAATGCGCGAGAACGGGCTAGAGCTGTCAGTCCCGCGCACCTGAGGATTGCTCTCGCAGCCTCTGTGGTACGAGCTGGCTGTTCGGCGGTCTACTGGTCCGATGAGCCCGAACCGCGCGGCCGAGGAGTCTGACTTCGAGGCTTTCGTGGTCGAGGTCGAACCGCGGCTGCGACGCGCGTTCATCGCCGCGTACGGCGCCGAGCGCGGGCGCGAGGCCACCGCCGAGGCGCTGGCGTGGGCATGGGAGCACTGGCAACGCGTGCGCGCGATGCGCAACGCGGCCGGGTACCTGTATCGCGTCGGTCAGAGCCGCACCCGGCCCCGGCGGCGAGCCCTCATGGAGCTCCCAACGCCCGCGGTTGAGCCCTGGGTCGAGCCCGCGTTGCCGGCGGCACTGCTCGCGCTCTCCGAGGATCAGCGCACCGCGGTCGTGCTCGTGTACGGATTCGGCTGGACGTTGCGCGAGGTCGCCGATCTGACCGGCGTGCGGAAAACCACCGTCCAGAACCATCGCGAGCGCGGGCTGGCTCGCCTGCGCGTGTCCATGGAGGCCCCTGATCATGCTTGACCTCGACCAAGTCGCGCGAGCGATCGACGACGCGGTCGCACCGGTGACCGCCGACGAAGCGCGCGCAAGAGCGGGAGCGCGTACGCACTTCCGCCGCACCGCGGTGCTCGTGAGCGCCGGCACGATTGCCATTGCCGGTGCCGCGATCTTCGCGTTGCTCGTCGGACTCGGTCTCGGAAGACACGACACCGTGACGGTGGTCGAGACGAATCCGACGACGACGCTCGAAACGCCGACTACTGCCCCGGTGCCGCTCGGCACGCCCGTCGGCCGGCTCGTGATCTTCAAGATCGACTTCGACCAGACGTTGTTCCAAGGCTCGCGTCCCGAAGACGACGTGAAAGGACCGATTCACGATCCCGCGAGCCCGCTGCCGGGAGAGAACGGCAACGTCGTGATCGCGGGTCACCGGACCACGCACGGCGCGCCGTTCAATCGTCTCGACGAGCTGAAGCCGGGCGACGTCATTCAGATCACGACCGACGCCGGGGGATTCACGTACATCGTCGACGGCAGCTTTGTCGTTTCGGCGCCGCGCGAACCGCTGTTTCCCGAGAGCATTCTCGACCGCGTGAGTTGCGGCCACGGAACTCGCTCGCTCACGCTGATCACCAACGCGCCCAAGTACTCCGCGCGGGAGCGACTGGTCGTGACCGCGCGTATGGGAACCGAACCGGTCAGAAGTTGCGCTCGGTGAGGGTGGCCGACGTGCTGCTCGGGGGCATCAGGGCCGCGCCCGCGGCCAGGCACTTCCCGGGGATGCACGAGATGCCCTGCAACGAGGATCCGCGCGAGCCCGCGGGATTCGGGCTCGAGATCGGCGTCCACCCCGTGCCGTCCCAATGCGCGACGAGGGTTTGGTTGGGAGAGCCGATCGCCCAGGTGCCGACCGCGAAGCAGTTGATCGCGGTCAGGCACGAGACGGAGTTGAGCCGGCTGAACGTCCACCCCGGGAAGTTCCGGACGGGTGTGATCGTCCACGTGCGCCCGTTCCACTTCTCCGCCAGGCTCGCGCCCGGTGCGTGCTGCCACACGCCTACGGCCATACACGACGACGCGCTCGTGCACGACACCGAGCTGAGCGCGCTCTTGTACCCGCCGCCGACGTTCGGGCTCGGGACGACCGCCCAGCCGCCGGGGCCCCAACGCTCGGTCAGCGTGTAGGGCACGTCGCCCAACGCCGACGCCGAGTAGTTGCCGACCGCGAAGCAGCTCACGCCGGCACCCGCGGGAACACACGACACACCGTCGAGGGTGTTGACCGCGGCGCCCGGCCGGTTCGGACTCGGTGACACCACCCATGCGGTTTCGGTCCAACGCTCGATCAGCGTCGAGCCGGCGCTGGCCTTCGATGTGAAGTTGCCGACGGCGAAGCACCGACTGGGTCCGGCGCACGAGACCGCGTACAGGAAGCTGCCGGTGGCGTTGGGCGCATTGGGGCTCGGAACGATCGTCCACCCGATGCCGTTCCAGCGTTCGACGAGTGTCACCGCGGGCGACGTGGGT
>JBBQER010000028.1:0-40528 GCA_038320885.1 Acidimicrobiia bacterium
GGGCCTCGGTCACGCCGTCGGTGTAGAGCACGATCGTGTCTCCGACTGCCAGCTCGACGCACTGCTCCTCGAACGCGAGGTTCACGGGCAGTCCGAGTAACGGACCGGAACACGTCGCCACCTCGATGGTGTTGTCGGCCCGCCGGATGATGGGCGGCGGATGCCCTCCGCATGCGAGCGAGAGCAGAAGGCGGCCGTCACGTTCCTCGAGCAGCGCGCAGCACACCGTCACGAACTCACCGCGACCTTCGAGGAGCAACGTGTCGTGCAGTGCGGTCAGCAGCCGGCGCGGCGACCGCTCGTGCAGCGCGAGCGCGCGCAACGTGTGCCGGGCGAGGCCGGCGATCGCGGCGGCCTCGGGACCCTTGCCGCTCACGTCGCCGATCACGAACCAAAACGACTCCGGGTCGACCTGGAACGCGTGGTAGAAGTCGCCGCCGACCTCGTTGCCTTCGCCGGCGGCGCGGTACCGGGCGGTGACCTTCGCGCCGGGGATCTCGGGCAGCGTTGGCGGGAGCAGGCTCGACTGCAGGGCCCGCGCGACGTGGTCGCGTTCGGAATACAGGCGGGCGTTGTCGAGGGCGAGCCCGGCCCGGCGCGCGAACTCTTCGGCCAGCACGAGATCAGCGGTTCCGAAGCTGCGGCCCGATCCCGCCGACACGAGCGTGAGCGCGCCGAGGGTGCGACCACGAGCTTCGAGTGGCACGCACATGTACGACGCGAACCCGAGTTGCTTCACGATGTCGAAGTGGCGAGCGTCGCGCGTCGTCGAGCGGAGGAACTCGTCGGACATCGACTCCGCGACCTCGGGCACGCCCCCGCTGACGACGCTGGCCGCGGGATGCGGACCGTACGGATCCGGGGCGTAGCGCTGCGCGAGCTCGGCGACGAGCTCCGCCTGGTGCGGATCGGCGTGGATCGCGGCCAGCCGCCGGACGCCGTGCTCCTCGGCGACGTCGATCAGGCACAGGTCGGCCAGGAACGGGACGCAGAGACGTCCGACCTGTTCGAAGCTCTCCGGGTACGCGAGTGACGACGACAGCACCGCGCTCGTCTCGGCGAAGAACCGTTGCACTTCCTCGGCTCGGCGCCGCGCGCTGATCTCGGCCTCCGCGGCGCGGAACAGCCGCGCGATGTCGAGCACGATGCCGGCCTGGGCGGCGATGTCGGCGAGCAGCCTTTCTTCCGTCGACGTGAACCGCTCGGCCTCGGAGTGCGCGACCACCATCGCGCCCACAACCTGCCCGGCCCGCGACCGCACCGGCATCACGATGCAACTTCGCAACGGCGGATTGCGAGACGGCATCACCAGGTCGAGCGCGGCAATGCGGTCGGGATCAAAGGTGAGATCGTCGAATCGGATCGGACTCTCGCCCGCGAGCGCGTCCGCGAACAACGGCTCGTCGGCGGGGAGGGTCGCGCCGATCGAGTCTTCGCGGCGGCGTCCCGACAGAGCGCGCACGACGAGCCGGCCGGCGTCGCGGTCGGGGTCGGTCCCGAGGAACGTCGCCATCGACGCGCCGGTCAGCTTGCGCGCGGCACTCGTGGTGGTGTGCAGCACCTTTTCGGCATCCAGCTCGGCGACGAGCGTTTCGCCGATTTCCCGCAGGATGTGTGCCACGGCGATGATGCGCCCGAGCTCGACCTGGGAAAGCTGCGGCGCGTTGACGTCGTAGGCCAGGCTGACGATTCCGATGACCTTGCCCCGGTCGTCGAACAGCGGTGAGTTCACCGCGTGCACGTCGACGGCGCTGCCGTCGGCGCGTTCGATGCGGAAGGCTCCTTCCCAGTTCCGTCCTTTCATGACCTCCCGCGCGATCTTCGGATAAAGGCCCGGCGTGAGGGGTCCCGGGTTGTCGACCTCGGGCCCGAAGCGCAGCGCGTCGACGCCGACGAGCTGCTTGGCATTCCGGCCGTACAGGACCTCGCAGTGCTGGTTGGCGTACACGACGACGCCCGCGAGGTCGGTGACCAGCACCGCGGCCTGGACCCAATCCAGCAGATGAGACTCCAGCGCGATCAATTGCCCACGCGGAGCGGTCCCATCGGTCACGCCGGAATTAAACCACCAGGTGAGAGGCGGTGTCGCCCCTCACCCAACGCCTCACCCAACGGGGGCTTCCACCGTCACCGGCCGGGGCATTCCCCGCGGCGGCGGGAAACAGTCACGCGGTCAGGGAATTCGCCCTTCGCCGGGTTGGTTGGCACCGCGTTCGATGGCTTCCTCGTACTTCTCCGCGACGTCCGGGTCGAGATCTTCGCGCGTGGGCGCGCGTTCGTCGTCGGCGGTGTCGGCGTTCTTGTCGACACCGGCTTCGACGCGCGCGTCCTTGTCTTCCTCGGCGCGAGTCGCACCCGATGGCCTGGTCCTCGGTCGTTCAGACATGCGTTTCTCTCTTCTCCTGGTCCGGCGGACGAGGTAGGGGCTACCCGCCGGCAGCACGCGCCAAACTCGGCGCGCGCGGGGGTTGAACGCAGAGGAACCTGGGAAAGAATGCCGCCCGTGAGCACACGAATCATCTTCCTGGCCGGCGCGCTCGACCTGACCATGACGGGATGGCTGCGCGCGACGCTCGACGATGCGCTCGAGACGAGCGACAGCGTTCTCGTCAATCTTTCCGAGCTGCGATTGGTCGACTCCACGGGCATTCGCGAATTGCTGCGTGCGCAAGCGCGCGCCGCGCAGATGGAAAAGTCGTTCGGTGTCGTCGCGCCCGTGCCCGATGTCCGCCGGTTGCTCGAAGCCACGGATGCCGCGGGACTGCTCGTCGACCGTGCGTCGATGCCGACGTAACCGTCACACTCGGCTTGGGACCTGCGCACTTCCCGAGCTCGTTGGGTCCGCATGCTGCGCGATCTCGACCGGTTGGCCGAAGCGGAGGACGCGACCACCGAAGGCGATCGACGAAATTGCGAACCATGCCCAGCCCAGGGCGAGGCCCGCGACGACATCGGTGAACCAGTGCACCCCGAGCAGCACGCGTGAGGTCGCGACCGCGAACGCGAAGAAGGCCGCCGCGCCCGCGAGGAGTGCTTTGGTGCGACGCGAACGCCCGCGGCCGACCAGCAGCGCGACCGCGGCATAGGTGGCCGCGGCGGCAGTGGCGTGTCCAGACGGAAACGCGGACCCCGAGAAGCCCGTCAGGCGATGAATGTCGGGCCGGGCGCGAGCGACCAACAGCTTCGTGACATTCGAGGCCAGAAATTGACCGGCAACCACGACTGTGAGGAAGCCGAAGACTGCGACGGTGCGGGTGCGGACGTACTGCCACAACGCCGTGATCAGGGCGATCCCGATGATCAGCGGCGTGCCTCCGAGCAGGCTGACATCACGGAGGAATTGCGTCGAACCGGTGGTTGCGTGCCTACCGCCCCAACGCGCGGCACCGAGGTCGTAGTGGGCGAGACCGGTGTTGTGTTGCGCCATGAGCAGCAGTGCGCCGATCGCGATCGACCCGACGAGAAGAATCGCCAGCGCGACCGTGAGCGCGAGGCCGGTCAAGCTCGCCGCGTCGACGCGCCCTCGAAGGCGCGCCGCGAGGCGGGGATGCTCGCGCGCCTCCTCGGCGATCGTTTGGCTACTGGCGCGCGGCGCGGCCGGATCGAAGTTGGGAAGCAGCCAGGCAACCGCGCCCGCGATCGCGGCGCCCGCCAAGCCACACCCGAGCACGACGAGCACAACGCTCACGGTTGAGGTCTCCTGTGCACGCCCATTGGTTTACCGGAAGCCGAGTGCGGACAAACCTCGTTGATGACATTGACTGCCGAGCACGGATCGGTGCTGGACCCTGCCTCTCCCGGGCCCGCGATCGACGACGACCGCAGGCCGCCGCATCCATACCGCTCGTCACTGTGGGTGATGCTGGTCGGCTACGCCGTCTTGACGGGGGCACTCCTCGCCATCGGGATGTTGCTCACGCATGCGCTCGACGGCACCGTCGGCCGGTGGGACGAGCACGTGAACGAGTTCTTCGCGCGCCATCGCACCCGAACCTGGAACGACGTCACCTCGGTTGCAACCTCGGCGCTCAACACGCTTCCCGTTGTCATCGGGGCAGCCGTAGTCGTCGGCGTTCTCGCGATCCGGCGCCGCCTCGCGGAGGCGGCGTTCCTGACCCTGGCGCTGGTGCTCGAGATCACCGTGTTCCTCTCGGTGACGTTCGCGGTGGGCCGGCCGCGCCCCGCCGTCCACCGTCTCAATTCGACGCCGGCAACATCGAGCTTCCCGTCCGGCCATACGGCGGCGGCCACTGTGCTCTTCGTGGGGATCGCGCTCATCGTCACCTGTTGCACGCGCAACAGGGTTGCTCGCGTCGCCAGCGCGGTCCTCGCTTCGGTGATCGCCGTGCTCGTGGCTTTCGCCCGGGTCTACCGGGGCCTGCACCATCCGACCGACGTGATCGTGGGCGTGCTCTTCGGCCTGGCGTGTCTCACGATTGCCGCCGTGGCGGTTCGCGCTGCGACCGCTCAAAAGAAGCGCTTGATCGGCGCCACCGCCGTCTCGACGACCCGCTGAACCGGCGAACGCCGTTTCCACCGTTCCCGATCCAACCGGACGCTGCGCGCCAGGTCGTCGTCGTACTGTGCATCGAGCAGCTGAGTGAGCTCCCGATCGAGGGCGACGATGTTGACTTCTTCGTCCAGCTTGGTCGAGCGCGCGTTCAGGTTGGCGGAGCCGACGTTCGCGACGAGACCGTCGACCGTCATGATCTTGGTGTGCAGCATCGACGGCTGGAACGTCCAGATGTTCACGCCCCCGTCGAGGAGCGTGGCGTACGTCGCTTCGCTCGCCATCTGTACGAAGCGTTTATCGGCATGGGGTCCCGGAAGCAACAGGTCGACATCGACCCCGCGCCCGGCGGCACGCACGAGCCGCTCGACCATCTCTGTGTCGGGCACGAAGTACGCCGTGGCGAGCCGGATGCGTCGCTCCGCGATCTCGCAGAGCGTGCGGAACAGCGTGTAGATGTCGCTGTCGCCCGTTTCGGAGGCGCCGCGCACGCATTGCACGACGGCCGATCCAGCATGCGGCTGCTCGGGGAACCGGTCGATGTGCTCGTCGAAGAGCTCGGCGTCGGTGTCGACCCAGTTGTCGAGGAATGCGGCACGTAACCCGTCGACGGCGGGTCCCTGGAGGCGGAAATGGGTGTCGCGCCACTGCGACGGGTTCTCGGCGTTGCCGAGCCACTCGTCGGCGATGCCGACTCCGCCGGTGAAACCGGTTGCCTCGTCGACGATCATCACCTTGCGGTGCGTTCGATGGTTCACCTGCCACGGACGCGACCGGTGCAGCGGCCGGAACCACCGAACCCGCACGCCCGCTTCTCCATGGTCCCGAGCAAGGTGCGTTCGATCGGCCGGGCACCCCAGGCGTCGAGCAGCACGCGCACCCGCACGCCATCGCGTGCACGGGCGGCGAGGGCATGCGCGAACTCGCGACCGATCTTCCCTTCCCAGTAGACGAACGTCAGCAGGTCGACGGTGTTCGCGGCGCCCTCGATCGATTCCAGCATCGCGGGAAAGATCTGGTCACCGTTGCGCAGCACGTCGACGCGATTACCTTCGGTCGCGGGGACGCCGATCACACCTTCGAGGATCCGGCGGATGCGTTGCGTGCCGTCGGCGTTCGACTCGGCACGCCTTTGCTCGTCGTTGGCCAACATCACGATCCGACGCCGACCGGCGCCGCATCCGGAACGGGGCCGGCGCCGGGCTCGGAGTGCTCGACCTTCTCGGTGTCCTGGGGCTGGTGTTTTCCGGCCCGGACCGCCTCGAGCTGCGCCCCGACCGCGCCGCCGAACAGCACCGCGACGGCGGAAAACAGCGACCACAGGAGCAGGGCCACCATGCCGGCGAGGGGACCGTAGGTCTGCCCGAACGACTTGCTGAGGCTGAAGAACACGCTCAGACCGGCGGTCACCACGAGCCAACCTGCGACCGCCACCACGGCTCCGAACGCCAACCACGACGGCGCGGGCTGGTGCCGGCGCGGCGACCAGCGGAAGATCATCGTGATCGCGAGCGTCACGAGCGCGATCCCGATCGGCCACCGCGCGATCTGCCAGGTCTGGTTGAGTCCGGGGCTGTCGATGGAGTCGCCGATCGACTGGCCGAATCCGAGCAGCGCGAGGGCCCCGATCGTGAGGGTTCCCGCGGAGACCGCCAACGCGAGCGCGAGGCCGTACTTCTGCAGCGTTGGTCGATCCTGTTCCACGCCGTACAAGCGATTCAGGCCCCGTTCCATCTGGCCGAGAACCGTGCTGCCCGAGATCAACGCGCCCACGAGCCCGAACACGAGGCCGCCGTAGCGATGCGATGATCCGGCCCGATGGGCTTGGGCAACGGCTTCGGTCAGGAGGCGACCACCCGGGCCCGGTACGACGGCTTTCGCCACCCGACCCACCGAGCGTGTGAATCCGGCGTTGCCGATCGCGACCGCCAAGCCGATGAGGGCGATGATTCCCTGCACGAACGTGAGCGCGATGGCGTAGGCGAGCGAACGGGCGTGGCTGAAGCCGTCGGCAACGCGGAGCCGCATGAACGCGTCCTTGAGCAGCCGGCCCCGGCCACAATCGCGCAGGGTCTGTTGCGCGTCGTCACCCGTAAGGCCCCACGTCTCGGGAACGAGCGCCGCGGTGCTCAATCGGTCACCGCCGGGACGCAGACCGTCAACGCTTCGTGGTGCACTTTGATCTTCAGCCGCCGCGTTTTCTTGCGGTCGCCGCCGTCGAGCTCGTAGGGGAGCGGGTCGGCGAAGCGAACGTCGAACGTTCGCCCGCGGGCGGTTTCGACGAACGGTGAAGACGCCGCATCTCTCGCCGCGGTCCGAGCCAGGGTTCTCGTCCATTGCAACGCGCCGTTGGCGGTGATGACCCCGATGTCGAGCAGACCGTCATCGGGACGTGCGTCGGGGAAGGCTGAAACCTTGCCGAACACCTGGCCGACGTTGCCGACGAGCACGCAGCTCGCGTTGCCGTTGAACCACTTGTCGCCGTCGATGCGCACGCGGGTACGCACGCGCGGGAGGCCGATGTTCTTGGCGCCGGTGAGGATGTACGCCGCCCGACCGAGACGGTTCTTCAGCGTGCCGTCGGCGTCGCGGATCATCAGCGCGTCGAGTCCGGCGCCGGCCATCACGACGAACCGCTCGCCATTGATCTGTCCGACGTCGAGGCGGCGCCGGTGGCCTTCCAATCCGACGGCTACTGCCGCCCGAACATCCTTGGGAATCTCGAGGTTCGACGCGAAGAGATTCGCGGTTCCGGCCGGAACAATGGCCAGAGCCACCTCGGAGCCGGCCATCGCGTCGACGCATCGCTGCACCATGCCGTCGCCGCCCCACACGAAGATGGTCTCGGCGCCACCGTCGAGTGCTTCGCGCACGCGCTTCGGCGCCATCTTCGATTTCGGGACCTCGAACCAGAGCGGACTCGCGACCCCGGCCACCGCGAGCTCGTCACGCAGCTCGGTGAGCCCGCCTCCGAGTGTCTTTCCCGAGTGCGCGACGACTGCGATGGTTCCCATGACGTTCGGCTCCTGCTTCGCGACGTCCGCTCAGCTCTGGTGGCTGCGCTGCTCGGCTTCGCGTGCGGCAGCTTCCGCGCGCGCCTTCTCGGCCGCAGCTTCCTTCTCGGCGACTTCGCGCTGCGCCGAGGCCTTCTCCTGTTGCGCGTGCCCTTCGCGTCGGAGCTCGTCCTGGCCGGTGAGCGCGCCGGCGGCTTCCTTGACCTTGCCCTTCACGTCTTCCACGACACCTTTGACTGCAGACTCCGGTCCAGTGTCCTTCGAGTCGTTGCTCATTGTCGTCCCTTCCGATCGCGGATTCTTTCGATCAAGTCGATCGAGTTGTCCGGGCATACCCCGCCGCCGTCGCCGATAACCACTGCGCGATAGCCCATGGACAACCCATTCCGGTTTCGGCCATTCGGGTTTCGGCGCGTGAGCACTCGGGTAGGCCGAGTGTCATGTACATCGGAATCGGAACGCTGGTCGTCATTCTCCTCATCGTGTTGATCGTCACAGCACTACGTCGGGCGTAGACCGCCGATCGTCGGCGCGCTCTTGCGGCTCGCTAGAGTGCGGACACACGTCAGGCGCCCGACTGAGAGGCCGACGCATGCAATCGACTCTTCGTGGCGAGGCGGTGCGTCTCTCACTTCCTGCGTCACCCGACTACGTACGAATCGTTCGCCTCGCGGCGTCGGGGATCGCGACGAACCTCGGGTTCGACGTCGACGAGCTCGATGATCTTCGGGTAGCCGTCGGTGAGCTCGCGAACCTCACCCTCGAGGTCTGTACCGCGGAGACGCTCGAGGTGCTCTTCACCATCGACGGAAATGTGCTGCGCATCGAAGGATCGGCGCGCGCCGCCGATGGCCGCGTGGTGGAGCTGGACTCGCTGACCCGGCAAATTCTCGACGCGTTTCTCGACACCTACGCGATCGAGATCACCGACGGCCGCGTCTGCTTCAGCTGCACTCTCCGGCCCGGGTAGGCATCGCGAGCGTGACCGCCGACGCGCGAGAGGAGCAGCGAGCGAAGTTCGTCGAGTATCGACGTACCGGCGAGCGGAAGCTCCGGAACGAGCTGATCGAGGCCCATCAGGGTCTCGCCGCCCACCTCGCGCGCCGATTCGCGAATCGAGGTGAACAGCTCGACGACTTGAAGCAGGTTGCGTTCGTGGGGCTGCTGAAGGCCGTGGAACGATTCGATCCCGGTCGCAACCTCGAGTTCTCGACGTTCGCCACTGCGACGATCGAGGGCGAGCTGAAGCGGCACTTCCGCGACAAGACCTGGGCGATCC
The DNA here is from genome assembly GCA_038320885.1 of Acidimicrobiia bacterium. Taxonomy (GTDB): domain Bacteria; phylum Actinomycetota; class Acidimicrobiia; order IMCC26256; family PALSA-610; genus JBBQER01. Next base: position 8,804 of record JBBQER010000028.1, read on the forward strand.
GCCCCCCGCGCCGCCGCCAGGAGCTCCATCTGCGCCTGGGCGGCGCGGTGAGTGAGCTCTCGCAGAAGCTCGGGCGAGCGCCTCGCGTCCCCGAGGTCGCCGCCCATCTCAACGTCACCGAAGACGAGGTGCTCGACGCGATGGACGCGGGCGGGGCCTACCGGCCGACGTCGCTCGACGCGCCGCGCGCCGGCACCGAGTCGGCATCGCTCGAGAGCCGGATCGGCACGGACGACGCAGGTTACGAGCTCGCCGAGCACCGCCTGATCGTCGAGGAGCTCCTCGCCGGTCTTCCCGAGCGCGAGCAGACGATCGTGAGACTGCGGTTCTTCGAGGACATGGGGCAGGCGGAGATCGCCGAACGGGTCGGGATCAGCCAGATGCACGTGTCCCGGCTCCTGGCCCGCACGCTGTTGCAACTCCGAGAGGAGCTGCAACAGCGAGACGTCTGACGCGCCGGCGCGGCTCCTTACGGCTGCTCGGAGGTGTGTGACAGCTGCTCGATCGCGTCGGAGGCGCGCGTCGCGAGCGACTCCACCTTCGGGGCGGCCGCTTCCTTCACCGACGTGGTCGTTGCCTTCGCCTCGTCCACCGACTTCCTTGCTGCAACCTCAGCGGCCTTCCGCGCCCGGCGACCGGCCTTGCGACTGCGCTCGACCGCCACCGTTACCGCCTCGCTGGTGGCGGCGCGCTTCGCCGCCTTGCGGGCGCGGCGACCGGCCCTGCGTCCGCGCTCCACGGCGACGGCGAGTGCTTCGCTCGTCCGCTGCTGCTTGCGCTCGCGCCGCTTCGGACGCTTCTTCTTCGGATGCTTGGCGTGGCGCTCGGCCGCGATGCGCGCAACGTGTTCGCGTTCGAGCGACTCCTCGGCTTCCCGTTGCGCACGCTCTGCGCGCTCCAACCGTTCCTTCTTGCTGCGGAACGAGATCAGGCCGATCGTGCTGACCGACAGCGTCTTGCGGATTATTCCCATTTCTCTGACCACCTTTGCGTCACGGTGCAACGAGTCATACCCGCGCGGACAGTTCGACAATCGAGGGGTTTCGCTCGTCGCGACTTGGGAAGAGTGGTGCCGACCATATTGGCCGGAAGGAGGAATGACATGTACATCGGCATTGGTACCGTCCTGGTTGTCCTCTTGATCCTGCTGCTCGTCGGCGTCCTCCGCTAAACTGCTGGGACGGCTCGCTCATCCTTCCATGTGGAGGATGTCGGAGAGGCCCGTCACCTCGATGATGCGACGCACGGTCTCGGTTGGTGCGCGGAGTTCCACGGAATGGGCCTGCGCGGCTGCCCACAACAAGAGCGCGATACCGCTGCTGTCGAGGAAGTCGAGCCGGTCGAGATCGAAGACGATGCGCTCGTGCGCGGCGAAGACGGTCGGCTCGATAGATGCGCGCACCGCGTCGACGTTCGAGAGATCGATCTCACCGACGAGATGGATGACCGCAGCGCCGTCGCTTGTGGACGCCACTACCGCGCTCCCGACCGGCGCGCCCTTGTCGTCAGTCTTCGGCATACGGGCGCAACAATGCCCGGCCGGTCTCTGTCCCGCAAACCTCCCTTCCCGGCCCGCCGGCCGGGGAAACGCGCCCGAGTCGCGTCGCCGGGGAGTCAGAACCGCCGGCACGGGGTAAGCCATATGAATGGGGAGCATCGAGCGTCTCGTCCGCCGGATCGATGCCCGGCAGCAACGAACACCGTTCCTGGCGTTTCCGTTCGCGGTCGTGAAGAAGTTCGGCGACGATCGGGCGGGCGGCCTCGCGGCGCTGATGGCCTATTACGGATTCGTCGCGCTCTTCCCATTGTTGTTGCTGCTCGTCACGCTGCTCGGACTCGCGCTCAGAGGAAACGAGTCACTGCAGCGTCGGGTTCTGCAGTCCGCGCTCAGCGACTTCCCGATCATCGGTGACCAACTCCGGACGAACATTCACTCGCTCCGTCTGAGCGGTGTGGGTCTGGTGATCGGCATCCTGGGGCTGATCTGGGGATCCCTCGGTATGACGCAGGCGGCCCAGCACGCGATGGCGCAGGTCTGGAACGTCGAAGGAAAGGATCGGCCGCCGTTCGTCGCCCGCCTCGCCCGCGGATTGCTGTTCATCGCCCTGCTGGGTCTCGACGTCGTACTCATCGCGGGTCTCGCTGAGCTGGGCACCTTCGGCTCCGGCCGCGCTCTCTGGTTTCGCGTCGTCAACCTCGTGATCGCCGCCGCGCTGAACGTCGGCGTGTTCATCGCCTCGTTCCGGTTGCTGACCCCTAAGCAGGTCGCCCGGCACGACCTGGTACCCGGCGCGGCGCTCGCGGGCCTCGCGTTCACCGCGTTGCAGATCGGTGGGACGTACCTCGTCACCCACCAGCTCCGGCACACGAGTCAGGTCTATGGGTTCTTCGCGATCGTGCTCGGGCTGCTGTCTTGGCTGTACCTCAGCGCGGAGATCACGCTGTATGCCGCCGAGATCAACGTGGTACGCGTTCGCCGGCTGTGGCCGCGCAGCATCGTGCAACCTCCGCTCACCGGACCGGACCGCCAGGTCTTGAATGACATGGTCGAGCAAGAGATTCGCCGCCCGGAGCAACGCGTGGAGGTCGGTTTCGTCGATGGCGACGATCCCGCGACCGCCGAGAAGAAGTAGACATCACGCCGCATGAGCCGGCGCCGTTCGTCCGATCGGGTGGCGCCGCCGGCCGATCTGCGGCCGATGCTGGCCACGCTCGTGCACGAGGTCCCATCCGACGGCGGGTGGGCGTACGAGATGAAGTGGGACGGCGTCCGCGCCTTCGTCCTCGGCGGCGCGCCGGTGCGGGTTTCGAACCGGAAGGGTGGCGACATCACCGCCGGGTATCCGGAGTTCGCCACGCTCGGCGACGAGCTCGGTGGCATATCCACGCTGCTCGACGGCGAGATCGTCGCGCTCGACGAGAACAGCCGGCCGAGTTTCCATTTGTTGCAACGCCGCATGCACGTACGCGATCCCGCGGCGCTTCGGATTCTCACGCAGGAAGTACCCGTCGCGTTCATGGTGTTCGACGTGCTCTGGCGCGACGGCGAGCTGCTGACCGGCGCGCCCTACACCGAGCGCCGCCGCGCGCTCGAGGCGCTCGGCATCGGTGGCACGAGGTGGCAGGTGCCGCCCGTCAGCACCGAACGCGGCGCCGACGCGCTCGCAACCAGCCGAGAGCTCGGCCTCGAAGGCATCGTCGCCAAGCGGCTCGACTCGCGTTACGAGTCGGGGCGGCGGTCGTCGTCGTGGCGCAAGATCAAGCACGACCTCCGCCAGGAATTCGTCATCGGCGGGTGGTCGCCGGGTGAAGGATGGCGCTCGGGTGGGATCGGCGCGTTGTTGCTGGGATTCCACGACGCCGACGGCTCGCTGCACTACGCCGGCAAGGTCGGAACCGGCTTCACCGAACGCGAGCTCGAGCGCCTCGAAACGTTGCTCGCCCCGATCGAACGGGTCGAGAACCCGTTTGCGGGCCCGGGCGTGCCCCGCACGGCGCATTTCGTCGAGCCGCAATACGTCGCTGAGGTGCGCTTCGCCGAATGGACCGGTGCAGGCCGCATCCGCCAGCCCGCCTACCTGGGGTTACGCGACGACAAGGTGGTGAGCGAAGTAGTCCGGGAAGGTTGAACGCAAGCCCCTCTTCTCGTGTCGTCCGGCGTTTGCCGGGCGCCGGGCCCGGGTACCACCGATCTGAATGGCCGCCCTCGAAGCTCACTCCCGCCACCACGTTGTCGAAACGCAGACGACGCACGATCACGTCGTCGCCTTCTACGAGCGTGATGAAGAGCTGGTTGCCGCAGTTGCGTCGTTCCTGACCGCAGCCCTCGATGCCGAGGGCGCGGCCGTGATCATCGGGACCCCGCCGCACCGCGCCGCGGTGGAGGCAGCACTGATTGTCGACGGGCTCCCGGTCCGCGACCTCGTCGATTCCGGCCGCTACGTCGCACTGGACGCGGGCGACACGCTCTCGGCGTTCATGCGCAACGGTCATCCCGATCCCGCCGCGTTCGCTTCGGTTATCGGAGCGGTACTCGACGATGTCGGCGAAGACGGCTTGGTGCACGCCTTCGGCGAGATGGTCGCACTGCTGTGGGATGCCGGCAACGTCGCGGCGGCGATCGAGCTGGAATCGCTGTGGAACGACCTGGCCGAGGATCGCACGTTCTCGCTCTATTGCGCGTACGCGATGTCGTCGCTCGAGGTTTCGGGTGATCTCGCGGCGGCGAAGCACGTCTGTGATCGGCATTCCGATGTCATACGGCTGAGCGCGGGCCCCGAAGCCGAGCCGCCCTCGTTGGCGGGTGGAAACGAGTTCGCCCGAGTGTTCGTGCCCGCACCGGTCGTGGTACGGGAAGTCCGTAGCTTCGTCCGCGCTGCCCTCGAGCACTGGGGCGAGGACGAGCTCCTCGGCGCGGCGGAGGTGATCGTCGCGGAGCTCGCGAGCAACGCCGTTCTCCACGCGTGTTCACCGTTTCGGGTCTCAATCTCGCGCACGCGATCCGAGATCAAGATCGCGGTGCGCGACGCGTCGGCGGATCCACCGCAGAACCTGAGCGGTCACACAGATCGGCGCGGGGGACGCGGCATCTCGATCGTGGCGGCACTGTCGAAGAAGTGGGCCACCGACTGCGAAACCGACGGCAAGACCATCTGGGCGACGCTGACCCGGTCGGTGTAGATCCCGCCCCGGACGGGTGACCCGATCGCGCGGGCGGCCGTTAGGTCAGGTCGAAGATTCGATCGAGTCCGGTGATGCCGAGCACCTTCGTGCACGCCGGGCTCGGGCTGACCAAGGCGAGGTGCTGACTCCGGCCGTTGGCGCGGTCGTGGGCGCCGACCAGCGCGCTCAACGCGGACGAGTCCATGAACACGACGCCGGAAAGGTCGATCTCGACCCGCTCGGTTCCGGCATCGAGCAGTTCGGCGAGCTCCTGGTGGAGCCGGGCCGACGTCGAGATGTCGAGCTCACCCCGGATGGTCAGGACTCCGACACCCGGGGTGGGGCAGCGGCGGGAGAACTCGGCGGTATCCGCCGGCCGGGCGGCGCGCTCTTCGTTCACGACTTCTCCGTTCGGCATCCGGTCGCGCCGCGTCGTGCTCCCACGCCTCGGCCGTACTACCCGGCCCGCCCGTCGCCCAAACGTCGCATTCCGTTCATGTGTGATCCGGCCTCGCAATGGGTACGCCCGATGAGTTGTGGATCCGAGCAATCCGATCGTCGAGTTCTGTATTCCGTCGGACCCCATGTACGTGCGCGTCGCCCGACTCGTCACGGGCGACATGGCCGAGCGAGCCGGCTTCTCCGTGGACGAGCTCGACGACGTTCGCCTCGCGGTCGATGAGCTCTGCGCGATTCTCATCGACGACGAAAGCGCACCGCTCGAGCTGCGGCTGCAGGCACTGGACGGCGAGCTCGTGATCGAGGCGAAGACCGCCGCGCCGCGCCGACCGGGCGGCCCGTCCGATCTTTCCGAGATGTTGCTACGCGCGCTCGTCGACTCGTGCGCGTTCGAGACGACCGCCGAGGCGACGTCGGTCGTCATGCGCAAACAGGCGCGCGACATTCCATGAGCGAAACCAAGCCCAGCGCCGTCACGGTTCGTTCGGCCGCCGCCGACGACGATTTCGTCGAGTATCGACGAACCGGGGATAGGGACCTCCGCAACGTGCTGATCGAGCGTCACCTCGGCATTGCGCACCACCTGGCTCACCGCTACCGCCATCGGGGCGTCGCCGACGAGGACCTCGTCCAGGTCGCGACGATCGGCCTGCTGAAGTCGGTCGAGCGGTTCGATCCGGAGCGTGGCTCGTCGTTCGGGGCGTTCGCGACGCCGACCATCCTGGGCGAGCTGCGGCGCTACTTCCGCGACTCGACGTGGGCGCTGCGCGTCCCGCGCCAGCTCCAGGAACGCGTGCTGGCGGTGAGCCGCGCGGTGGGTCCGCTCACGCAGCGACTCGGGCGATCCCCCAGCCCGAAGGAGATTGCCCAGGAGGCCGACCTGTCCGAGGAAGAGGTGCTCGAGGCGATCGAAGCCGACGGGGCCTACGGCACGTCGCCCCTGGATGCGACCGCTGATCCGGGGTATCGCCTCGACAAGTCGTCGATGCTCGCGGACGCCGAAGAGCGCGTGCCCGAGGAGCTGATCGAGCAGCGCCTACTCGCCGCTTCGTTGGTCGCGCAGCTCAGCGAACGGGAGCGCTACATCGTGGAGCTGCGATTCGCTCGGGGCTTGACCCAGTCGCAGATTGCCGACCGTATCGGCGTCAGCCAGATGCACGTTTCCCGTTTTTTGAGCAGCGCGCTCGAACGGATGCGCGCGCACGTTCGCAGGGGTGACGCGCGCAGCTAGCGCGACTCGACCACCTCGCACCATACGGTCTTGCCATCACCGTCGGTTTCGAGACCCCAGGAAGACGCGAGCCGGTCGACGATGTGCAGGCCCCAACCGCCGTCGCGCGCGGCGTCGAGATCGCCCATGATCGGCATCTCGTCCGAGCTGTCACGAACCGCGAGGCGGACACGGTCGCGGTCGAGCCGCAAGGACAGTGCGACTTCTCCGTTGGCGTGGCGCATCGCGTTCGTGACGAGCTCCGATGCGAGGAGCGGAACGTCGGCGAAGGTATCGCGCACTTCCCAGGAAGCGAGCGTCGAGGAAACGAAGCCGCGGGCGATTGCCGGAGCTGTCGTCGACCTGGGAAGTACGCAGGTTTCGCGCTGCGTGATTTGCGCGGCCATTGCTCACCTTCACGGTCGGAAATGTGGCTCCCGTGACTGAAGGTGTGCCCAAAAACGGTCAATTCCAAACGCGGCGCCACCGCATAACGCGCGCGACTCAGGTATTTTCTTGACCGCCGGCATTGGCCTGTCCGTCGAACCACTCCGAGAGTCCGGTGATGTCGAGCACTCGTTGCGCGTGACGAGGGACATTGCGCAATCCGAGTGTTGCGCCGCGTGACCGGGCTTCCTTCGAGAGCGACACCAACACCCGAAGTCCGGACGAGTCGATGAACGTCAACGCCGCGAGGTCGACGGTGATCGAGCTCGGAACTGCCTCGAGCGCCGTGCGCAGGGACGTCTCGAAATCCGGCGCGCTGGCAAGGTCGATGTCGCCGCGGACCGTCAAGACGCATTCCGCTCCGGCCTCGCCGGTTTGGATTTCGCACTCGAACCGATTGGTCATGGCGTCCGCCCCCTGTGAGCCGCAGATCCTACGTGAGACCGACACGGTTCGACGGTCTGCCCTCGTTTGCCGCCGCGGTCCGCTGGGTAGGCCTCGTTCGTTACGACGAACAGGAGATCATCGACGAACAGGAGATCATCGACGAACAGGAGACCATCATGGCTGTATTGCTTGCACTCCTCCTGGTGGCGCTGCTCTTCGGCCTCGGCTTCGTAGCCAAGGTCCTGTGGGTGGCGGCCATCATCGCGTTGGCGCTGTGGATCATCGGGTTCTTCGCCGCCGGCGCCGAGCGCCGCTGGTACCACTGGTAACGCGCCGACATGAGTTCCGAAGGCCTGCACGAGGGCGGACTTGCCGCGCAGTCGCCGCACTCGCCGGTTCGTGTCGACGACGACTCCGAGACATACGCCGCGCCGTCGCGCGTGCGATTGAAGTACTGCGCGACGCGGGCGTCGGCGTGCCTTACGCGGTTGCACTCGGCTCCAACACCGATACCGGCGTCACGGAGACAACGGAGAAGCGTGTCTATCCGGTGCTCGAACGCCTGCGCCTCAGCGCCGGTGGGCCGGTGTTGTGGGCACCCACCGTCGACGGCGCGCTCGTGTGCTCGACGCCTGGTGGACACTCCCGGTTGACGATCGGTCAGGACGTGTCCCTCGGGTATCTCGCTCACGACGCGTCGGTCGTGAACCTCTACCTCGAAGAGACGCTCGCGTTCGAGGTGATCACACCCGCGGCCGCAATCCGCGTCGCCGCCGGCGCCTGACTGGTTCGGGGCGGATCGATCACGCGGAGGCCTGCGCTATCGTCGCGCCCGACAAGCCGTAGACCTCTGGCGGGAGAGACTCGGAGCGTGCGCGTTGCACGTCACCGGGCGCCGAAGGAGCAACTGCTCCCCGCAAACTCTCAGGCACCCGAACCGTCGGAGTGAGGCACCTCTGGAGAGCAGGTCGGCGTGCCTTCGGGCTCGTCGGTCTCACCGACGGGGAAAGCGAGCCCACCGCACCAAGCGGTTCGGCGGGCGAGCGAATCTCTCAGGTTCCGCGACAGAGGGGGAGTGCGGGCACCGCATTGCGCCCGCACCGGCCTCCGACGCGAGAGAACCCGAGAGGTGTCACCGATGAGTGTGCCGATGAGTGGGAACGACTACCGCGCCGCGTTCGCCGACCGTCACATCGGCCCGAGCTCGTCGGAGCAGGCGGCGATGCTCGCCGAGCTGGGCTACGAGTCGCTCGAGGCGCTCGTGAACGCGGCGGTGCCCGACGCGATTCGGGAGCACGCGCCGCTCGCGATCGGTGAGGGTGTCTCGGAGACCGACGCGCTCGCGCTCCTGCGGGAGATGGGCGGGCGCAACGAGGTGTTCACGTCGCTCATCGGGCTGGGCTACTACGACACGATCACGCCGCTCGTGATCCTGCGCAACGTGCTCGAGAACCCGGCTTGGTACACCGCGTACACGCCGTACCAACCCGAGATCTCGCAGGGCCGGCTCGAAGCGCTCACGAACTTCCAGACCATGGTGACCGACCTCACCGGCATGGAGATCGCCAACGCGTCGATGCTCGACGAAGCCACGGCCGCGGCCGAGGCCATGGCGCTCCTGCACCGGGTGAACGGTAAGCGCGGCGACGTGTTCCTCGTCGACGCCGATTGCCTGCCTCAGACGATCGAGGTCGTCTACACGCGCGCCGAGCCATTGGGCATCGAGGTGGAGGTCGTCGAACCCGGCGCCGCCGGAAGCGCCGAGGGCTGTTTCGGGATGCTGCTGCAGTATCCGGGTGCGAGTGGTCGCGTGCGCGACTACCGGTCGCTCATAGAGAGCGCGCACGAGGGCGGCGCGCTCGTTGCGGTCGCGTCCGATCTGCTCGCGCTCACACTGCTCGTGCCGCCCGGAGAGATGGGCGCCGACGTGGTGGTCGGATCGTCGCAACGCTTCGGTGTTCCACTCGGCTTCGGCGGACCGCACGCCGCGTTCTTCGCGACTCGCGACGAGTTCAAGCGGACACTGCCCGGACGGCTGGTGGGCGTCTCGATCGACGCGGAAGGTCGCACCGCGTACCGGCTCGCGCTCCAGACCCGTGAGCAGCACATTCGCCGGGAGAAGGCGACGAGCAACATTTGCACCGCCCAGGTGCTGCTCGCGGTGATCGCGGGCCTGTACGCGTCGTATCACGGTGCTTCGGGGCTGCGCGCGATCGCCGAGCGCGTCCACCGCCTGACCTGCCTGCTCGCGACCAACCTCTACGCGGCCCGCGCGGAGATCGTGCACTCCGACTACTTCGACACGATCACGGTTCGCGTCCCCGGTCGCGCCGACGAGATCGCCGAGGCGGCGCGCGAGCGGCGAATCAACCTGCGCGTCGTCGACTTCGACACGATCGCGATCGCGCTCGACGAGACGACGACGATCGAGACGGTCGGCGAAGTGTGCGCGGCGTTCGGCGCGTCGCTGATCGTTCCCGCCGCGATCCTCGATGCGCCGTCGGTAAGCGCGATCCCCGCGGCCCTTCGCCGCACGTCGGACTTCCTCACCCATCCCGTCTTCTCGGCGCACCGTTCCGAGCACCAGATGCTGCGCTACCTGCGCGAGCTGGCCGACCGCGATCTCGCGCTCGACCGCACGATGATCCCGCTCGGCTCGTGCACGATGAAGCTCAACGCCACCGCGGAGATGGAACCGATCACCTGGCCCGAATGGGGACGCATGCATCCGTTCGCGCCGATCGAGCAGGCCGGCGGGTACGTCGAGTTGATCGACGATCTCGAAGGTTGGCTGGCGGAGATCACGGGCTACGACTCCGTGTCGCTCCAGCCGAACGCGGGCTCGCAGGGGGAGTACGCGGGGCTCCTCGCGATTCGCCTCTACCACATGTCACGCGGCGAGGCCGAGCGTGATGTGTGCCTGATCCCCGCGTCGGCGCACGGCACGAACGCGGCGTCGGCGGCGATGGCCGGTCTGCAAGTGGTCGTGGTCAAGTGCGACGACAACGGCAACGTCGATCTCGGCGACCTCGAGCGCAAGGCGACGGAGCACGCGGATCGCCTCGCGGCGCTGATGGTCACGTACCCGTCGACGCACGGCGTCTACGAGGAGCACATCGGCGACATCTGCGCGTGCGTGCACGATCACGGCGGTCAGGTGTACCTCGACGGCGCGAACTTGAACGCGCTCGTGGGCGTCGCCCGCCCGGGCCGGTTCGGCGCCGATGTGTCGCACATCAACTTGCACAAGACGTTCTGCATCCCGCACGGCGGCGGCGGTCCGGGCGTCGGGCCGGTCGGCGTGCGCGAGCACTTGGCGGCGTTCCTGCCGAACCACCCGTTGCAGCCCGACGCCGGTCCCGAGAGTGGCGTCGCGATCAGCGCCGCGCCGTGGGGATCGGCGGGGATCCTGCCCATCTCGTGGGCCTACGTGAAGATGATGGGCGCCGAGGGTCTGCTGCGGGCCACCCAGGTCGCGATCCTGAACGCGAACTACATCGCCCGCCGACTCGCTCCGCACTATCCGGTGCTCTACACCGGGGCCAACGGTCTCGTTGCCCACGAATGCATCATCGATCTGCGCCCGATCGCCGCCGCCACGGGCGTGACCGTCGACGACGTCGCCAAGCGCCTCATCGACTACGGCTTCAACGCGCCCACGATGTCGTTCCCGGTTGCGGGCACGCTGATGATCGAGCCGACCGAGTCGGAAGACCGGGCCGAGATCGACCGGTTCATCGACACGATGATCGCGATCCGCGGCGAGATCGATCGCGTCGGCTCGGGAGAGTGGCCGGCCGACGACAACCCGCTGGTGCACGCACCGCACACCGCCGTCGACGTGACGAGCGACGCGTGGGAGCGCGCGTACCCCCGTGAGCTGGCCGCGTTCCCGGTGCCCGCGCTGCGGTTGCGCAAGTACTGGCCGCCGGTCGGCCGCATCGACAGCGTCTACGGCGACCGCAATGTCATGTGCACCTGCCCGCCGATCGAGGCGTACGAGTAGCTCGCCGTTGGTTCGCGGTCACTCGCTCGAAAGCACGAGCGCAGTCGGCGTGCGAGCAGCCTGACGGCCCGGAATGGCCGCAACCAGGTTCGCGAGCACGAGCGCGGCGACCGCGACGAAGAGGAGCGTGAGCGCGGGGACCGTCGCTTCGGGAACGACGTGCAGCTCGTGCGCGAACAGATACCAGAGTCCGCGGCCGACGACGATGCCGATCGGCATACCGATCACCGTGCCGATCGCCACGGCGACGCTCGATTGCCATGCAACCACCGCCGCGAGCTGGCGGTGGGTGAACCCGAGCGTCTTGAGCAAGGCGAGCTCGCGCCGGCGGCGACGGACCGAGGCGACGAGCGTGAGCGCGAGCGCGACAACTGCGCCGACGGCGAGCGCCGTTCCGAGCAGGGCCGGGATCGTGCCCATCGAGCGGTAGTTGACGATTTCGGCGGGGCGCTGCACCGAGAGCACGGACAGGTTCCCGTCACCCAACTTCGCGACGGTCCGCTTGAGAGCCTGGCGCGCGGCGACCGGATCCGCCCCGGGCCGCAGCCGCACGAAGTAGGCGTTGGGCGCGAACGAGTTGTCGCCGTTGACGCCCAGCACCGAGGCCGGAATGCGCTTGTAGTCGACGAGCGCGCCGGTGCCCATCGAGAGATGCAGCTGCGACGCGGGACCGACCGCGGGCATGGTGGCGGTGCCCACGATCCGCACCGGCGTCGGCGTGGACGACCCGTAGCTCGCCTCGACCGTGTCGCCCACGTGCTTGTGGAGTTGGGCAAGTGTGGTGGCACCCAGCACGACTTGGTTGCTGGCCTCGAGCGCGTGTCCCGAGAGGAGTGGCGGTTCGATGCGGGCGCCCGGCCGCCCACCCAGGATCGGCACGGTCTGGCCGTCGAGCCGGATCGAATCGAAGTAGAAGCCGCTCCAACTCGCAACGTCGCTATCACCGGAGAGAACTCGCGTGGCCGCCGCGTCGGGGATGTTGCCGCCGCCGTTCTGCGTGACCATCTCGAGGTCCCAGTTCCATCCGTACAGCGCGGGGTGGGACACGAGGGTGCGCAGGCTGGCCCCGAACGTGAGCGTCCCCGTGACGACGACGATCGCGAGCGCGGCGCCGAGCATCGCCGAACGAACCGGGGCGGCGTTCCGACTGCGGCCCGACTCGAGCGCGAAGCGGACACCGGTGACCGACGCCACGGGCAAGCCCGACCCCGCGGCCGCACGCGCGACATTCGAAGGGCGAGACGCGTTCGGCCGGCGCCGCCGCGCGATGCGACCGGGCGCCTGTCGGTAGGCGGTGGCGACCGCGATCGCGCTCAGGCCGACGACCAGGATCGCGAGTCCGGCGCCGAGCACCGTCCAGTCGAACGCGATTCCCACCGACGGGTATACCGATCGGGCGGCGCCGATCGGCGCCAACGGCGAGAGACTCGCGGCCACCACGACGGCCAGGAGCGAGCCGGTAACCACGGCCGTGATCACGCCGATCAGGCCGTCGGCCATCGTCGTCGTGGGACTGGCGCCCAGCGCGCGGAGTACATCGAGATCGTCGGCGCCCGAGCGGAGTCGCCGGCCGATGACCTGGCCCGCGATCAGGAGCAGAGCCAGCCCGGTGATGGCACCGAACACGCCCAACGCGATCGACTCGGGTTTGATCGCGCGTTCGGCCTGGGCCTCGAAGACCGCGGTGACATGGACGTAGTACGGCGTATCCGGCGGAAGCGCGCCCTCGATCTCGCCTTCCACCCTGGGCACGGCGCGCGCGCCGCGGTCGAGTTGGTAACCGCCATAGAGGCCGAACGAGCAACAGCTCACCAGGTCCCGGCTGAATGCGGGCGTGAAGATCAGATCTCGCTGACCGTTGGCATCGATGTCGTCTTGGACGATCTCGTTGTTGAACTTCACGAGCCCGACCACGGTGACGTCGAGGCGTCGCTTCGGCTGCACTCGCGCGGTGCCGAAGCCGGGCAACTCCGTTTGCTTGCCGGTGAAGACACCGACCTCGACCACGTCGCCCAGGTGCACCCCTGGGTACCCCGTGCCTCCGCTCAACATCACCTCGTCGGCGCGCTTCGGATCGGCCAAGCGACCCTGCGTCGCAGTGAGCCGGTCCTGGTCGAAGCCCAAACCGTCGATGCTTCCGAGTGAGATCCCGCCGAGCGCCGCCTTGGTCGGCGATCCGTCGGGCCGGATCGGACCGGCGTTGAGCAACGCGAAGTTCCGGGCCTGCTTGATGTGCGGAAGGTGCGCGATCTTCCCGACGAGATCACTTTGCCCGGAGATGCCGACGAAGCCGAGATCCGAAGGGTTGGTGCTCGCGAGGAAGGCCGGGAACGAGGACTGCGTTCGGCGCGCCCCCGCGATGACCCCCATGGCCAGTCCGCCGACCAGGCCGATGAGCAACACCAGCGCGAGCAGGCCACTCCACCCGCGCCCGAACGTGGCCCGGGTCCGGTACCACGCGACGCGGATCACGGCTGCAGTCTCACCGATGATCGGATGACGACCAAGGTGGCCAGCCGGTCGACCGGCCGGGTACTACTACCCCGTTGCCGGGGGCGACGTTCGGGACGCGGCCCACCCGCCGGGCGTGGTTCCATCGGTGCGCGCCAGGCGGTGCGCGAAGAGCCATGTGTCGTCCTGCGGCGCGTACCGGTCGCGGTAACGACCCCAATGGTCGACGCCGTGCTCGGTGACGGCGAGGAAGTAGCACGCGCCGTGCGCTTCGGTTGGTGACGCCACGTCGATCGTGAGGTTCGACACGTGGTGCCGGATGATCGGAATGGCGCTCGAGCTCCTCAGGTGGGTGCCGACACTTTCGAGAAACGCGCGGATCGCCTCGCGTCCCTGGAGTGGCGGTTCTCCGCGCACCTCGAGCACGCCGTCGACCGCGAACAACGCGGCGACGTCGGCGAAGCGTCCGGAGTCGGCGCAGTGCGCGTACTCGGCGACGGTCTCGCGGATGGCCTCGCGCGCGACCAACTCCCATTGCTGCACGTGATGGAAGCTACCGGGCCCACCTCAGCGCGAGTGCTGGGGCGTCCTTCTCTCGCGCTGCAAGGTCTCGAATGCGAGCCGGACGAGCTCGAACGTCACGCGGTCACCCCCGCGATCGGGGTGGGACATCAGCGCGTGCGCGCGAAACGCGCGGCGGATCTCGTCGGGGCCGGCGTCGTTGTCAACGCCCAACACGATGCGTGCGCGACGGGCGTCCATGGCCACCTCGCCTCGAGTTCGGGCTCCGGCCCTCCTGGCCCGAGCGCTTGCGGCCGCGGAGCCTTCCGCAGTCCCGATGATGATCGGCGCCGATCAGGCCGGCCTGAAGGACAGCAGCGCGACGGCGTCGGATACGGCTTCCAGCTCGACCACCACCTCGAGGTCGAGTGCCAGGTCGGCCGGCTCGAGGCCGCAGAGGGAGCCGACCAGGCGCGGGCCTTCGTCGAGCTCGGTCACGACGATGGCGTAGGGAGGCGCGAAGGCGGGGTCGACTGCCCGATGCGTGACCGTCCACGAGAACACTCGGCCCCGGCCCGCCGCGAGCTCCCAGGTGAAGCGCGGCGAACCGCACTGCGCGCAGAGGTAGCGCGGCGGATGGCGCCAGGTGCCGCAGTCGTCGCAGCGCTGGAGCCGGAGCTCGCCGCGGGCCCAGTGTGCATAGAGCTCGGCGTTCAAGCCGATCGGGTCGGGGATCATGCGCCCCGGATGAGAGGTGCTCATATGCGGCCCAGGATCACGATGCTGCCGTCGCCGAAGTCGCCCCAACCGGTCACGAGGCCGATCTCGGCATCTGTCACCTGGGCGGCGCCCGCGTCTCCCCGGAGTTGGCGCACCGCTTCGACGACATGGTTCATGCCCCACATATGTCCCTGCGAGAGCAACCCGCCGTGGGTATTGGTGGGGTACTCGCCGCCGAGCTCGATCCGGCCGTCGCGCACGAACGCACCGGCCTCGCCGCGCCCGCAGAGGCCGAGCGCCTCGATCTGGAGCAGCACCACGTAGGTGAAGCAGTCGTAGATCTCCAAGAAGTCCATCTCCGACGCCTGCACGCCGGCCATTGCGAGGGCGCGGGGCGCCGCGTTGCTCAGGCCGATGTGGAACGAATCGGCGCGGTTGGTGATGTCGTCGGCCGGATACGGATGCCCTTCCGCAGCGCCGAGGATCGCGGCCGGCGCGTGCGCGAGATCGCGAGCCTGTTCACGCGAGCTGACGACCACCGCGGCCGCGCAGTCGGTCTCGAGGCAGCAGTCGAGCAGTCGAAAGGGTTCGCTGACCCAGCGCGACTCCAGGTAGGCGTCCATGGTGAGCGGCGTGTCGCGCATGAGAGCTTTGGCATTGTGCTGCGCGTGCTTGCGGAACGCGACCGCGATCGATCCCGTATCGGTCGGCAGGATGCCGAACAGCTTCTGGTAGCGCGTGGCGATCCACGCGTAGAACTGCGCGGCGGATCGCGCTCCGTACGGAAGGTAGAAGTCGAGCAGCACGTCGGCGACCGCACCACCGTCGAGCCCGCGCCGCGGGCGCGGAACACCCTCACGGGGGCGGAACGCCGAGTAGCCGTTCCACCCGACGACCACGAGAACGTTGCGCGCGATGCCCTCGCTCACGGCGAGCGCGGCGTGCTGCAACGACGCCGTCGGGCTCGCGCCGCCCATGTGCACCGTGGTCGCGAGCCGCAGGTCTTCGATCCCGAGGTTGGCGGCGAGCTCCTCGCTGCTCGTGTAGCCCGGGGGTGGGATGAGGCCGTCGATGTCGCCGGCCGCGAGGCCGGCGTCGGCGATCGCGGTCGTTGCCGCTTCGAGCATGAGTTGCACCGGCAGTCGATCGGCCCCGCGTACGTATTCGGTCTCACCGATGCCGACGATCGCCGCGCGATCCGCGAAGCCGCTCACGAGCGCCGGATGCTACGGGAACGCGCGGCGCGGGTGATCGGGGCTACGGCTTGGGCTTGACCGCGAACGAAACCGGCCGCGCGCTCGCGGGTGCGTCGCCGAAGTGCTCGGCGTCCCCGAACGGCATGACCCGACCGTTGGCGAGCACGACCCAGTAGCCGCGGCCGGTGTTGGTCCCGGTGAAGGCCACCGCGTCGGCCGGTGCGGTGCAAGCTCCGGTACCCGGCAGCGAGCCGTAGAAGTTCGCCTTGCCGAACGAGAACATCCCGCCGTCGGACGCGAGCAGCCAGTACCCGCCGCCGGCCGAGGTGCCCATGCCGACCACCGGTGCGTTCAGCTTCATGGCGCCGGTCGAGCCCGCGAACTTGGCGTCGCCGAAGGTGAAGACGCCGCCGTCGGCGCCGAGCAGCCAGTAGCCCTTGCCGGTCCGAGTTGCCGCCATCGCGATGATCGGAGCATTGAGGTGCATCGCGCCGGTTGAGCCCGCGAACTTGGCGTCGCCGAAGGTGAACACGCCGCCGTCGCGTGCGAGCAGCCAATAGCCCTTGCCGGTCGGCGTCGTCGTCATGCCGATGACGGGCGCGTTGAGGTGCATCCCGGCCGTCGAGCCGAGCGGGTGGGCGTCGCCGAACTTGTCGATCGCGCCGCGCGAGTCGGTAATCCAGTAACCCTTGCCGCTCGCGGTCGGAGAGAGCGCGACCGCGTTGCCGCCGGCAGCGACCTGCGCGGAACCGAAGCCGCGCGCCGATCCGAAGTTGAGCACCCGACCGTTGGCGCCGAGCGTCCAGTAGCCGGAGCCGCCCTGTATCGAAGGATGCGGCGCGGGATTGCTCGGGATGCCGCACTGCCCGCCGGCCGGGAGCCCCTGCGAGAGTCGCAACGAGGTGTAGGGATCGATCGGCGTGCCGTGCGGCGTGTGGATCTCGAAGTGCAAATGCGGCTGCGTTCCCTCGGCGTCGCCGCTGTCACCCATGTACGCGATGAATTGCCCGGTCTTCACCCGGCTCCCGGCGTGCATGCCGGGAGCCAAGCGCCAACGCGTGGGGTTCGTGCCGTCGTCGGTGCCGGGCGTGTCGTTGTTGATGTGGATGTACCAGTACTCCCATCCGTCGTCGCCGACCAGCGAGAGCATGTTTCCGGCGGTCCCCGTGTTGTTCGGGTGGACCCACGCGATGGTCCCGGTGCTCGCGGCGACCTCGTGCATCAGCTTGGCGCCCAAGAGGTCGTTGCCCTCGTGATGACGCGTGCAGCCCTCGCGACAGTCGCCGAAGTCGTCGGTGTAGTGAACGACCGCGGCTACCGGGAACGTGATGCGGTGGTATTTCGTGCCGTTCGGTGTCTGCTCGGCGCCGGCGCGCGCGCCCGACCCGACGATGAGACCGGCCGCGGCCATCACGCAGGCGGCCGCGCGCAGGAACGCGGTTGAAGTACGCGGCATCTGAGGAATCCCTCTTCGCGGAGCCCCCTCCCGGTGGTTTTCGTCCCTTTCGGGCGAGGGGTTGAGGTTCGGGCGCGAGAAGATATGCTGGGTTACCGGTCAGTAACTTACGGCGGGACGCCCCGAGGACGTGAAGACGCCCCGAGGACATGGAGACGACTCATGACGACCTTCTCGCTCGAGCTCAACGAAGACCAGCTCCAGATCCAGCAGTGGGTCCACGACTTCGCCGCCGACGTGATCCGGCCCGCGGCACCCGAGTGGGACGAGCGGGAGGAGATGCCGTGGGCGATCATCGAGGAGGCGGCCAAGATCGGCCTCTACTCGATGGACTTCATCGCCAACGCGTTCGGCGATCCGACCGGCATCACGTTCCCGGTGGTCTCCGAAGAGCTCGCGTGGGGCGACGCCGGCATCACGCTCGCGCTCCTCGGCACGACGCTCGGCGTCTCGGGCATTCTCGGCAACGGGACGCCCGAGCAGATCGCGGAGTGGGTGCCGCAATGCTTCGGGACCGCCGACGACGTACGCGTCGCCGCCTTCGCGGTGAGTGAAGCCGACGCCGGCTCCGACGTGTCGTCATTGCGCACGCGCGCGGTCTACGACGAAGCCAAGGACGAGTGGGTGATCAACGGCACGAAAACGTGGATCACCAACGGCGGCATCACGCACGTTCCGTGCACGCACGTGGTGGTCGCCGCGGTCGAGCCCGAGTTGAAGAGCCGCGGGCACGCGTCGTTCATCGTTCCGCCGGGTACGCCCGGTCTCGCGATGGGCCAGAAGTTCAAGAAGATGGGGATCCGCGCCAGTCACACCGCTGAGGTGGTGTTCACCGACGTGCGCGTTCCCGGTCACTGCCTGCTCGGCGGCAAGGAGAAGCTCGACGCCCGGCTCGCGCGTGCGCGCGAGGGCAAGTCGAGTCGCGTGCAGGCCGCGATGAGCACGTTCGAAGCGAGCCGACCGCTGGTGGGCGCACAGGCGCTCGGCATTGCGCGTGCCGCCTACGAGTACGCCCTCGAGTACGCCAAGCAGCGGGTTGCATTCGGCCGCCCGATCATCATGAACCAGGCGATCGCGTTCAAGCTCGCCGACATGAAGATGACGATCGATGCGGCCCGGCTGCTCGTCTGGCGGGCCTGCTGGATGAGCTCGACCGGCAAGGAATTCACCGCCGGTGAAGGCTCGATGTCGAAGCTCTACGCGGGCGAGGTCGCGGTGAAGGTGACCGAAGAGGCGATTCAGATCCTCGGCGGCGCGGGTTACGTGAAAGAGCACCCGGTGGAGCAGTGGCACCGCGACTCGAAGATCTACACGATCTTCGAAGGCACGTCCGAGATCCAGCGGTTGGTCGTCGCTCGCGCGATCAGCGGTCTGCACATCCCGTAGCCCGCGCTTCGCGGCGTCACTTTTCACACCAGACGCGAATTAGTGCCGCCAAAGCGTCACCGTTCCACCTCGAACGTGCCGCGTCGTTGGTGGACCCGCGGTGCATCATCGATGTCAAGGCGACGTGCACAATTCCCTGATTCGAGACTGCGTGCTGAGACTTCGTCTGAGCCGCTCACGTCTGCTTCGACTGATTCTCAATACCCCGTAGCTAGTCGCGGCTTGCGAGAACGCATCTTCATTCCGAAGCTGCACCGAAGGACCGATCGATGGTGACGTGCGAGGGCGCGCAGCGCACCGGACCCTTGACGGGCTCGCGGGTGCGATCGGCCGCTAAGGCAAATCGCTTGTGTCGTGTTGTGAACGTGCCCCTCTCTCTGAGGGCCACTGCATCGGCGGGCCGATCGAAAATCGACTCGGGCTATCGCGGATCGCCAAAGCCCTCGAAGGTGCCTTGATGGCCCCAAACGGCCGAAAACCGAACAGAGATATGTGTCGACAAGACAAATCTCGCCGCGTAGGTTTTGACTCATGACCGCCGACCAGTGGACATTTTGTGACACCGAGATACTTTCCGAGCGACGAGTTCAAAGGCGTTGAGGGTATTCTCGTTCATTTTCCGAGGGGTGGGACCCCGTCGCATCCAGCGCTTCCGGGTTTGTCTGTTGACCTAAAGGGCATAGACGCCGTCGTCGAAACCGCGATCGTCACGCCTGAAATGGATGCCGCGATAAAGCGAGTGGAGGATCATGCCGAAACCGCATGACGACGTCGCCGCCGAGCCGTGTGGAGAATGCGAGAAGATTCGCCTCGAACACGAGTTGACGGCAGCTGACGGCCTCGCCGCATCGGAACGCGCAAACGCGCAAAAGGATCACGAGCTGGAACTAACGCGCGAGCTGGAACTTGAGAAGATCGGCACCAAGGCTCGCTGGGACGTCGAGGTGGCGACTCGTGCGAGCGAGGCCGAACTCTCGAAGCTGTATCACACGACGATCGTCGAGATCTCGAAGGGCAGTGTCGAGCGCGCGAGGGACAGCGCGAAATATATACAGACGGCCGCAGCAGCGATAGCCGCGCTTTACACTGCATTGTTAGGCCTCGTCTTTTCGGTAACGGATCATCCGCTGCCCGTGCGCGGTGTCTACGCCGTCGCTTTCCTCGGCCTCGCCATCGCGTTTGCGACCGCATACCTCGCCTTCGTGAAGCACGGTGGGGACACGGTCGGTTACGCCAACGCCGGCAATCTTGACGCAAGGCAGCAAGGGAGAACCTTCTTCCTTGTGCGTTGGATCAACACGGTTGTGCGGAACCGGCGGTGAACGATCCGGGCCAGTGTCCTGAGTCTCGGCTTCGGTGTGGCTTTTATTGCAGCACCGTTCATTGCACCGAGTAGAACGGATGCGCTCCCAGCTGCGCCTACGGCTCCCGAGATTCCGTCCACCATTGCACCCGAGCTGTCCCATGATGCGCAGACGCTCTTCGGAGATCAGGTTCAGTCCTACCTCGGCGCGGTCCAAGCGCGAAATGATGCGATAACTACGGCGAGCGCCGCTGCGGTCCGAAGCAGCGTGAACGAAGACCGCTTGAACTGGGTCAGCTTCTGGATTGCGTTGCTCGCGCTCATCGTCGTGCTGGCGACTCCAGCGGTCTACGACGCTTTCGAAACGAATCAGCGCGAACCAAGTACGCCGCATCGCAATTCGATCGCACGTCGGTCAGTCGGCCTGGGGTTCTTGCTCGTCGTCGTCGGTGCGGTCGCATACTTCACCCGCGGCGTCTGGTGGCCATAGACCTGACGGAACCTGTCGTCGATCCCTTGCCGGTGGCTTCGTAAGAAAGTCAAACGCATTCGGCATCGGATCCGGCTGTGTCCGGACCGTTCATACCTACTCCATCCCTACGAACTCTCGCCAAAAGTCGACCTCGTGGCGACGGTCCGCGAAGCAACTGCGAGACGGCTTGATGTCGGCCGTGCTACCGATGTTGCAGACCGGTCGTCGCGCGTCGATCGCGCGAGATGCAGTCCGGCGCAAACCATCTGCCTACGCGTCGCGGCGCGATGCTCCATCCCTACCCTCATCCCCACAACTCCCGCGCAAGAGGCGGATGCGGCGGACTCGCCGGCTGAATCGGGCCCGCTCGACGGACGTGCGAGCACTGCCCGCACGAACCCCTGATCCAGCGCTTGGTGGTCGCCCGATCGATCAGCGGCCTCCACATCCCGTAGCGATGTGCAGGCTGAGCCTACGCGTCGACGATCGGTAGCGACGCGCGTGTTGCAGTGAGCAGGTGCGCGATGTCGTCGCGATCCGAAGTCACGATCTCGGCCGAGTGCGCGACTGCTAGGACGACCACCGCGGCGTCGACGACGTCGTTTGTCTTCGAGCGATTGAGAAGACGTCCACTCGCGTGTGCATCAGACTCCGTGAACGCGGCGACGTCACAACCTCGCAGCAACCGACGCAGCTGCGCCTGGCGACCGGATCTGCTCACCTGCGCTACCACCGGCGCAGGGACTTGGGGGATAACGCCGGCCTCGAGGCGGACGCGATGCTCCGCCCAGATCGCCCGCTCGTTCTTATCGGCGGCGATGAGGGCGCCAGCGTCGTAGACCGCCGGGTTCATGCGCTACGGCGAGTGCGTCGTCCTCGACTCGTCAGTCGTCGCCGCGCGGAATCGAGCTCTTCGCCAGTGAGCGAGCCGTGTTGTGCCTCCCACTCCGCGACTGCCGCGAGTCCGTTTCTGATCACGAGTGCTCGGCGCGCTGCTTCCGTCATCCACGCCGACACGCTGATTCCATCGGCATCGGCAGCCGCGACGATGCCGGCGTGAACGTCGGGATCGACCGTGATGGCCATCTTGGGAGACGGGTTTCCGCGAGGCATACCAAAGTATACCCCACGGGTAGGAGACTTGTCATCCCTACTTTCATCCCTACAACTCGCAGCTAGACCGTCGAGCTACACGATCTTCGAAGGCACGAGTGAGATCCAGCGGTTGGTCGTGGCGCGCAGTATCAGCGGCTTGCACATCCCGTAACCCGTCACGTTTTCTCGCCGCCCGCGTCACCTCTTCACATCAGACGTGAATCGGCGCCGCTCAACGTCACCTTCCTCATCAGCGTCGCAAAGTGGCGCGTGACGACGCTCTCGGAGATCAGCAGGCCGAGACCCGTCCGGTCTGACGCATGATCTCTCTGCGCAATGCGGCGACGCGGCACGGTGCTGCCTTCAAGGCCCGATTCGCCGCGTCTATGAGGGGCTCACGAGTTGGTGATCGAACGCGAAGATGATTGCCGCGGCGCGGTCGCGTAAACCCAGCTTGGTGAAGATGTGTCCGACGTGGCTCTTCACCGTCGCTTCGCTTACGAAGAGCTCGGCTGCGATCTCGGGGTTGGTTGCACCTCGACCGATGCTGCGAAGGACATCGAGCTCCCGCGCGGTTAGCTGGGCGATGACGGCTGCGCCGTCGGCCGGCGTCGTCGGTGTCGTGCGGTACACCGTGAGTACACGAGATGTGACGGCAGGATCGAGCCACGCCCCACCCGCGGCCACTGTCTGCGCGGCGCGTATGATGTCCTCTCCCGGAGCGTCCTTGAGCTGAAAGCCCGATACTCCGACGCGCAGCGACGCGGCGAGCACCTCGTCATCGTCGAACGTCGTGAGTACGAGCACTGGCGGCGCGTCGGGATCCTCGCGTAACCGGCGGGTTGCTTCTACACCGTCGACTCGCTTCATGCGGATGTCCATCACGACCACGTCAGGACGGAGACGGGTCGAGGCATCGACGACTTCGTCGCCGTCGGTGCATTCACCTACGATCTCGAATCCTTCGTCGGGATGCAATATTCGGCGCAGGCCTTCGCGCACGAGCTGTTGGTCGTCGACGAGGAGGACCCGGATCACGGGCAGGACACCTCGATGGGCACGGTCAGCCGTACGAACCACTGACCGTCGGTGGTACCCGCGTCGAGCGTTCCGCCGTGCGCGGCGACGCGTTCCCGCATGCCCGAGATCCCGCGCCCTCCCGTGACGACGGTTGCGCTGTTCACGACCGAGTTCCTCACCGAAAGCGAGACGAGCTGCGCGGAGGCGCGGATGCCCACACTTGCGGAAGCGCCTGGGGCATGACGGATCACGTTGCTCAACGACTCTTGAGTCACGCGATACAACGTCAGGCCGAGCGTCGGCGACAGCGCGGCGACATCACCCCGCACGTCGAGCACCACGCTGACACCGGCGTCGGTGAACTCTTTGATGAGCGTTGGAATGTCGACCGCGGTCGGCAACGCGGGCGCGATGCCTTCGGTTGACGGTGACAACACTCCGATCGCGGATCGCACTTGCGCCAGACTGTCCCGTGCGAGGCGTTCCGCCTGTTGCAACGCACGCATCGCCTCGTCAGGGTCCCGACCGATAGCCATGCGCGCCCCCGTGATGTGCAGCGCAGCGACGGACAGAGAGTGTGCGATCACGTCATGGATCTCGTGGGCGATGCGCCGGCGTTCGTCGGCAGCCGCACGTTCCGCGAGGTCGGCCTGCGCAATCATCAGCTCGTCGATCAGTCGAGACATCGACCGTACCGAACACGCGCCGATCCACGCGAGCCCGAGTCCCAGGACCCAGTTGATCGATCCTGAGAATCGGCTCGCCGCGTCGACGCTGATCATCACCGCAGCCGAGGCGAGCAGTACCGCAATACCGTCGCGGTAGCGTCCCTTGAGAGTGGATCTGGCTGTAACGAGCACGAGCAAGAACGGGGCGAAGTCGCTCGCGACCGGCTGCCACGCCAACACGAGCACGACCAAGACGATCGGCAACGACAACACAGCCTCAGGAATGTCTCGGAGCCAGCTCACTCGCGCTGCGTACAAGTCGTGGGCCGTGATCGGGACGAGCGCAAGCGTCAAGAGCGCGATGTTGCGACCGAGATGCGGCTGATTCCAACGTTGCACGAGGACCCAAATCGCCACGGCGACGGGCACGAACCAGGAGATGCGGGCGACCCGCAATAGCGATGCTCTGCGATCCACCGCAACAGCCACGGATTCCAGCCTACGAGCGTCGTACCCCTTGAGACATCCGACCACGGTCGATCGACGAATCCGACCACAGACGGATGCGCATCATCCCGGTCGCCGATGACCACGCCCGTTCGAATCCGTATGTTCGTCTCATGAGCGCTTACTCGGCCCAACTCCGCAGCATCCCCGGCTTCGAGCGGTGCAGCCGTAGGGAGTTGGCCGCCCTGGCATGCTCTGCCGAACGGCTCGACCTACCGGCCGGCTACACCATCGTTCAGCATGGCGATCGGTGGCTCGGCGCGATCGTCGTCGTCGACGGAGAAGCCATCGTCGAAACACCTGGCTGGGCGCTTCTGCTCCCTGCCGGCGCGCGCGTGGAACGCAGCACGACGACCCCGAGCGACATCACCGTCCGCGCCCGTACCGACCTCCGAGTCCTCGCGATCCAGCGTCGAGGTCCCGCTCTTCCCTCACCCCACCCCGTCTGACCGACGTTTCCCGACGCGGTCTCTCTGCGGCCGCACCCCGGAGAGTGGAGCTGCACATTCGGTGATCTCCGCGCGTGGAGAGTGACCCGATCGGATCTCGTGATCGCATCCCTACTTTCATCCCTACAACTCCGCACTACTCGTCGCACTCGTGGACTGAGCGACCGAGTCGAGCCCACTCAGCGGACGTGTGCGCACTCGTCGTACTGGGCGAGGTGAGCTACACGATCTTCGAAGGCACCAGCGAGATCCAGCGTTTGGTGGTCGCCCGGAGCATCAGCGGATTGCACATTCCGTAACCCTCGCGCGGCCGCGTCACGGTTCCACATCAATGCGCGAATCCGCACCGTTAAACGCCGCTTCTCTCATAAGAGTGCGAATGGCGGCGTGTGGCGCCACTTGTCAACATCAGGAGCTGAGTCATCGAGTGCTGCGACAGCGACCCTTGCGGTGCCTAATCTCGCGCGCATGGCGTCGCGATTCGAAACGCACGAGGTCACGAATCAGCCACCGCCGCTGAGTGGCTATGACGTGTTCGGCAGTGACGTCGCGTTGGTCGAGGCGCTCGACCGTGAGGGTGCGGCGTGGGGCGAAGACGAGCTGCACGACCTCGGGATCCGAGCCGGGTCGATTGAAGCGCAGGATCTCGGTCGCCGAGCGAACGAAAATCCGCCGGTGCTGCTCACGCACGACCGATACGGACACCGCGTCGATGTCGTGCGCTATCACCCCGCCTACCACGACTTGATGACGGTCGCCGTCGGCCACGGATTGCATGCCGCGCCGTGGGCCGACGATCGCGCGGGTGCTCACGTCGCACGCGCGGCGAAGGTGATCGTCTGGTACCAGGTCGACGGTGGGCACATCTGCCCGATCTCGATGACGTATTCCGTCATACCCGCGCTGCGGCACGCGCCGGACATTGCCGATGAGTGGGAGCCGCGACTCACGGCACGCGAGTACGACCCGTCGAACCGGCCTTCGGAACTCAAGGCCGGCGCAACCTGCGGGATGGCGATGACCGAGAAGCAGGGCGGCTCGGATGTGCGCACCAACACGACAGTGGCGCGGCCGGTTGTCGACGGGTTCGCGTTGACCGGCCACAAGTGGTTCTGCTCGGCACCCATGTCGGACGCGTTCTTGATGCTGGCCCAGGCGCCGAAGGGACTTTCGTGCTTCTTGGTGCCGCGCTGGCGCGCCGACGGCACTCGCAATGCGATCCACATTCAGCGGCTCAAGGACAAGCTCGGCGATCGATCGAACGCGTCGAGCGAGATCGAGCTCGTCGACACATGCGGTCAGCTCGTCGGCGAGGAAGGGCGGGGAGTGCGGACCATTATCGAGATGGTCAACCACACCCGCCTCGACTGCATTCTCGGCTCGACGTCGATCATGCGCCAAGGTGTCGCGCAGGCAACGTGGCACACGCATCATCGCGCCGCGTTCGGCGCGCTGCTCGACGAGCAGCCGTTGATGGCCAACGTACTTGCCGACCTTGTTCTCGAGTCCGAGGCGGCGACCGCCGCCGCTCTGCGGTTGGCCGGGGCGTTCGAAGCCGACGGCCACGACGAGCACGAGCAGCGCATCAAGCGACTCGTCACACCGATCATCAAGTACTGGACATGTAAGCGTGCTCCGCAGCACGCCGCGGAAGCGCTCGAGTGCCTGGGCGGCGCGGGCTACGTCGAGGAATCAGACCTCCCGCGGTTGTTTCGACAGAGCCCGCTCAACGGTGTGTGGGAAGGGTCGGGCAACGTCATCTGCCTCGACGTATTGCGCGCCATCGCCCGTGAGCCTGCGGCACTCGACGCGTACTGGGCGGAGGTCGAGCTCGCAGCCGGCGGCGACGAACGACTCGACAGCAGCATCACCGGCCTGCGCAAGGAATGCGAGGATCTCGACCAGATCGAGTCGCGGGCGCGTCGTCTCGTCGAGCATCTCGCGACGGTGTTCCAAGGTTCGCTCCTGGTGCGCCACGCGCCGGCGTTCGTCGCGGACGCCTTCTGTGCTTCCCGGCTGACCGGTGATGGCGGCCACGCGTTCGGGACACTGCCAGTCGGCATCGATACGAACGCGATCATCGAGCGCGCGCGTCCACGCGTCGCGTAGCGGCTGCACTACCGATGCTCGTGTGCCGGTCGCCGGCGCAACGAGTCGCCTCCAGTCAGAAGGAGGAGCGGAGGACGTTCGCGTCGCCTGCGAGGTCGCGCATGCCGAGCGATTCGGCGATCTTGATGCATTCGTCGAGCATGCGCTCTGCCTCCGCGTGGGCGTCGGCGTGCGTGGCGAGTGTCCGCGCGTGCCAGTACTGCGTGCGCGCCATGAGTGGCGGCGCGGGGTAGCGCGCTTCGAGTTCGTACGCGGTGGTGAACCCTGCTATCGCTTCGTCAATTCTGCCCATGTCCGCGCCGAGCATCGCGAGGTAGCGATCTGCCGCGCCCACGCAAAGGATCTCCATCATTGGGAGGAGCTGGCCCCGGTAGGGCTCGAGCTCGCGAGCGAGGGCAGTCGAGAAGCGGTCGTCGCCGGTGACCGTGGCAGCTTCGGCGAGCATTGCCAGCGATACCGGCCAGCTCCAACTGCGAGGAAGCATCGCGAAGTCGTCGACCGACGCCGGGTGAAGCATCGAAATCGACTGTTCCCGTTGCTGCAGTCGCGCGTGTGCGAACGCGAGCATCGGCACGACGTTCGGATAGGTCTCGGCCGCGGCCGCGAACCCGGTCAACGTCCGATAGATTTCGACGATTCGTCCTTGCTCGGCGCGTAGCCAGAGGAGCTGCGCGAGCAGCGCAACGAGCGCCCCAGAATCATCGTGGAGGAAGCGGGTGATCCGCTCGTCGGCCTCGGTGAATCTGCCGCCCATCAGTGCGTCGGTCGTCGTCCCGATTTCGTCCCACGCCCATCCCGCCGCGGTGCCGACTTCGGCGCGGACGCGCCCGTACTCCGCGACATCTCGCAGGAAGCCGGCTCGATCGGCCGAGGCGAGGTCGATGGAGGCGAGTACCTGGTACGCCGAGCCGAATGACAATTGGTCGGGATGGCTGGTTGTGACATCGATCCACTCCTCGGCGTAGCGGCGTCGATCGTCGAGATCGGGCGAGCCTCGGAGCGCGGTGCTGGCGCCGGTCAATGCCGCGATCAGTGCATCCGCGTCCCCGGTGAGCCGGGCCGCGTCGACGAGGGTGCGGCCCTCGGCGTCGTCGCCGGCCCTGATTCCACCGCCCAAGCCGCGATGGAACAGCCGTAACCCTCGGAGCTGTATGGCGAGAGCATCATCGGAGTCTCCGAGACCCTCGAGGGCCTCGTCCACGAGCTCGACGACCTCGCGGTAGACCCTGGCCCCGGTGGAACGCCCGAGAGCGCATACGGCCTTGGCGAACAGCGCGGGCGCCCCCACCGAGCGGGCAATCGCGATGGCTTCCGTCGCGGCTTCCGTCGCATCTTCTGATGTCGCGGTGCGCGTGCGCCATAGCAGCTCGGTTCGCGCGACCAACAATTCTGCCCGCGCTGTGCTCGCGTCGTCGCGGGCGAGAGCGGTCACCTCGAAGGCGCGCTCGAGGTAGACGTTCGCCTCGTCGTACGCGGCGCGCATGATCGCCTGTTCGACGGAGCGGCACGCGTACTCGACCGCCTTCGTCAGATCACCGTCGGCCGCGGCTTGCGCGTAGTGGTACGCGAGCGCATCGAGATCTCTTGCGGTCAGGTCCCGTCGCGTGCGCTCGATCGCGTCCGCGATGCGCCGGTGCAAGCGCACGCGGCGCACGCCGCTGATCTCGTCGACGAGGGCATTGCGTACCAGCGCGTGGCAGAACTCGTAGTGGCCGAACGCGTCGTCGCGTTCGCGCACGAGCCCGGCGAGCGTTGCTTCCTCGATGCCGTCGAGCACGGCGTCGCGCTCCAGCTCGAGCTCTTCGAGCACGGCGATGTCGAACACTGAGCCCATGACGGCGGCGACCCGCATCGCGTCGATCGCCGGAGACGAGAGTCGTTCGAACCGGTGCCCGAGCACGTCGCGCACGCCCTCGGGGATGCCCATTTGGTCGAGGTCTGCCGCGGTCGTGAGGCCGTCTTCGGACACGCGCGCGCGTCCAGTCTCCACCAGATACGCGCACACCTCTTCGACGAAGAACGGATGGCCGTCGGTCTCCGCGAACACGGCGGCGGAGAGTGCAGTGTCAGGCGTCGCGCCGGCGCGCAGCGCGATGAGCGTCGCGGTCGCGTCAAGGTCGAGGCATCGAAGCGAGACGCGGTTTACGCGCCGGGCTCGCCGCAGGTCGGCGAGGGTGGCCGACAGCGGATGAGCTCGTTCGAGGTCGGTGTCACGGTACGTGCCGACGATGAGGAACCTTCCCGCCACGTCGAGCGACGCGAGGCGCGCGAGCAGCAGGAGCGACGACTGATCGGCCCAGTGCAGGTCGTCGACGACGATCAGTGTCGGGCTGCGCTCCGACGTCGCGATCAGAATGTGTTCGATCGCTGCGAAGAGTCGGAGGCGTTCGCCTTCGAGATCGGCGACCTCCTGTGCGGGAAGGTCCAGTCGATTCGCGATCTGCGGACACAGGCGCTGTAGCTCCGCCGCGTCCGCGCGCCGCGACTGGAATACCTCGGTCAAGGTCTCGGCGATCAGCGCGTCCAGCACCGTGATCCACGGCAGGAACGGCGCGGCGCCATTTTCGTCGCAGCGGCCGTAGTGGACGTGGCCGCCCGACTCGGCGACCGCCCTCGCGAACTCGGCGACGACACGCGTCTTGCCGATCCCCGGTTCGCCGCTCACCATGACGACCCGACGTGGTTCATCGACGCTCGGGGCGCACGCACGCGCCCACGCCGCCCGCAATGCGTCGAGCTCGTCGGACCGCCCGGTGATGATCGGTGCCGCGGCGACTGCGAGCGCATTCGGCAGCGAGGGCGGCACCGCGCCGATCTGGGTCCCTGATCTCCCGGTGTGACCGTCCATCCGGTCGGCTGCGGCCGCGACCACAGCCGACGATTCGTCGGCGATGACCTCGGAGACCGAGATCGGCTCGGGCAACCCCTTCAATGTGCGCTCACCAATGCGACGAAACTCGAAGCCTCCCCGGCTTCCGACCAGAACGCGCACGACGTCGGCGGCCAGAGTCTGCTCCGGCGCCGCGATCGCCTCCAGACGCGCCGCCTCCACGACCGTCGTGCCGAACCAGTCACCGTCTTCTTCCGCGGCCTCGCCCGCGCTTACGCCGATTCGCAGCCGCGCGGGATGCTCCACATCGAGGGCGCGAACCACACGATGCATGAGGGCCGCGCAGGTCACACCGTCGACCGTGCTCGCGCGGAACACTGCCATCACCGCGTCACCGATGGTCTTCACCACCTCGCCGCGCGCCGCGCCCACGGCAGCGCGAAGCGCCGAGAAGAGCCGGCGGCGGAACTCGTCGTTCGCATCGTCGCCCAGGCGCGACTGACGCTCGGTAGACCCGACGAGATCACAGAACAGGACCGTGACCGTCGTCGTGCTGCGACCAGTCCCCGCCGCCTCCGTCACGCCACCATGATGACCCGAACGAGCCCGAGCGTCACCTAGGCCGCTCGAGCCCGGCCACCCGCGTACCCTGCACCGGATGGACGACGCGCTGCGGTGCGCGATCGAGGCCGACCTCGGGGCGTCGATCGCGCGAGCGGTGCGGGTGCACGGCGGTGACGTTGCGCTCGCGTACGCCGTCGAGCTCGACGACGATCGGCGTGTGTTCGCGAAGACGCATCCGTCGTCGCCGCCGGGCTTTTTCACGACAGAGGCGCGGGGTCTGTCATGGTTGCGGGACGCGGACGCGGTCGCGGTGCCGGAGGTGCTCGCGGTGTCGGACGACCCGCCGAATCATCTGGTGCTCGAGTGGATCGACGAAGGCCGGGCCCGGCCCAGCACGGAACCCGATCTCGGTCTCGGCCTGGCGCGCATGCATCGGGCCGGCGCGCCGGCGTTCGGGCGGGAGGATCGGCGCACCACCGGGAGTCGGGGACTGCCGAACGAAGCCGGCGCGACCTGGCCCGAGTTCTACGCGGCGAGCCGCCTGTTGCCGCTGCCCGGTTGGCACGCGATGGCGGCGCGCTCGCGCCGGCGACGATCACCGACCTCGAACTGCTTGCGAGCCGGCTCGCCGCGTTCGACACCGGCGAACCGCCGGCGCGGTTGCACGGCGACCTCTGGGCGGGCAATCGGCTGGTTGGCATCGACGGTCGGAGCTGGCTGATCGATC
The DNA here is from genome assembly GCA_038320885.1 of Acidimicrobiia bacterium. Lineage (GTDB taxonomy): Bacteria > Actinomycetota > Acidimicrobiia > IMCC26256 > PALSA-610 > JBBQER01. The sequence continues at coordinate 39,429 of JBBQER010000028.1, forward strand.
CCGCGGCCCACGGCGGTCACCGCGAGTTCGACCTCGCGATGATGCGGCTCTTCGGTGGGTTTGCCGGCGAGTGCTTCGCGGCCTATGCCGAGGCGTACCCGCTCGAGGCCGGCTGGGAGGATCGCGTGGCGCTGCACCAGATCGCCCCGCTCGTCGTGCACGCGATCAAGTTCGGCGGCGGCTACGTCGGGTCGGCGACCGCCGCGATCGCCCGGTACACCTGACACGGCCGGCAACCACTGCGCCGCCGAGGAGACCGAGTTCGGCGCGGCCTCGGCACTTTGATGTGGAAAGGCACCGTTTACCGTGACCGATTCGCGTTTGATGAGAAAAGGATGTGAAAAGGTCGCGCTCTGGGACCCTTCGGCTTGCGTCCTGATCTACCTACATGCAGTATGTATGTGAATGGGACCGGCCCGGGGCACCAACGCCGAGCGAACAGCAGCGACCCGGGCGGCGCTGGTCAGTGCCGCCCGGCGGTTGTTCGAGGAGCGGGGCTACGCCGCCACGTCGACGGCCGACATCGTGAGCGCCGCGCACGTCACCCGCGGCGCGCTCTATCACCACTTCGGCGACAAGCTCGACCTGCTGCGGGCCGTCGTGATCGAGATCCAGGAGGAGCTCATCGAGCGGGTGCTCGAGGCCGCGCTGGCGGAGCCCGAGGCGTGGGATCTCTTCGTGGCCGGGTGGACCGCGTTCCTGAACGTCGCCGACCACCCGGCACTGCGGCTGCTCATGGTCGACGCGCCGGCGGCGATGGGCCTCGAAGCCTGGCGCGAGATCGACGACGTGTACTGCCTCAATGCGGTCATCGCCGGCTTGCGCGACCTGATCGACCACGGCGTCATCACCGAGATCCCCGAACAGCCGCTCGCCGCGCTGGCGCGCGTGTTGCTGACGGCCGGCAACGCGCTCGCGACCCACATCGCAACCTCGGCTGATCCCACCGCCGAGCGCGCGGCACTCATCCCGGTGTTCCTCCGGCAGCTCGAGTTCATCCGCCCGGCCCGTGTGGAGGCGCCATGACCACGACCAGCACCCGACGAATTCCGGCGCCGTTCGTGCGGCGCCGGATGCTCGTGGGCACGGCCGCCGTTGCT
>JBBQER010000029.1:0-40423 GCA_038320885.1 Acidimicrobiia bacterium
AGCGAGTGCGACCAGGAATACGAAGACACCACGGGTGGTCTCTGCTTGTTGCGGCTGATCCCCGACGAGGTGGTTCCGGCCGACGGTCGTCAGCTCGGGTTTTGGGGCGGTGATCAAGCTGCGCACGACCGTGCGGATCGCGCGCTCGCTCGCGTGCAGGGCATGGTCGGTTTCGAGGCGGTGGTGACCGCGGTGGTGCAGGGGGGTCGCACGCCCGCCGAGCAGGTGCGGTGGGTGCCGTGGGGTGAAGCGCGCGAACCGCAACGGCCATTGGTGGTCGACACGTTCCCGACGGCGTGGCCGGGTTCGCTACCACCGCCGTTTCCGGCGCGCGTGCTCGATCCCGCCGTACCCGCGCAGCTGAGCGACGAAGGGGGAAGCGCGGTTGTCGTTTCGGGTCGGGGTGAGCAGTCGGCGGCACCGGCGCGCGTGCGGTGCGCGGCGTTGCCCGGTGGAGGCGGACCGGTACGCGGCTGGGCCGGACCGTGGGCATCCGACGTGCGTTGGTGGGATCCGCCCGCGCGCCGCCGGTGCGCGCGCTGGCAGGTTGTCGTCGACTGTGCCGATGCCGGCGACGTCGCGTGCATCGTCGTCGTGGAATCCGGACGCGCCGGCATCGAAGCGATCTACGACTAGGCCCGAGGCGCGAGGTTCAACCGGCGGTGGTGACGGCGGCGATCGGCGCACCCCACCAGGTCGTGGGCGCACCGAGCACGTCGCGGCGGGGTAGATCCGCCGCCGCTCCGAAGACATCGACGGAGATGACGCGCAGCGCGTCGAGATACCGCGGGGCCAACTCCGTGAACACCGCGCCGCTGCCGTGCACCCGGAGTGCCTCGGGGGACGCATAGGCCTCGTACAGCGTTCCCTTGCCGGCCGGTTCGTCGAGGTACCAGTCGTAGACGACGGTGCCCGGTTCGTCGCGACTCACTGCCACCATCGCGTCGGCCATCTCCCGAAAGCGGTCCGCATCACGGATCTCGAACCGGATGACGAACCTGACCCACTCTCCATCGCGCACGAGCCGGACCGTAGCCGCGCTGATTCGATCTCGCTGACAACCGGTACGGTGCGGCGGTGCCCGACGACCACGCCGCGTTGCCGCCCGTCGACCGCGTCACATTCGCCGGCCGGTACGGGCCGCGCGCGCTCGTGGCCGGTGGCGCGATCGGCATGGGCGCCGAGTACTGCCGCCAGATCGCCGCGATGGGGATCGACCTCGTGATCCTCGACCGCGACGAGTCGGCGTTGGACGCGACCGCGAACGAGCTGCGGTCGGTCCCGGATGCGGTCGACATCGTGACGGCGGTTGTCGACCTGGGTCAGCCGCCCGAGCGCCTACTCGAAGCGGTACGAAGCACGGTCGGCGACCTCGAGATCGGTCTGCTCGTCGCGAACGCGGCGTGGTCGCCCGTCGGCCCGTTTCTCGACTCCGACCTCGCGGCCCTGCTCACGGCGATCGACATCAACTGCCGGGCGCCCGTCGTGCTCGTGCACGAGCTCGGCGCGCGCATGGCCGCGCGAGGGCGCGGCGGGATCATCGTCATGTCGTCGCTCGCGGCCGAGACCGGCACTGCGAACGTCGCGCTGTACTCCGCGACCAAGGCGTTCGACCTCGTGCTCGCAGAAGGCCTTTGGTACGAGCTTCGTGACCGCGGTGTCGACGTCATCGCGATCCGGCCGGGCTCCACGCGGACGCCCGGGTGGCAGTCGACTCAGCCGGCGAGCGGTGAGCTCAGAGGCGTCATGGAACCGGCTGACGTCGTGCGCGACGCGCTCGCCGCGCTCGGGACGACCCCGTCGATCGCCGCGGGTGCCGCCAACCGCGCCGCGGAGGCCAGGTTCCGCAGCATGGCCCGTCGCGACGTGATCGAGCTCATGAGCGGGATCACGTCACAACTCGTGCCACCAAACGTGCCCGACGCCTGACGCGCCTGCGATTCAACGCGGGGCGAGCGTCCGGGCCAGGAACCGCTCGCTCGCCAGGAACTCTTCGGCGGGGACGTCCTGGTGCAGTCCCGGGTTCGCGTGGAAACGCTTGTCGGACGAGCCGATCGCCCCGAACAACTCGAACACCCGGTCTCTGCGGAAGATCTCGTCGTCCCACTGTGCCAGGAACAGCACCGGGATGCGCAGTGATGCCGCGTCGGCGGCGAGTCGTTGCTTCGTCGGGCCGACGATGCCGGCGAGACCGAGTACGGCGACGGAGATCCTGGGCTCGGCCGCGACGACGGGAAGCCCGAGGATCGTGCCCATCGAGATGCCCCACCATCCGACCGGTGTGGTGCCGAGAACCGCGGGTTCTTGCAGCACGTCGAGCACGCGGCGCCAGTCGGCCACCATCTCGTCGGTGATCGTCGGGTCTTCGCGCCACGCGTTGAGGAATTCGTCGGCAGTGATCTCGCCGGCGGCTGGGTCACGGCGATCGCCGTGGACCGGTCCGTCGATCGCGGCGGCCGCGAAGCCGTGGTGCCGTACGAGTCGCCGGGCGAACGCGAGGATGTAGCCCTGTCGCTTGTCGCCCCCGCCGCCGTGGCCGAGGAGCACCAACGCCTTCGCCGGTTCCGTCTCGGGCGTCCACAGCAAACCCGGGATCATGCGCGAGCCGCGCTCGACGTCGAAGCGACGCTCGGTCACGCCCTTCGTTGTCACGCCCTCGCCGAGCCAGCTGATGCTCACGTTGCGCAACCTATCCGGGTCTTTCGAGGGCGGGCAGAATGGCGACATGGGTACGCGGCCGAAGCCGGTCCTGGCGCTGCTGGTGGTCGATGCGCAGAACGAGCTGCTCGACGGTGAGACCGCAGTCCCGCGGGCAGCTGAGGTCACGGCGCGGATCGGCGCGTTGTTGGCGGCCGCCCGCGCCGCCGGCGCGCTCGTCGTCCATCTGCGAAACGTTGGCGCGCCGGGTTCCAAGTACGAGCCCGGTACGCGCGGATGGGCGATCCATCCGAGTGTTGCGCCGTTGCCGTCGGAGCCGTTGGTCAACAAAACGGTCGACGACGGCTTCGACGGCACCTCGCTCGAGCAGCTCTTGCGCGCGGCCGGCGTGGATCGCATGGCGGTTGCCGGGGTGCAGTCGGAGATGTGCGTGAGCGCGACCATCCGGGGCGCGCTGTCACGCAAGCTCGGCGTCGTGCTCGTGAGCGACGTACACGCGACCTACGACGTCGATGACATCCCGAGCAGCGTCGTGTCGCGCGTTGCCGAGCATGCGCTCGGTGACGAGATCGAGCTCGCCCCGACCGAAACCATCACCTTCCTACCGCTGGTCCAGAGCGGAGCGGACGGTGCGCGCGACCGGTGAGAGGCTGTTCATGTCGCCGTCGAGGTGCAGCGTGTCGTCGATCGAGATGGGCGGCTGGGCCATGAAGCGGGGCGTCGTGCCGCGGTGGGGCCAGTTCGCGGCGTGCACGAGGAACGGGTGGCACACGTAGACGTCGCCGGCATCGCCGGTCGCGAACGCAATCCGGTCGGTCGGTTCGGGGAGTGGCGCGTGCAGGCCGGGGACGCCGTCGTCACCGTACGGATGCAGCAAGGACGGCATCTGCATGTGCGAGCCGCGCTGGATGCGCGGCGGCGCGTCTTCCATGCCGACATCGGACAACAGACAGAGGAGTAGCAAGCCGCGTTCTCGTGATCGATAGTTGACCCTCCACGTTCCGGTGCCGTCGTCGAAGCTCGAGTCGATGTGCCAACCCGCGTCGCCGGGGTCGATCTCGCTGGGGAAACGCACGACGAACAGTCCCAGGTTCGGACGCGGTGCCCAGTGATCGGGGTCGAGCAGTTGGTGGATCGCGTCGAGGAGGCGGGGAGCGTTGGCCGCTTCTTGCAGCGGCTCACCCGGCACGAGTCCACGCACCACCGGTTCCCGCCAACTCGTCGGATCGGCCAGATCGATGTCGAGCTGCGCCGCCGCGAGCTCCCGACATCCCTCGGCTGTCTCTCGGGGAATCGCCGCGCGGACACAAATGAAGCCCTCGGCCGCGAAGTGTTCGAGGTCATCCGCACTCAGCACGGACGCATCTTGATCCGGTTCGCCGCCCTTGCCTGATCGAACATATGTTCGGTATGGTCTCGCGCCCAAGCGGAGTAGGGCCATGGACGATGCGTACGCCGAGCTGCATTGCCATTCGAACTTCTCGTTCCTCGACGGGGCCAGCCATCCCGAAGAGCTCGCGGAGGAAGCGGCGCGTCTGGGGCTCGCGGCGCTGGCGATCACCGACCACGACGGGTTCTACGGCGTGGTCCGCTTCGCCGAAGCCGCGCGCGCGGTCGATCTCCCGACCGTCTTCGGCGCGGAGCTGACGCTCGGCGCCCCCAAGGTCCCGAACGGGATACCCGATCCGGCCGGTGAGCACCTGATCGTGCTCGCCCAGGGACCGGCCGGCTATGCGCGGCTGGCGAAGGCGATCAGCGAGGCCCAGCTCGCGGGAGAGAAGGGCGCGCCGCGGACGTCGATCGCACAACTGGCTGCCGCTGCCCGGGCGCCGGTGCATCTCGACGGCAACACCGCGACGCGGGACAACGATCACTGGTTCGTGCTCACGGGTTGCCGCAAGGGAAACGTGCCCGCGGCCCTGCAACGTGACGGCCCGGCCGCGGCCCAGCGCGCGCTGGCCGAGCTGACGAATGCGTTCGGCCGGGATCGCGTGCTCGTGGAGCTGTGGGACCACGGTGATCCGCTCGACCGCCATCGCAACGATGCCCTCGTGCAGCTTGCGCTCCAGGCGAACGTGAATGTGATCGCGACCAACAACGTGCACTACGCGACACCGTCGCGCCGGCCGCTGGCGACCGCACTCGCCGCGGTGCGGAGCCGGCGGTCGCTCGACGAGGTCGACGGTTGGTTGCCCGCCGGATCGTTCGCGCACTTGCGTTCTCCCGCCGAACAGCAGCGCCGGTTCGCGCGCTGGCCGGGAGCCGTCGATCGCACGGTCGAAGTGGCGCGGGCATGCGCGTTCGACTTGAAGCTGGCGGCTCCGCGCCTGCCCGACTATCCCGTGCCCGACGGCCACAACGAGATGTCGTGGTTGCGCGAGCTCGTGAAGCGGGGTGTCGCGATCGCCTATCCCGAGACGCATCGCAAGCACGCGCAGGCGTTGCACCAGATCGAGTACGAGCTCTCGGTGATCGAACAGCTCGGCTTTCCCGGCTACTTCTTGTTGCTGCACGACATCGTGGAGTTCTGCCGCCGTTCCGACATCTACTGCCAGGGGCGGGGGAGCGCGGCGAACAGTGCCGTCTGTTACGCGATCGGTGTCACCAAGGCCGACGCGGTCGATCTCGGGTTGCTGTTCGAGCGGTTCCTGTCGCCCGAACGCGACGGTCCCCCCGACATCGATCTCGACATCGAGCACCAGCGCCGCGAAGAGGTGATCCAGTACATGTACGAGCGCTACGGACGTGACCGCGCCGCGCAGGTGGCCAACGTGATCACGTACCGCCCGCGCTCGGCGCTGCGCGAGATGGCGAAAGCGGCCGGTGTCGCGCCCGGCCAGGCCGACGCCCTGGGCAAATGGGTCGACCGCTGGGCCGCCGGCCCCGAGGCATTCGGCGAGCTCGTAGAAAACTCCTCCGAACCGGCGTTGAAATCAGGGCCCACGCCCCTGATATCCACGCCGGTTCGCAAAGGGGAGCGGTATCAGCGGCGGTTCGAGCGGACGCAACGGGATCGCACCAGAGACGGGGTGCCGCTCGACGGGCCGCCCGACTACACGCGGGCGCCGGCGATCCCGCCGCTCGCGCTGCAGCTCGCGGCCGAGGTGATCGATTTTCCGCGTCATCTCGGCATCCACTCCGGTGGGATGGTGATGGCCGACCGCCCGTTGCTCGAGTTCTGCCCGATCGAGTGGGCGCGCATGGAAGGCCGTTCCGTTCTCCAGTGGGACAAGGACGACTGCGCGGCGGCGGGCCTGGTGAAGTTCGACCTCCTCGGACTCGGCATGCTCACGATGCTGCACCTCGCGGTCGATCTCGTGCGCGAGTACGAGGGTGTCGACGTGGATCTCGCGACCATCCCGCAGGAGAAGGAGGTCTACGACCTGCTGTGCGCGGCGGACACCGTCGGCGTGTTCCAAGTCGAGAGCCGCGCGCAGATGGCGACGCTGCCGCGGCTGCGGCCCCGGAACTTCTACGACCTCGTGGTGGAGGTCGCGTTGATCCGGCCCGGACCGATCCAGGGCGGCTCGGTGCACCCGTACCTCCGGCGCCGCAACGGCGAGGAGGAGATCACGTATATCCACCCGCTCACCGAGCCGTGCTTGAAGAAGACGCTCGGCGTGCCGCTCTTCCAGGAGCAGCTCATGCAGCTCGCGGTCGACTGCGCGGGGTTCAGCGCGGCCGAGGCCGACCAGCTGCGCCAGGCGATGGGATCCAAGCGTTCGCAAGCACGCATGGCGCGCATGCGCGAGCGCCTGATGACGGGGATGGCCGAACGCGGCATCACCGGCGACACGGCCGAGGAGATCTACACGAAGCTCCAGGCGTTCTCGAACTTCGGCTTCCCCGAGAGCCACTCGGTGAGCTTCGCCTATCTCGTGTACTCGAGCTCGTGGGTCAAGTACCACTACAGCGCGGAGTTCGCGGCCGCGCTGTTGAACGCGCAGCCGATGGGCTTCTACTCGCCGCACACGATCGTGCGCGATGCCCGCCGTCACGGTGTGCAGGTGCTCGGTCCCGATCTCAACACGTCACGACGCGACGCGACGCTCGAGCCGCGCACTCCCGACGTCGACGCCGTCGGCCGCCCGGTGCGGGGCTTTCTCGCCGAGCCGTCTCATCTCGCGGTGCGGCTCGGGCTGCGATCGGTGCGCGGGCTGCACGACGCGCTGCTCGATCACATCGACGACGAGCGCGCCGATCACCTGTTCGCCGATCTCGAAGACTTCGTGAGGAGGACCGGCGCGACCGTCGACCAGGTCGAAGCGCTCGCGACGGCCGGTGCGTTCGAGCACTGCTTCGGCCAGTCGCGGCGTTCGGCGCTGTGGGCCGCGGGCGCGCTCGACGCCGCTCGACCGAGCGTGCGGCGCGACGGCACGATCACCGAGACCTTGCCCGGCATGGTCACGGGCGCCGACGCGCCGGCGCTGCCCGGCATGACCGAGATGGAGACGGTCGGCGCCGAGCTGTGGGCGATGGGACTCAGCATCGGCAAGCACCCCACGGAGTTCGTGCGGGACGAGTTGCACCGCCAGGGTGTCGTCACCGCGGCGCAGCTGCGTGATCTCGCCGATCGCAGCGTGATCGAGGTCGCGGGAGTGGTGACCCATCGCCAGCAGCCGGCGACCGCCAAGGGCACGGTGTTCCTGAACCTCGAGGACGAGACCGGGCTGATCAACATCATCTGCGCGAAGGGCGTATGGAAGCGGTTCCGAACGGTGGCTCGCGGCGCGCCGGCCCTGCGGGTCCGGGGCGTGCTCGAGAAGCACCAGGGCGTGATCAACGTCGTGGCGGGCCGGATCACGCGCCTACCGATCAGCCTCGCCGACGGGCTGCACTCACGCGACTTCCACTGAGTCGGCGTAGCTTTGGGTCATGGCACCAGTCCAAAGCTGCATCTCGGCCGACTCGCACGTCACCGAGCCGGCCGGCACCTACATCGATCGCATCGATCCCAAGTTCCGTGATCGCGCGCCACGCATGCACTACGACGAGACGCTCGGCGACGTGATGCTGATCGACGGCGGCAAGAGTCTCGTTCCGTTCTGGCTGGTCGCGGCGGCCGGTCGCCCGACCGAAGAAGTACGGCTCGACACCGGCAAGCACTTCGAAGAGCTCTGGCCGGGCGGCTGGGACCCGGTCGCACGCTTGGCCGATCAGGATCTCGACGGCGTCGCGGCCGAGGTCATCTACCCGTCGGTCGGCATGCTGCTGTGCAACGACCCCGACATCGACTACCAGCACGCGTGCTTCGACGCGTACAACCAATGGGTCGCGGAGTTCTGCGCAACGGCGCCGCAACGCCTCATCGGCATGGGTCAGACCGCCTTGCGCACGCCGGCGGAGGGCATCGCGGATCTCGAAGCCATCAAGGCGCTCGGTCTCCGCGGGGTGATGCTCCCGGGCCTCCCGCCCAACGCCGACTACGACGACCCCATGTACGACGAGTTCTGGGACGCGGTCGTCGATCTCGCGCTACCGCCGTCGTTCCACATCCTCACCAGTCGCCAGACCGGCGACCCGTTCGGGAACGTGCGGGGTCCGCGTCTCAACTCGTTCATGACGATCCTGCGCGCGAACCAGGACGTGATCGGTGTGCTGATCTTCGGCGCGGTGTTCGAGCGTCACCCCGACCTCCGGGTCGTCTGTGTGGAAGCCGACGCGGGTTGGGTGCCGCACTGGATGTACCGGGCCGACCATGCCTACGACCGCCATCGCAACTGGCTGACGGCGGGAGCGCTGTCGAAGGTGCCGAGTGAGTACTTCCGGGAACACGTGTATCTCACGTTCCAAGACGACTGGGTCGCGTACCGGATGGCGGATCAGATGAACCACGAACGCCTGATGTGGGCGAATGACTTCCCGCACAGTGACGCTACGTGGCCGAACAGCCAGGCCATGCTCGCCGAGCATGCCGCGCACCTCGATGACGACGTTCGGGCGCGCATTCTCCATGACAACGTGGCGGAGCTCTACGGCATCACCGTGTGATCCCACGGGGTAGCCTGGTTGCTTCCCCGGAGGTACATCGGATGTCCGAGCCACCGAGTTCGACTTGCTTCGCTTCCCGCGTCTCGTCGGCGCGCGTTTCGTCGCGCTCGTGCGCGCGGACTCTGCCGGAGTCCGCGCCGGCTTCATCGCGCTCCTTATCTCCTCGGGCGGCGATCTCGTAACCGGGCTCACGCTCGCTTCGATCACCGACACCCTCGCCACCCTTCCGGGGCTGGTCATCCTGATCCCGGCCGCGATCGGCATGCGCGGCAATATCTTCGGCGGCCTCGGCAGCCGGCTGGGCACGCAGATCCACGCCGGCACGTTCCACGTCTCGCGGCGACTCGACTCGCTCTTCGGGCAGAACGTCGGCGCGGCAATCCTGCTCTCCCTGTCGATCTCGGCCGCGCTGGCAGTGCTGGCGAAGGCGGTCTCGGTCGCGTTCTTCAACACGTCGACGATCTCGGTCGTCGATTTCATGGTGATCTCCGTGATCGGAGCCGTCATCTCGTCGGTCGTCGTGCTCGTGATCACGGTCGCGGTCGCGGCGTTCTGTGCGAATCGCAGCCTCGACCTCGACAACGTCGCCGCCCCGATCGTCACCGCGGCAGGTGATATCGCGACCCTGCCGAGCCTGTTCCTGGCCACCTACCTCATCGGCTTCCGGTTCGTCACGCCCGCGATCGCGATCCTCTGCGCGGCGCTCGCCCTCGCCGCTTTCGTCATCACCCTGCGCTCGAAGCTCCCGATCCTGCGCCGCATCGTGCTCGAGTCGCTGCCCGTGCTCGTGCTCGCCGGCACCGTCGACCTCCTGGCGGGGGTGACGATCGAGCACCGCCTCAAGTCGTTCCTCGCGTTCCCGGCGCTCCTCGTGCTCGTGCCGGCGTTCCTCGAGGACTCGGGATCGCTCGGCGCGATCCTCGCGGCCCGGATCTCCACCAAGCTGCACCTCGGCACGCTCGAGCCCGGGCGGGGCGCGTGGCGGGCTGCGATCGACGACGTGCTGCTCATCTACATGTACGCGATCCCGGTGTTCGTGTTCCTCGGGGCCTCGTCGATCGTCGTTGCCGGCGTCGCGAACAAGGTGAGCCCGGGCGCGGTCGACATGATGGGCGTGGCGCTCCTGGCCGGCTTCATGGCGACGACCGCGGCGGTGATCGTCGGCTACTACGCCGCGGTCGCGACCTACCGCTTCGGACTCGACCCCGACAACTACGGCGTACCGATGGTCACGTCGAGCCTCGACCTCCTGGGCGCGTTGTCGCTTATCCTGGCCATCGTGATCATGGGTCTCGGCTGATGCCGGGCCGGGCGAACTGCTGATGGACGAACGACCCCGCAACGCACCCCCGCGCAATCTGAAAGCCATGCTGTCGGAGGCCAAGGACACCTCCGAGCTGATGGTCGACCTCGGCTACGCGTCGTTGTTCTTCGCGGACACACGCATGGCCGACGAGGTGGGTGAGCTCGAAGAGCGTCTCACCGATCTGATCCACGAGATGCGCGAGGTGTGCGTGCTTGCCGCGCGCTCGAAGCGGGACGCCGAGCAGATGTCGAGCGTCCTGCACGTCGTGTCCGCCATCGAACGCATGGGGAATGCCGCGGTTGACGTGTCGCGCATCGTGACGCACCGCCTCGGTATCCCGGCCGCGTTGGTCGCCGACCTCGCGGCCGCCGAAGAGGTCTCGCACCGGGTCCGGGTGCGCGCCGGCTCGGCGCTCGCCGACCGCAAGCTCGAAGAGGTCGAGCTGCCGATGGACGTCGGGATGCGGGTCGTCGCGCTCCGGCGCGGTCGCGAATGGATCTTCGACCCGGGCGGTGAAGACCTCATGCTGCCCGACGACGTGCTCATCCTGCGGGGCGCTCGGGAGGGCATCGCCGAGATCCGCGAGCTGGCCGGCGCGCCCGAGTGGCGAACCGCCGCGATCGAGGAAGATCCCGCAATCACCGACCTCGACCGGGCCGTCGACGTGCTCGTCGACATGAAGAACGTCTCCGAGGCGGCCGTCGGACTCGCCTATTCGGCCCTGCTCTTGCGCGACTCGGGCCTCGCCGCGCAGGTGAGCCAGCTCGAGGACCGGCTCGACGAGATGCGGGAGCAACTCGAGCTGTGGGTGCTGCGCGCCGCGGCGGAGACGGTTGATCCATCGGGGTTGCGGGGGTTGTTGCACCTGGGTGCCGCGTCCGAGGAAGTCGGTGACGCCGCCCAGCAGCTCGTCTGGCTGGTGGAAGAGGACGAGGAGATGCATCCCGTGCTCGCGGCCGCGCTCGGCGAGACCGACGACGTGGTCGTGCAGTATCCGGTGGCCGCGGGCAGCCCGCTCGACGGCGCGGTCGTGGGGGGCACGCAGGTCGGCGACGACACCGGCTTCCATCTGCTCGCGATCCGGCGCGGCGGCCGGTGGGTGTACCGACCCCGCGGCCGCATCACGCTCATGGCCGGCGACGAAGTGCTCGCGAACGGTCCGCGCGACGGTCGCATCGCGCTCGCGGAGCAGGCGGGATACGAGCTACCCGGCGACGGCGAGGGCGAGCCCTATTGAGGCGAGGCCGATGAGCAGGGCGCCGACGTAGCCGAGCACCGGCATCTCGACCTTCCGGGCCCGCAGCATCGCTTCGGCGGTGAGCGCGCCCGCGACGAGTCCGCCGATGTGCCCGCCGAGCGAGATGTTGCTCACGAACAGCCCGAGCGCGAGGTTGATGAGGAGGAGCGGCCCGAAGCCCGCGTCCCAGAACCGAATGCCCTGACGGTGTAACAGGAGTGTGGCGGCCGCCGCGACGCCGAAGACCCCGCCGCTCGCACCGCCGATCGGGCTGTGCGGCGTCGCGATGAGCGCGCCCGCCGCGCCGCCGAGCACCGACACGACGTAGATCGTCGCGAAGCGAACCGGTCCGGTGCCCGGTTCGAGGACGCGGCCGACGATCCACAGCATCAGCAGGTTGCTCCCGATGTGCAACAGGCCGTAGTGCACGAGCGAATACGAGAGCAGACGCCACCATTCGTCGCGCACCAGCGGACCGAAGAGTGCGAGTCGGTCGGCGGTGGTCCCGGTCCCGTCGACGCCGCCGTCGCGCAGGCCAACCAGGAGGAACGCGCCGACCGTCACCCCGATGATGAGCTTCGTCGCGAGCAGTGGATCGCGTTGGAGTGTCTGACGGATGCGCACTGTCTTCTTCGGCGCGCCGCGCTTGACGCACTCGAAGCATTGCGACCCGACCGAGGCCTGAATGAGGCAATCGGGGCACGCGGGGCGCCCGCAGCGCGTGCACGCGCGACCCGTCTCGCGGTCCGTGTGGTGGAAACAGGTCGCCATGGCCGCCCAAAGCTACCGGCGGGCGCGTCGGTCTCCGGCGCGCGTCCGGACCCAACTACCGTGCTCCACCGTGGCCGACACGGCGACGACGCGCGAAGTTCCCGAGAGAGTTCGCCGCACGGGCCCGAACGGTCTGTCGGCGGCTGACGTTGCCGACCGCGAGCGAAAAGGCCTGGTCAATCGCGCCGACGAGCGCACGAGCCGATCCCTCCTGGAGATCGCCCGCGCGAACATCCTGACGCGGTTCAACGCGATTCTCGGCACGATGTTCGTCTTGATCCTGGTGTTCGGCGAGGCGAGGGATTCGCTGTTCGGCATCGTGCTCGTGACCAACGCCTTGCTCGGCATCGTGCAGGAATGGCGCGCGAAGCGAACCCTCGATCGCCTCGCGGTGTTGTCGGCTCCGCAGGCCCGCGTCGTACGGGAGGGCGCCGCGAGTGCGATCGCGGTGCAGGACGTCGTGCTCGACGACCTGGTCGAGATCCACGCAGGTGATCAGCTCGTCGCCGACGGCATCGTCTGCGCTTCCGACGGCATGGAGATCGACGAGTCGCTGCTGACGGGCGAGTCGGAGCCGCTCGCCAAGGACATCGACGCCGAGGTGCTGTCGGGGAGCATCGTGGTTGCGGGTACCGGGCGCTTCCAGGCGACCCGCGTCGGCGCCGATGCCTATGCGAGGCGGCTCGCGACGGAGGCGCGGCGGTTCACGCTGACCCGGTCCGAGCTCGTCGACGGGACCAACCACATCCTGCGTTTGGTGCAGTGGGCGCTGGTGCCGACCGCCACGCTGCTGGCCATCAGCCAGTTCACCGTGCAGCACCACTCGTGGCGGCGCGCCATCGCGGGTGTGATCGCCGGGGTGGTTGCGATGATCCCCGAAGGCCTGGTGCTGCTCACCAGCCTCGCGTTCGCGGTCGCGACGGTCACGCTCGCGCGTCGCCGCGTGCTCGTGCAGGAGCTCCCCGCGGTCGAAGGTCTCGCGCGCGTCGATATCGTGCTCCTCGACAAGACCGGGACGCTCACCGAGGGCGTGATGCGGTTCGACACGCTCGAGCCGATTGGCGACGATCCGGATGCCACGGAGGTTCTGGTAACCGACGCGCTGGCCGCGCTCGCGGCCGACGACACCCGCAACCAGACGATGCAGGCGCTGTGCGAAGCATTTCCGACGCCCCCCGGTTGGACCCGCACCGCGTCGACGCCATTTTCGTCGAGCCGCAAATGGAGCGCGGCGACATTCGGCGACCGAGGCACGTGGGTGTTCGGCGCGCCCGAGATGGTGTGGGTCGGCCGGGCCGAGAGCGACCCGATCCGCATCCGATTCGAAGCGCTCGCGAACGAAGGCCGCCGGGTGTTGCTGCTCGCGCACGGCGACGCCGTGCTCGTCGGTGAGCAGCTACCCGACGGACTCGAAGCGACCGCGCTCGTCTTGTTCGAGGAACGCATCCGAGAGGACGCAGCCGAGACGATCCGCTACTTCCTCGACCAGGGTGTGGTGTGCAAGGTCATCTCGGGTGACAGCCCGAAGACCGTCGGCGCGGTGGCGGCGCGGGTCGGGATCGTCGACGCCGACCAGCCGGTCGACGGACGCGAGCTCCCCGATGTCCCGGGCGAGCTCGGCGAAATGCTCGAACGCACCGGGGTCGTCGGTCGCGTCACACCGCACCAGAAGCGGTCGATCGTCGCCGCGTTGCAGCAACGGGGCCATGTGGTCGCCATGACGGGCGACGGTGTGAACGACGCGCTTGCCCTGAAGGACGCCGACATCGGGATCGCCATGGGCAGCGGAGCGGCTGCGACGCGAACGGTCGCGCAGATCGTGCTGCTCGACGGGCAGTTCGCCGCGATGCCGGGCGTGGTTGCCGAAGGCCGGCGGGTGATCGCCAACGTCGAGCGGGTTTCGAACCTGTTCGTGACCAAGACCGTGTACGCGATGCTGCTCGCTATCGCCGTCGGTGTCGCCCGGTGGCCGTACCCGTTCCTGCCGCGCCACCTCACGATCATCAGCAGCCTGACCATCGGCGTTCCCGCGTTCTTCCTGGCGCTCGGGCCGAACACGCGGCGCTACGAACCGGGCTTCGTGCGACGCGTCGTGCGCTTCTCCGTACCGGCCGGATTCGTCGCCGCGGCCGCGACGTTCGTCGGCTACTGGATTGCGCGGCGCGCGGGCGGCGTCTCGACCGACGAGGCGCGCACGGCGGCAACCATCGTGCTGTTCTGCGTCGGGCTCTGGATCCTGGCGCTGCTGGCGAGGCCGATGACGAACGTGCGGGTGATGTTGCTCGTCGCGATGGGCGCCGGCTTCGTGGGAGCGCTGACGATCGCCGCAGTCCGGGACTTCTTCGCCCTCGACTCACCGCCGCGCAACGTGTTTGTCGCGATCGCATTCGTCGTGGGCGCGGCCGGCCTCGTGCTCGAGTTGGGCCGCAAGCGCCTGCGACCCTAGGAATTCAAGCGCCTGCGCCCCTAGGAATTCACGCTCGTCAGCAGCGGATGTTGTTGCCATCGGGCCGCGCGACCGGGTTGGCCGGCGTGCCGCCCGCATACGGGGGCGGTTGCCCCGCGCTCCACGGCCGGCCGAACTCGGTGGTCGCCCACATCGATCCGTCGGCCGCGCAGTACATGCCGATGCCGACGTCGGTGAACCCGGGCGACAGCATGTTGTCGCGGTGGTCCTGCGACTGCATCCACGCAACGTGCAAGGAGCTCTCCGGTGCACCGTGGCCGTACGCGATGTTCTCGCCGACGTAGTCGAACGAACCGAGCAGGCTTCCGATGTCACTGTGGTGCATGCTCGATGACGCCATCATCCGGCTCCAGTTCGAGGCGTAGGTCGCGAGCGTCCCGTTCCAGCGGAGCGAGGGAAGCCCGCGGGCGCGGCGTTCGTCGTTGAGCCGGGCGAACAGATCGGCCGCGCCGGCAGTGGCCTTCGACGGGGTGTTCGCTCCGCAGTTCGGTGCCGGCTTGACCGGTGACAGCGCGTAGGCCTGGGCGTTGGCGAAGGCGATCCAGTAGCCACTCGAGTGGCGGGCAGTCGCGATCGCGACGGCGGGCGCGCTCTGGCACGCGTGGTCGGCCGAGCCGTAGTACTTGGCGCTCCCGAACTTGTGCACCGTGCCGTTGGCGGAGAGGAGGAGATAGCCACTCCCGCTCGGCGAGGAGGCCATTCCGACGATCGATGAGTTGAGCTGTATACCGCCCGTGGACCCTTGGAACTTCGCGTCACCGAACGAGAAGACGCCACCATCGGCCGCGACGAACCAGTATCCGCGGCCGGTCGGGGTCGCGACCCCGCCCACGATCGGTTGGTTCAAGTGGATCGCGCCGGTGGATCCGTAGAAGCGCGCGTCGCCGAAGGAGAAGACCCCGCCGTCGCGTGCGATCAGCCAGTAGCCGCGACCGGACCGCGTGGAGGTGATGCCGACGATCGGCTGGTTCAGGTGCATCGCACCCGTGGATCCGTGGAAGCGCGCGTTGCCAAAGGAGAAGACGCCACCGTCGGCGGCGACGAACCAGTAGCCGCGTCCGTTGGGAGTGCCGGTGATGCCGACGATCGGCTGGTTCAGGTGCATCCCGCCGGTGGATCCGTAGAAGTGTGCGTCGCCCGAGGTGAACACGCCGCCGTCGGACGCGACTCGCCACGCGCCCTTGCCGCTAGGAGTGGCGGCCATGCCGACCACGGGCGCGTTCAGCGCCAGCGGTGCGATGGAAGCGGAGTTGATCGGCGTGCCGGCGGTCGCGCGCAGGGCGGGGACGACTGTCGCAGTCGCGGCCATCACGAGGATTGCCGCGCTCATGCGTGGCATCCAGCCCGGCGCGCTTCCACGTTGTCGCACGATGCGCTCCCCCTCGCCGGTGCTCCGAAGCTCGGTTGCCGACCATCAACGAATCGGCACGGGGCGGTGGAAGGTTGAGGGAAAGGCGGGCCGGATGCGCTGCAAGCGGCCTCCGGCCTGGGATGTGGTCTGTTGGTGGGCCGTCAGGGGCGAGGGGGCGGGTGCGAGGTCGCGGGCCCGCTCGTCGTGGTTCCCGGCGCTGACGTGGACGACGGGCCCGGCGTCGAGCTACTCGAGGGGGTCGTCGACGGGGCGGGCGCAGTGGCCACAAGGATCTGGTTGGGGAGCATCGTGTACTGCCACGTGTAGTGCTCCCGCCGTTCCGCGTGGCCCGGCTGATCGATCACCCGGTCGAACGAGACGTCGAATCCGTTGTCGCCGTTCGAGATGCGCGCGGTCTCGCCCGCGCTCAACGTTGCGCACACGTCGTTCGGGTCGATGTTCGCAGGCGCGGGGCAGGTGACGAGCTTGTCGGTGACGGGAACCGGATTCGTGAGCGTCCGGTTCTCCTCGCGAATCGTCCGGCCGTCGTTGTCGCCGTAGAGCGTGACCGTGATCGACGTGTCGCCGTAGTAGGTCCGGATGAGGATGCCGTGCGTGGTGTCGTCCTTGAACTGGAGATCGATGGCGCCGTAGTTGACCGTGGCCTCGCGGCCCGCCGGATAGCGATCGATGTAGATCGTGTGCGGCTGGTGCGTGACGTCCTTGTAACCGCCGAAGAATCCCGCGTTGTAGGTGGTGGTCGCGAGCTGGCTGACGCCACCGCCGTAGTCGTCGAAGAACTCGCCCGCGGCGAACACCGGTGCGGTCACGAAGCCCCGGGCCGCGGTGCGGGGACCGATCGTCTGGTTGAGCGAGAAGACGTGACCGGGCTCGACGACGGTGTTGTTCAAGAGGTCGGCGCCGCGATGGATGTTGTCGACGCGGGTCTGTCCCGCCGGGTAATCGGTCGTGAACGACGAGACCTGTTCGACGATGCCGAGCGCCTTCGCCCACCTGGTGTCGCGGTTCGGTGCAATGGTCCGCACCGGGGCGACGATGCGGTGTTCGCCGTGCAGGATGGCCCGGGTGACCGCGGCCATGCCGACGCGGTGGCCGACCTTCGAGGCCACGACGCGAACGGTGTTCTGCTCGGTCACTGCGAACGTCGCGTCGACCGGAGGCGATTCGAAGAACTTCATTGCCGGGCCGAGCGCGGTGTGCAGCCGGTCGCCATCGACCGTCACCTCGAGCCGGTGATCCGAGATGCGGGTCCCGAGCGCCGATGCGAGTTGCACGCGGCTCACCGGCAGCGGGTTGCCCCCGATCACGAGGGTGATCTTGCTCGCAAGCAACGCGCGGGCGCGCCGGGCGGCGGCGGCAACCGCGGCCTTCCCCAACTGCGGACGGATCGTGCCCACTCGGAGTGTGACGACCGGTCGCGTCGGACCGGCGAGCATCTCCTGCAGGCGATGGCGCGCGTCGTCGCGGAGGATCCCGGTCCCGATGTGCGGTTGGATCTCGACGACCGTCGCGCCGTCGAACCGGAGGCCGCCTTCCACCTCGCCGCGTTGCATCTGCGCCCCCCAGCCGTCGAGGATGCCTTCGAGGCGGCTTTCGTCGTACTCGACGCGCAGGTGCACGTGATCGGGTCGCACCCGCCGCACGACGGTTCCGAACAGCTGGCTGAACGGGTTGCCGCGGCGACCGGCGGCGATCGCGGCGCTCGCGGTCGCACGCGCGTCGAGAGTCAGGTCGAGGAGCGACGGATCGGCGGCGAGAAGGTGCCCGTCGACGTTGGCCCGCAACGGCGACTTCTCCAACGCGACCGCGAGGCGAGCGACATCGTCGTAGACCGCGACCTGATTCCGGCCCGAGGCCGAAACTCCGTCGAGCTTGACGCCGGGCAGCACGCGACCGGCGTAGTTGTGGTGCTCGACGAGCGTCCAAACGATGGCTCCCGCGAACACGAGCACGACCGCGACCGCAGCGGCGGTTGCGATTCGGCGGGGGCGAATCGCGCACCGTGCGAAGCCCGCGGCGACGGAACGAATCGCGGACCACACCCGGGCCGGAAACGCCGGCGTTGTGTCTTCGCCCGCGTCTCGAGATGCGGACTCCGACGCGGGGGAAATCATCGGCGCAAAGGCTACCGAAGGACGCGGCAGGCGCTCCCTTTGTGCACGCGAGACAATGCCCGGCGTGCGCTCCGATCTGCGAACCCTGCTGCTCGCTCGAGGCGCTTCGGAGGATGACATTGATCGCGCGGAGCGCGAGGGTTGGTTGCCGCTGTTGACGCTCGATGCATTGGTGTTGCCGGGCCGGCCGACCCACGACGTCGCCGACGTCGCCGCGACAACGGGGCTCGACGCGGATCAGCTCCGACAGCTGTGGCGCGCGGTCGGGTTTCCCGATGTGCCCGAAGGTCTGGCGGTGTTCACCGATGCCGACGTCGAAGCGGCGCGGCGGCTCCTCCACGGTGGCCTCGCGCGCGGCTCCGACTTCCCGACACTGCTGCGCCAGGTACGCGTCATCAGCTCGTCGATGGCGCGCATCGCGGCGGTCATCGCCGAGCATTACGGCGAGATCGTCCAGGAGCAGCGCGCGCGTGGTGTCGAAGACGAAGCCGTTGCGGCGTCGCTCGTCGAGACGTTCGACACGGAGGAGCTGGCCGCGCTCATCGTCTACTCGGCCACGGTCCATCTCCGAGCGGCGTTGTGGCTGCGCTTTGCGCGCGATGCCGCCCCGGATCTCCTGGTCGCCATCGGGTTCGCCGACCTTGCCGGCTACACGACGCTCAGCGCGGAGCTGGATGCCGCCCACCTCGGTGATTTCGTCGCGCGCTGGGAGGAGGTGGTCTACGACACCGTCGCCGCGCACGGCGCTCGGGTCGTCAAGACGATCGGGGACGAGGCGATGTTCGTCGGGTTGTCCTCGGCCGTGGCGAGCATCGCCATCGAGCTGCGTGACGCCGCGGCCGGTCACGAACTGCCGCCGGTACGCACCGGACTCGCCGCGGGAATGGTCGTCGCGCGCGATGGCGACTTCTACGGACCGGTCGTGAACCTCGCGAGCCGGCTGACCGAAGTTGTCCCGCCGGGTGAGATCTACGCCTCCGAAGCGCTGCACGACCAGCTGGCCGGTGATCCGTCATTCACCTGGTCGGAGGTCGGGCGGATCGACCTGCGCAGCATCGGCCCGGTCGAGGTGTTCGCGCTGCGGGCCGGGCCTTCCGTCCGGCCCGGCTGACCCGCGAACCGGCGACTGGACGCTCGGCGGTCTCGGGTAGTTTTTCGGCGTGCCCGACTCCGATCGTCTCTGCCTGCTCCAGGTGCACGCGCACCCCGACGACGAAGCGTCGAAGGGCGCCGGCACCACGGCCAAGTACGCGGCCGAGGGCGTGCGCAACGTGCTGGTGTGCTGCACCGGTGGGGAAGCGGGCGACATCCTCAACCCCGCGGTCGACACGCCGGAGACCCGCGCCAACCTCTTCGATGTGCGCATGGCCGAGCTCCAAGAGAGTGTCGACGCGCTCGGCTACGCGGCACTGCACATGCTGGGTTACCACGACAGCGGGATGCCCGACACCGAGACGAACGCCCGCGCCGACAACTTCGCGAATGCACCCCTCGACGAAGCGGTCGGGAAGTTCGTGCGCATCATCCGCGCCGAGCGCCCGCAGGTGATTATCACCTACCGCGACGAGCAGAACTTCTACCCCCACCCCGATCACATCCGGGTGCACGAGATCTCGGGGCCGGCGTTCGACGCCGCGGGCGATCCCGATGCGTTCCCCGACGCGGGCGAACCGTGGCAGCCGTCGAAGCTCTACTCCGTGTCGTGGTCGATCGCGCGGGTGAAGGCGTTGCACCAGGCGTATCTCGACCGGGGCGAGGAGAGCGCGTACACATCGTGGTTCGAGCGTGGCTTCGACACCGATCGCAAGGACGAGTTCACGACGCTCATCGACGTCGGCGACTTCCTGCACAAGCGCCGGGCGTCGCTGCTCGCGCACCGTACTCAAGTCGACCCCGAGGGTCACTGGATGCGACTGCCCGACGACGTCATCCGCGAAGTGTTCCCGTGGGAAGAGTTCACGCTCGTACGCTCGCTGGTCGACAACGGCGTACCGGAGGGCGAGTTCGAGGACGACCTGTTCGCCGGACTCCGCGCCGGAGCCGTCGATCGTGCCTGACGGGGACGGCCTCGTCGTCGTCGAGTTCGTCGTTGCCGCGGGAAAGAAGGAGCAAGCCCGCGGTTGGGCACGCGTCGCCGATGCCGCCGTCGTGGAACGCGGCGACGGTGTACCGGATGATGCCGCCGACGTCACCTTCACCACCACGCCGGCCGACGCGACCGCACTGCACGACGGCACGCTCGACCTGACGGTCGGTTTCATGCGCGGGCAGGTGAAGATGAGCGGAGACTTCGGCACGCTGTTGCGGTTCCTGCCATTGACCGCGGGCGCCGAGCCTCGCGTCCGCGTCGCCGACCTGCTTCCTGCCTGAGCGCGCCCGGTCAATCGCGGATATCGGTTGGCAGCACCGACCACGAAACCAGGTCGGGCCGACCTCCTTTGAACCGCTCGAACGCGCGCAATGTGCCCTCGCGGACGAAACCGCACCGGGCGGCAACACGGTGCGACGCGTCGTTCTCGGGATGAACCAGGAGAGAGAGGCGCTCGAGCCCGTTCGCGAATGCCCAATCACGAACGAGGAGAAGGGCCGTCGACGCAACGCCTCGACCGCGTTCACCCTTCGCAATCCAATAGAACGCCTCCGCGCTCTGATACGCCTCGGACACGGCCATGCCGACTTGCCCGAGAAACCGGCCCGACCTCGCGTCGACGATGCCAAATCGCGGGACACCGCCACGCCAGCGGCGGTTCGCATCGTCGATCCATCGGCGGGCGCCGTCGAGCGTGAGGCCTTCCTCCATGAAGGTGAACTGCGTGATCGCGGGATCGCGACATGCTTCGACCACGGCCGGAGCGTCATCGGGCTCGAAGACCCGCAGAAGGATCTCACCTGACTGCAGAGCCGGGTCGGGTGGCATCCACTCCACGTCACCCATGATGCCCGAGCTTCAGGCGGCCGCCGAGAAAGACGCGTGAGACGCGCGCGCCGCACTTGCCGTAGAAGCGCAGGTTGCTCACCCACGCGATCTCGCCGCTCGGGTGGCCGTGTCGTTCGAGATCGGCGCAGACCGCGGCGAGCAACGCGGAGCCGACGCCTCCGTGCTGGAGCGTCGGATCGGTCGCCATCGGGCCGATCCAGCCCGCGCGGTTCACCGAATGGCAGGCAAAGCCGATCGTCGCGCCCGCGGCATCGCGCGCTGCGAACGCGGTGCCGAGGCTCACGGCCCGATCCAGCTCGGGAACCCAATGCGGGTACGCGACCGCGGCGAAGTCGTGCGCACCCGGCCCCGTCTCCCGCTCGACGGAAACGCCCGGTGGGGGAGTCCGGCGAAACGCGGCGTCGATTGTCATGTTCGTGCCGACCCAATCGCGCTCGAAACCGAGCGTCTCGAGCAGCATTCCGGCGCGGGTGTTGGCGGTCTCGACCCCGGGCCAGAGGTAACGCGGGATCGCGCTCGCCAGGAGCAGGTCACGGGCGCCGATCGCGCGGGCGCGTTCGATCACTGCGCCGACGAGCTCCTTCCCGCGTCCGGTGGACTGGCGATCGGGATGCACCACGACGAGCACCAACCAGGCCGCAACGTGCTCGCCGAATCGTTGGGTCTGCATGACCGCGGCCCCGCGTTCGTCGCCGAAGATCTCGTCGGCGCCACCCGGATCGTTGGCGCCGAAGCAGATGTGCGTGAGCTCACCGGTGGTCAGGTTCTCCTCGGGCATCGCGGCCGAGCACAACGCCGCGAGCGCTTCGGGGAGCACTTAGACCGCGGCTCGCTGTTCGCTGCGTTGGAGATCGCGGAGCGCTCGGTACGAGATGAGCGTGGCGCCCGACTGAGCGATTAGGTTGGCGAACGGCTCGTCAGTCGTGGCGAGTGCGTGGTCGTCGACGCGCATCTCCCAGTCGGGATGCGAGGAACGCAGCTCGTCGCTGTCGACCGCGGGATGCACGTAGATCTCGGTGACGCCGGGCGAGAGCGTTGCGACCGCGGCTTCGATCTGCAGGCGCGATCCGACGTTCGTATAGACGAAGTGGTCGGGGAACACGACACCTTCGCGCTCGGCGAGCTTCCGGTACGGAAATCCGATGAGTCGCTCGGCAGCCGCCGGGGCCATACGGAGGGGGAGACCGAAGTCGATCGCGGTCTCGAGGTACACGTCGAAGAACGCGGGCCGCAGCTGCATCGTGCCCATGTGGCTGTCGAGGTGCGTCACGTCGAAGCCCCAGTAGATGGCGCGCTCGACCTGGGCGCGGCACTCCTTGCGGACCTCATCGAGGTCGGCGTGATCCCAGACGTCTTCGACCGTGCGGGGGAAGCCGCCGTCGCCGTCGAGCAGGCTCGGCGAGTGCGTGATCGGGCCCCACCGGTAGTTGCTCCACTCGGAGTTCAGGGTGAGGTGCACACCGACGTCTTCGCCGCGGTACATCGCCGCGGCATCGCGCGCCCACGGGCACGGAACCATGAGCGTGGCCGTCGTGGCCAGACCGTCGCGGAGCGCTTCGTAGATCGCCACGTTCGCGGAGCGGCACGACCCGAGATCGTCACAGTTGAATATCAGCAAGCGCGCATCGGGCGCATGGCCGAGCCGTTCCGTGAGTGTGAGGGTCACGACGGCAGCCTAGGAGAACGCGGAGACCAGGAGTTTTCCGGCGCGGGCGACCGCGTCGGGTTGCGAGAGCGGCATGTTGAAGATCAGGCAGTCGAGGCCGGCGTCGATGAGGATGCCGACCTTGCGAACGATGTCGTCGGGCTCGCCGATCACGAACTGCTCGTCGAGCTCCGCCCCCGCGAGGCCGCGGAGGAACTCCGTCGTCCCCGCGGTCTCGTCGGCGTCGTTGGTGAGCACGAGCGTGCCGAGGCGAGTCGTCGTGATCTCGGAGGGATCGCGGCCGACGTCCTTGCAGTGCGTGCGCAACACGTCGAGCTTGTGCGCGATCATCGCCGGGCCGCCCGACACGTTGCACATGTCGGCGTACTGCGCCACGAGTCGGAGCGTGCGCTTCTCGCCTCCGCCTCCGATCATGATCGGCGGTCCGCCGGGCTGGATCGGGCGGGGCACGTTGCGAGCGTTTTCGATCGAGAAGTACTGGCCTTTGAAGCTTTGGTGGTCGTCGCGGAACATCGCCCGACAGATCTGCACGGCTTCTTCGAGACGGTCGAGTCGTTCACCCGCGCGCGGAAAGTCGAAGTCGAAGCCCACGTGCTCGGGCTCGTACCAAGCCGCGCCGATGCCGAGGATGGCCCGGCCCTTGGAGATGACGTCGAGCGTCGTGACGATCTTGGCGAGCAGCGCCGGGTTCCTATAGGTCACGCCGGTCACGAGCGTCCCGAGCCGAACGCGCTCGGTGCGGGCGGCGAGCGCGCCGAGCAACGTGTACGCCTCGAGGATCGGCTCGTCGGGACCACCGAGCATGGGCAGCTGCCAGAAGTGGTCCATCACCCAGACGGATTCGAAGCCGCCGGCCTCCGCCGCCTGCGCGTGCGCAACGGTGTGGTCGAACATCTCGGCATCCGTCGCACCCGCGTGGCGGAATCCCGGGATCTGGTATCCGAAGGTCGTCATGATGCCGACGCTACCGCCGCCGGGCGTCGACGGCTTCGCGCAACGCGTCCGCGAAGCGACGCAGCCGCCGTCCCCGCATGGCCTCGACCTCGACGAACTGCCCGGTCGTGAGCGCGACCGCGAGCCCGGTCACGAGGCCGTGGCGTGTGGTCGCGACTTCCGCGACCTCGGTGAGCGGCACCGCGCCCTTGACTGCACCGGGACGGTTCAGCATCAGGGTCGTGCTCCACACGATGATCCGTGACTCGGTGAGCCCCAGCCACATCTCCGGACCGGCCGCGGGGAAGCCGACCGATTCCGCGTGCATGCACCACGCGTAGTGCGCCTGGCGACGTGCACGCGCGGAGCCGAGCGCGAACGTCGAGCGGATGCTCGCCGCGGTCGCGCCGCGGAAGCTCGCCGGCGCCCGCACGATCAGTCGCTCGTCGGGCTCGAGTCCCGGCAACGATTCCACGATGCGCCCGCGCGACTACCCGCGCTCGAGGATCGTGCCCGTCCCGAGCCCGCCGCCGCAGCACATCGTGATCAGCGCGCGCTCAGAGTCGGAGCGTTCGAGCTCGTGGAGGGCGGTCGTGATCAGCCGGGCACCGGTCGCGCCCACCGGATGTCCGAGGGCGATCGCACCCCCGTTGATGTTGACACGCGCCATGTCGGGCTTCAGCTCCCGCTCCCACGCGAGGACGACCGATGCGAACGCCTCGTTGATCTCGATCACGTCGAAGTCGTCCATCGTGAGACCGGTGCGGTCGAGCAGTCGCCGGCTCGCGTCGATTGGACCGGTGAGCATGAGCACCGGATCGACGCCGACCAGGCACTGGTCGACAACGCGCGCCCGGACCTTCAGACCGAGCTCCCGGGCGCGCCCGGCGGTCGTGAGCAGTACCGCGGCCGCACCGTCGGTGATCTGCGAAGAGGTGCCCGCGGTGTGCACGCCGTTCTCGCGCGCCACCGGCTTGAGCTTGGCCAGTGCCTCGAGCGAGGTCTCGCGCAGGCCTTCGTCACGCGCGACGTGATGGGTCCTGCCCGTCGGCTTCCCGTCCGCGTCGGCGTCGGGGGCGTCGATGGGAACGACCTCGCGCTCGAACCGACCTTCGGCCCAGGCTCGTTGCGCGCGCACTTGCGACTCGAGCCCGAACTGGTCGGCGTCGGCGCGCGTGATGCCCCACTTGTCGGCGATGCGCTCCGCGCCTTCGAACTGTGACGTGAGCTCGTAGTGCTCGCGGTACGAAGCAGCGGTAGGTCGGCCGAAGTCGCCGCGGGTGGCGGCGCCGAGCGGGATCCGGCTCATCGACTCGACACCACATGCGAGTGCGACGTCGACCACGCCCGACTTCACGAGCGCGGCCGCGAGATTGGTGGCCTGTTGCGACGATCCGCACTGCGCGTCGACCGTGCTGCCGGCGACCTCCAGCGGGAGCCCTGCGCTCAGCCACGCGCTGCGGGCGATGTTGAAGGTCTGCTCGCCGACCTGGCTCACGCAGCCGCCGATCACCTGGCCGACGAGGGCGGGATCCATGCCGGACCGCTCGATGACCGTCCGCTGGACGGTGGCCAGCAGGTCGACGGGGTGGACGGTCGCGAGCCCACCGTTGCGCCGCCCGAGTGGCGAGCGGGCGGCTTCGACGATGACGACGTCTTGGTCGGCGATGGTTCCCAACGTGACTCCTCGGAGGACGGGTTACCGGTGCGGGCCTGGATCGTACCGGGCGTCGCGTCGCGCGTGGTTGGCGGTGCCATGATGCGTGCATGCGCCGAATCGTGATGTTGCTGTCGTGTCTGGTGTTCGTGCTCGCCGCGTGCGGGAGCGACAAGAAGGCGGCCTCACCGTCTACGACCACCACTTCGGTGAGCGCCGCGTCGACGACGAGCACAACCGCGGCCACCTCGACCACCTCGGCCGGGGTCACGACGACGACGGGCGCCGCGTGCCCGAATACCGGTTCGTCCGATCCTCGCACCACGCCGGCCGCGCAGCCCGCCGCGTTGCTCACGAACGTCGCGGTCACGACTGCTACCTGTCGCGACAGCATCACGTTCACATTCAAGAAGTCGGGCTCGGCCGTTCCGAGCTGCACGGTCGAGTACAAGCCGGGCCCGTTCAGCCAGGACGGCTCGGGCGCGCCGGTCGCGGTGGCCGGGAGCGCGTTCCTCGCCGTTCGGTGTACTCCGGCGTACGGCTACGACTTCTCCAACGGCGTGACAACGTACGCCGGGCCGAAGAGCATCACGCCCACCGGGACGACCCACGTCCGTCAGGTCGTCGAGACCGGGGATTTCGAAGGCGTGCTCAACTGGGTCATCGGTCTCGACCAGAAACGAGCGTTCGGGATCACCGCGGGCGGGGTGCCGACCCGCCAGCTCGTGATCACATTCTCCTGATCGTTACGTGCAGTCGAGGATGACCTTGCCGAAGGTCGTGTCGGACCTCACCAGCTCGTAGGCCTCGGCCGCGCGATCGAGTGGGAACACCGCGTCGACGATCGGTGCGACGCGTCCGTCGGCGAGCAGCGGTACGACGTCACGTACGAAGGCCGCGGTCGCCGCGCCTTTCTCCTCGGCGTTGCGCGCTCGCAACACCGTGCCGAAGATCGACAAGCGCTTGGCCATCGTGATGTGGATCGGGAGCGTCGCGCTGGTTCCGGCGATGGCGCCGACCAGGACGATGCGGCCGCGGAGTGCGGCCGCGGCGATGTCGACCTCCGCGTAGCGGCCACCGGCGAGGTCAATGGTGACCTCCACACCGCCGGCGGTCGCCTCGACGATGCTCCAGGCCAGCGCGTCGACATCCAGCTCGCTGTTCGTGAGGGGAGGAACGATCCCGTGCACGAGACCGAGCTCGAGGCAGCGTTCGAGCTTGGCCTGGGTGCGCGCGGTACCGATGACGCGTGCACCCAGCGCGGTGGCCAGTTGCAGCGCCGTGGTGCCGACACCGGAGCCGACCGCGTGCACGAGCACCCACTCGCCCGCCTGCAATCCGGCGCGGGTGACCAGCGCGTCGTGAGCGGTCACGAATGCCTCGGGGGCGCCGCCCATTGTCACGAGGTCGAGACCGGCGGGCACCGCCGCGCACTGCGCCGCGGGCACCACGATGTACTCCGCTTGGGCGCCGCCACCGGCGATGCCGAACACGTGGGCGCCGGGCTCGACGCCGCGCGCCTCGGGCCCGCACTCCGCGACGACACCGGCGAACTCGAGTCCCGGGATGTCGGGCGGCGATCCGGCCGGCGCCGGGTAGTTGCCGGCGAGCTGGAGGAGATCGGCCCGGTTCAACCCGGCACCATGCACCCGCACGAGCGCCTGATCGTCGACCGGAACCGGCGTGGGACGGTCGACGACCTCG
Source organism: Acidimicrobiia bacterium (assembly GCA_038320885.1). GTDB lineage: Bacteria > Actinomycetota > Acidimicrobiia > IMCC26256 > PALSA-610 > JBBQER01. Next base: position 26,815 of record JBBQER010000029.1, read on the forward strand.
ATCCGGCCGTCGTTGATGGTGGCTGCCTTCAAGGCTCGGAGGCTACGGCACGGCTACGTTCCGCTCATGACCTCGGCTGCCTTGCGGATACTCGACGAGGAGGGTCACCGGGTCGACCTGGATCCGGGCGAGGCCGAGGCGCTGTTCGCGATGACCGCATCGCTCGAGCACGCCACGGTGTCGGCGTGCGGACAGTGCCGCTCCCGGGTGATCGCCGCGGTCGCGCTCGTCGACGTCCTCGACGGCGACGCGGGACTTCATACCCGGTCGGGAGATCTGATCGACCTGGCCGAGGAGGCGCCCACGCTGCATCTCTACGTCATCGACCTTCTCGCGCACTGCCGGCACCGGCGGTGGCGTGATCCGCTGTTCGCGGAATGGCTCGAGGTGATCGAAGGCGACGGCCCGCGCGTGCGCCCGTAAACCCGGTTCGTCAGGCGAACGCGAGGAAGGCATCGAAGGACGCGTCGACGTCGCTCATGAACACCTTGACGTCGGTGATCGCCGCGGGATCGATGTTCATGCCGAGGTGCAGGTCGTCGCAGTAGCTCATCACCGTTGCGTTCAGCGCGGTGCCGGTGCGCGGACCGAACGGATAGTTCGCGACAACGCGCGCCCCCGCGATGTAGAGGGGCAACGGACTCCCGCGCAGGTTCGTGGCTGCGAAGTCGGTCGTGCGGGTCTGAGCCCGTGTCATCGCGACGAGGAACGAGGTGGGCAGACCGGTCAGCAGCACCGCGAGATTCTCGGCGGCTCCGATCGCGGCTTCGCCCTTGGCTCCGGCCAAGCGCGCTTGCACGTCGGCGAAGAGGGCCTGCGGGTCGTCGACGGGCTGGATCGGCACGACGAGTCGCGCGGGCACAAATCGATTCGCGGCGGCGTCGCCCCGGTTGCGGGTGCTGATCGGCATCGCGAGACGCAGCTCGCGCACCTCGCTGCCGAGGTGCTCGTGATAGCGGCCGAGCGCGCCGGCCAGTCCGGCGACGTAGAGGTCGTTGATGCTCCCGCCCAGCGTTTTCGCTGCGTCCTGGACCGCTGAGAGCGGCACGGCGTACGTCTCGAAGTGACGGGTGAGCGATCGGGCGTGCATCACGTCGGAGCGGGCGGGCTCGGTCGTGAGCACCTGGCGCTGCAGCGAGCGCACGAGCCGGGCGGTATCCGCGGCGCGCGCAGGAAGCTCGGCCGGGTGCGTGAGGATGCGGCCGGCTTCCTTCGCCAGGTGACGGGCGACGCGTGCGTTGCGGAGTGCCAGGTCGGCTACCGCGCTTCGTGTCACGCGCAACGGCGTGTCGTGCGGACCTTCATGGTCCGGCGCCTCGTCGGGCCGGGGTTGCGGGGTCGGGGGCACCGAGTCGGGGTCGAAGTCGACGAAGGCGAGAGAGAGCTTGAGGCCACCGACACCGTCAGTGATGGTGTGATGAATCTTCTGGAGCAGCGCCGCGCGCCCGTCGTCGAGTCCCTCGATGAGCGTGAACTCCCAGAGCGGACGGGCCCGGTCGAGCGGCTGCTCGGCCAGGGCGCCGCACAGGTCGAGCAGCGCGCGATCGCTGCCGTCACCGGGGAGCGCGACGCGGCGAACGTGCGCGGAGAGATCGAGCGTCGGGTCGTCGGCGAACGCGGGTGGAACGATCCGCAGCGGTGCACCGACGACGCGTTGACCAAGTCGGGGGATCGCGGCGACGGCCCGCGCCATCGTGTGCTGCATCCGATCGTCGGTTGGTACCGACTCGAGGATCGTCAGGTTGCAGAAGTCGGAACGGAGCGCGGGATCCTTCTCGACCGCCCACATGATCGCTTCGGTATCCGACATCCGCACGACTGCAGGCTAAGCGAGCCTGAGCCGAGGAACTAGCGGGGGACGCTGGTGTGCTTGAACTCGTTGAGATCGGTCCACTCGAGGAGATCGAGCACGCGGTCGACATCGGTCGCGTTGTCGCGGTCCATGACCCGCACGAACACGGCGCGCTCGCCGACGATGAACGTGGGGACACCGAACACGTGCCAGCGTTGCACCGCTTCGGTGTGCTCTTCGTCGAGGACCTTCAGCGGCCGGCCTGACGCAACCTCAGCCGCCACCGCATCGGCGTCGAGCCCGACCGACGTGGCAACTTCCCGCAGCACTTCCTCCTTCGCGATCTTGGCGCCCTCATCGTGGCGAGCCGCGAACGCGGCGATGTGCCAGTCGAGGAACTTGTCGGCGAAGGAATCGCGCACGGCGATACCCCAGAGCAGCGCCAGCACTCCCGTGCCCCAGAGATCGGGTTCGCGTTCCCATACGGGTGGTTCGCCTTCCTCGACGTGGACCTGGTCGAGCGAGAAGGGAAGGAAGCGCACGTCCCAATCGCGTCCCGCGCGCAACCCGGCTACCACCGCCTCGTGGCCGTTCCGGGCGAACGGGCAGCGGTAGTCGAAGCTCACGGCGAAGCGGTGGGTCACGGGACCTCCAAATGATGCGGTCTTGGTCGCAACCGGTGCGGCCTCACCATCATTCCCTGCATCGGCGCGGAATTGCGAGACGCCGGTCCTACCGTACGAACCGGCGGAGTGCGCTCCCGAGGACGAGGCCGAAGGCGGCGCCGGCGGCGACGTCGGACGCGTGGTGCAGACGGACGTACACACGTGTCGATGCGACCGCGGCCGCGAGCGTGTACCAGCCGGCTCCGCCGCCGAGCAGCTTGGCCGCACAGAACGCGGCGGTCGCGTGGCCCGAGGGAAACGAGCTCGTGATCGGGCGGTGCAACCCGTGACTGAACAAGATGTCTTCGTACGCCGCGGGACGCACTCGTCTGAAGGCGGTCTTGACCACTCCGTTCGTGAGCAACGACTCGACGCCCATCGCTCCCGCAAACCGCACTGCGTATCCCACGTCGTCACCGCGCGCGATCGCGGTGACGGTTCCGCACACCTGCCACAAGATGCTGTGGTCGGCGGCGCTCGACAGTCGGTAGACGATCCCGTCGAGCGCCGGACTCCGTGCCCGATCGACGGCGCGGTCGATCGCGCGGTCCCACCGGACGATCGCCTCGCGCATCAGATCGGCTCTGCGCTCAGACAATGACGAGCGGGAGCTGCGGACGACCTTCGCGCTCGGCTTGGCGCGCGAGCATCACGGGCGCCGCCTGAGAGGGATCGCCGCCGAATGCCGGACAGAACTCCCGGAACGAGCAGTACGCGCACAGTGCCGACGCGCGGGGGCGGAAGTCGGCGCGGGCACACGCGGTCCGTACGGCTTTCATGACGGCGCCCGACTTGACCTCGACGCCGCGCACCGACTGGTCGCTCGGATAGGTGATGATCCGTTCCGGTTTGTTCAGGTAGAGGAGCTGCACGCGCTTGGGCCGGCGCCCGAGCATCCGCTCGCACAACAGCGAGTAGATGTGCACCCCGGCCAAGCTCTGCTGCTCCCAACCCTGGCCCGGCTCGCGGCCGGTCTTGTAGTCGGTGACCACGAGCTCGCCGTCGGCGTCGAGCTCGAGCCGGTCGATGATCCCGCGAATGACGACGCCGTCGGCGGTCTCGGCGGTGACCCGGAGCTCGAGGCCGAGCACCGTGATCTGCGTGGGATCCTCGATCTCGAAGTACTTCCGCAGGAGCACCTCGGCGTCGGCGTGGAAGCCGGCCCACTCCGCTTCGGTGAGATCCAGGAAGGCGAACTCGGGATCGGTCGCGACCTCCTCCACCGCCCGGGCGAGGTCGAGCAGGCCGTTCTCGATCGTACGATCGGCCGGCGGCCGCCACATCAGGTGCTGCAGCGCCAGGTGCACGAGGGTGCCCTTGCTCGCGGGCGCCGACGGGGCTTCGGGCAGCCGATCGATGTAGGAGAAGCGGAAGGCGAGGGGACAACTCGTGAACGTGCTCATCGAGCTCGGCGACAAGGATCGCGGCATCGGGAGCGCTTCGGGCATGAAGCGACGATACAACCGCCCTGAGACACCCACGCGGACCGAATTGGATGCCACGATGGCCCGGTGGTGTTTCCGGCCGTCGACCCCTACGACCTGGGGATGCTCGACGTCGGCGAGAGTCACCGGCTCTTCTGGGAGGTGAGTGGCAACCCCGAAGGCAAGCCCGCGGTCGTGCTGCACGGCGGTCCGGGCTCGGGGAGCTCGTCCGGGATGCGACGCCTGTTCAACCCTGCGATCTATCGCCTGGTGCAGTTCGACCAACGCAACTGCGGGCGCAGCACACCCCACGCGAGCGATCCGGATGTCGACCTGACGTCGAACACCACCGCCGCCTTGATCGACGATTGCGAGCGGATCCGATCGCATCTCGGCATCGACCGTTGGCTGGTATGGGGTGGCTCGTGGGGATCGACCCTCGCACTCGCGTACGCGCAGGCTCATGCGGAGCGCGTCACCGAGATGATCCTGGTGAGCGTCACGAACACGACGCACGAGGAGGTCGGGTGGGTGACGCGCTCGATGGGGCGGATCTTCCCCGAGGAATGGTGTCGCTTCCGCGACGCGGTACCGGAACCGGATCGCGACGGAGACCTGTCGGCGGCGTACTCGAAGTTGTTGGAGTCTTCCGATGCGGCGACGCGTGACCGCGCGGCGCAGGCATGGTGCGAGTGGGAAGACACGCACGTCGCCACGTACGCCGGGTATCACCACGACAAGCGCTATGACGATCCGCGCTTCCGGATGTGCTTCGCGCGCTTGGTGACGCGCTACTGGAGCAACGCCGCATTCCTCGAAGACGGTCAGCTCCTGCGGGATGCACACCGTCTCGCGGGAATCCCGGGCATGTTGATCCACGGCCACCTCGACATCAGCAGCCCACCCGACATCGCGTGGCTGCTCGTGCGTGCATGGCCGGGATCCGAGCTGGTGCTCGTCGACGACGCCGGGCACGGCGCGGGTCACCCGTCGACGATCGAGGCGATCCTCGCCGCCACGAACCGATTCGCAAACCGCGGCGAGTAGCGCGTCTGCGAGACTCCCGGGATGAGCACCCCACTTCTCGGCCTGCGCACGGTCATCTATCCCACCGCCGATCTCGAAGCCGCCAAGGCGTGGTGGACCGGCTTGCTCGGGGCCGGTCCGTACTTCGACGAGCCCTTCTACGTCGGCTACGAGATCGGCGGGTACGAGCTCGGGCTCCTGCCCAATGGAGATCCTGCCGACGGCGCGCTCGTCTACTGGGGAGTCGCCGACGTCAGTGCCGCGGTGGCCGACGCGATTGCGTCGGGCGCGACCGAACACGTCGCGGAATCGAACGTCGGGAGCGACATCGTGACCGCGACGGTCCGCACGCCGCCGGGCGCGATCGTGGGCTTCATCTACAACCCGCACTTCCGCGCGACCTGACCGCGGGCGGATTGTTCAGTCGATCCAATAGCGCCGTTTCGGCACGTCGCCGTCGGTGCTATCCGTTATTGATTCGAAGACCCCACCGCACCGCTCGATCACCGTTGCCGACCCGATGTTGTCGTCGTCGCACGTCACGAGCACCCGCTCGACGCCGACGGATCTCACGATCTCGAGACTCTGGCGCAGGATCTCAGTCGCGTAGCCGCGGCGACGATGTTCGCGCAGCACGCCATAGCCGATGTGACCGCCCTCGCGCGCGAGGAACTCGTTCGCGATCGAGTGCCGGATCGACGAACGGCCGACGATCACACCGTCCACGTCGGCGACTAGGAGCGTGTTGGGAACGAAGGTGTCGGGGAGATCAGCGCCCACCCGCCACGCCGCGAGCCGATCCACGTACGTCGCCCACGGCATTCCCGGCTCGTAACCCAAGCCGAACACGAAGTGGTCGGCCTCCATCGACCGATGCGCCGCGACGAACTCGTCCTCGTCATCCAGACCCAGCGGCCGCAGTCGTAGATCCACGCCCGAGTGTCTAGTGCGAACGAGAGATCGCGTCTTGGCCGTCGCGGGCGGAGCGGGCAAGCTGTCGACAGAGGCGAGGAGGTCCGGATGGCTCGTACGGCGGTGGGCTGGCGGTCGCACTCGGGCTGGGCCGTGTTGGTTGCGGTGCGCGGGCCCGCGGCGTTTCCGCAGGTGCTGGCCCGGCGGCGCATCGAGCTCGTGAACGACTCGCTGCCGCGGCAGCCGTATCACTCCATTGCCGAGCGGGGCTTGTCCCTGCGCGCGGGGGAGGCGCTGATTGCGCGCATCGAGGAGATGGCCCTGGCCGCAGCGGTTGCAGCGACGGAATCGGTTCGCGACGAGTGCGGTGTCGATGTCGTCGGCGTCGTCGGCCGTGTGCGCACGATCCCCGACGAGCTCGAGAGGATCTTGGCTTCGCACGCGTTGCTCCACGCGGCCGAGGGTGACCTGTTCGAACGAGTGCTGATCGATGCCGCGACGCACGTCGGACTGACCGCGCTCGTGCTGGATCCGGCGAGCATCGACATCCCGGCGGCGGTCGAAACCGGGGGAAAGGCGCTCGGTCCGCCGTGGCAGAAAGATCACAAGCTCGCGGCCAGCGTCGCGTTGGCTGCCCTCGAACGCCCGCGAGTCAGCCGGTGAGCTTCACACGGATTGCGTTCGCGCTCGGGTTGTTGAGTCCGTAGACGCCAAGGGGCAGCGTCGTCTCGGGCGCCATGCGCCGACCGTCCCACGTGTAGGTGATTGCCGCCGGCGGAAGCGACCCCCCGATCACCGGGTCGGCTGCGGCGAAGTTCACGTACGTCACCTTGAACGAGCGAGGGCCGGCAGCCTCGAGACCGAACACGGAGATCGCCTCCCGGCCCGCGTCCCACCCGACGAACGCATGGTCGTGGAAGAAGAACACGAGTTGACCCTTCGCGTCGGCGGTCGGCGTCCGGATACCGATGATCGCCTGCAGGGCGTCGGCTGTGGAGACGAGGGCGCCGCTCGGCATGAAGTGCTCGGTAGGAAAGTCGACCTCGACCGTGCGAGTCATCGCGGCGACGACGAAGTCGGGGTAGGGCGATGGAGCGGTGGTCGTTGTCGTTGTTGTGGTGGTCGTCGGTGTCGTGGTCGTGGTGGTAGGCGTGGTCGCGGGTGCCGGCTCGACGATCACGGTCCGGTGGTCGCTCAGGCCGAAGCCCACGCCGATGACTCCTCCGAGAACGGCGAGTGCAACTGCAGAGATCGCGAGACGACGCGTGGCGAGAAGACGCCGACCGTGGCGCATCGTGAGCTGCGCATCACTCCGGCGGGGCGGTGCGTCGTCGGCCACGGCTTCGAGTGCTCGGCGCAGGTCGTCAACTCGCATCGTGGCGAACCTCCTCGCTTCCTTCGTCGAGATCGACCTGTAAGCGCGCGAGCGCGCTGTGCAGCGTCGACTTCACCGTGCCGAGCGCGCAGTCCATGCCGCCGCGACATCCTCGAGCGGCAGATCCGCCAGGTAGCGCAGTCTCGCCTTTGATGAGAAAACGTGCTGGGCGGACCTGCGACCGTGGGGGGACGGAAAGTAGGGTCAGCGGCCATGAAGGTCGACACGGGGATCATGGCGGGCGCGCTCGAAGACATCGCGACGCGGGCGCGCGAGCTCGAAGACATCGGGTACGACGGGCTGATCGCGGCGGAGACGGCGAGCGACCCGTTCCTGCCGCTCGTGATCGCGGCCGAGCACACCGAACGCATCGAGCTGGGCACGGGCATCGCGGTCGCGTTTGCCCGCACGCCGATGCTCACCGCGTACACCGCCAACGACCTGCAGCGGCATTCCAAAGGGCGCTTCTTCCTCGGGTTGGGATCGCAGATCAGGCCGCACATCGAGCGGCGGTTCTCGATGCCGTGGTCGCACCCCGCGCCGCGGATGCGCGAGTACATCCTCGCGATGCGCGCCATCTGGGCATCGTGGAACGACGGCACCAAGCTCGACTTCCGGGGCGACTTCTACACGCACACGCTGATGACGCCGTTCTTCAACCCGGGGCCCAACAAGTACGGACCGCCGAGGGTGTTCCTCGCCGCGGTCGGCGCGCTGATGACCGAGGTCGGCGGCGAGGTGGCCGACGGCGTGATCATCCACGGCTTCACCACGGAGCGCTACGTGCGAGAGGTCACGGTGCCCGCGATCGAACGCGGTCTCGCGAAGGCGGGCAGGTCGCGCTCGGACTTCGAGATCTCGGGTCCGCTGTTCGTCGTGAGCGGCACCAACGAGGAAGAGTTCGCGGCGGCCAAGAAGGGCGTGCAGCAGCAGATCGCGTTCTACGGCTCGACGCCCGCGTATCGACCGGTCCTGGAGCTGCACGGTTGGGGTGACCTCCAGCCCGAGCTCAACAACCTGTCGAAGCAGGGCGAGTGGGTGAAGATGGGCGAGCTGATCGACGACGACGTGCTGGATGCGTTCGCCGTGGTCGCCGAGCCCGATCAGATCGGTGCCGAGTTGAAGAAGCGCTACGCCGGCGTGGTCGACCGGTGCTCGTTCTACGCGCCGTACCGCGCCGAACCCGAGCAGTGGGCCGCGGCGATCGCCGACCTGAAGAAGGCGTAACCGGAAAGGGGGCGAGTCAGTCGTCCGCGAGGCGGAGGATCGACGCGACGCACGCGTCGGGATCCTCCTGCGGTCCGAAGTGCCCGCGACCGGGCCACACCTCGAGCGTCCCGTGGGGGAGCCGCGCCGCGATCCGTTCGGCCAGCGGCGGGCCGATGTCGGTCGAGTCCTCCCCGCACGCGACGACGACCGTCGCGTTGACGTGCGGGAGCACCGCCCATGCCCCGTTCGTCGGTGCCATCGAGTAGGTCGCGGCTTCGACGTCGGGCGCGCATTTCAACTCCGACACGCCGTCGCCGCGATCACGCAGCCCGTATTCAACGTACGCACGGAGAGACTCGGGCGTCATGACGTTGAGCGGCGGCTTCGACGAGTAGGCCTCGTACGCCTCCTCGATCGACGCCCATTCGTTGCGGCGCCGGCGCGCGCTGCGCGCCATCGGGAAGTCGCCGACCGGTACGAACTCGTCCGGAAACATGATGGGTTCGAAGGCCCAGATGCGCGGGTAGGTGCCCGGCCGGCGCGCCTCGCCGAGGAGGAGCGCGGCCGCGCCCTTGGAGTGACCGGCCGCGAGCAACGCCGGGTCGCCCGCCACGCCGAGATGGTCGACCACCGCGAGCGCGTCGCTCGCGAAGCCGTCCCAGGAGTACTCGTTGCCGTTCGGGTCGGGGGCGTCGCTGTCGCCGTGGCCACGGAAGTCGAGCGACCACACGCGATGCCCGGCCGCCACCAGGCGCTCGGCGACCGGCGCCCAGACCCGCCCGTGGAACCCGGTGGGGTGGGCGAGGAGGATCGGCGCAGCGTTGCGATCGCGATCGGCGCCGGTCCAGTCGTGCACGACGAGGGCGCCGGCCGGCCCGGCAATCGGGCAGCTACGTGGTTGCGTCATCGGCGGTCAGCATGGCATGTTCGCCGCGTGACGCTGATCGACGACTGGTTCGCGCGGGGCTCCATGCGATCGCTGCTCGGGCACGACGTGTTCGTGGTCGACGTGCCCGCGGTGCGCGAGGAAGCCGAGCCCGCATTCGTGTTGCACGGCTTCCCGACGTCGAGCTTCGACTGGCGCCTCGCGCTCGACGTGTTGCGCGCGCGCCGGCGCGTCGTGCTCCTCGACTATCCGGGCTACGGCTTCTCCGACAAGCCCGACATGAAGTACTCGCTGTTCGCGCAGGCCGACATCGTCGAGGCCTGCGCGCGCGAGGTCGGCCTCACCGACGTGGCGCTGGTGACCCACGACGTGGGCGATTCGATCGGCGGTGAGATCCTCGCCCGCGAGATCGACGGGACGCTCGGCTTCCACGTGGCGCGACGCGTGATCACCAACGGCTCGATCTACATGGATCTCGTGCAGCTCACCGACGGCCAGAAGTTCCTGCTGGCCTTGCCCGACGAGGCGCTCCCCGAGGGATCGGGCCTGAACGCCGACGGTATGGCGGCCGGCCTGAGCGTCACGTTCGCGCCCGAGTCGATCGTCGACGCGAACGAGCTCGCGGCGATGGCCGAGCTCGTCGCCCGCGACGGTGGCGGCCGGCTCCTGCCGCGCATCATCCGGTACATCGAGGAGCGACGCGTGCACGAAGGGCGGTGGACCGGCGCGATCGAGTCGCATCCGGCACCGCTCCGCGTGATCTGGGGTGACGTCGATCCGGTCGCGGTGTGGCCGATGGCCGAGCGGCTCGGCGAGCGGCGGGCCGATGCGGTCGTCGATCGTCTCGACGGTGTGGGCCACTATCCGATGGTCGAGGCGCCCGATCGATTCAACGCGGCGTTGGAGAAGGCGCTCGCGTAACTACGGGAGTTGCGACTGCACCCACGCGTCGAGCGCGGGTCCGCTCTCGAAGCTCGAGATCAGCGCGTACCGCGGCGCGGTGCCGTTGTGGACGACGACGTGCCAGAGGCGTTGCGTGTCGAGCAGGAACCGCGCACCACGGTGCAGTGAGAGCCGGACCTCGGTGGCGGGATCCGGCAATCCGTCGGGGCCGGTGTCCATCAAGAGCATGTAGCTCTCGGGGAAGTCGGTGAGCTCGAGCCAGCTGCGCACGACCCAACCCTGGTCGGGCGGATTGAACCGGTTGTTGTCGTCACGGTGGAAGCTGCGGAACGCGGTGTCGTGGTCTTGCGGTTCGAGCTTGATCGCCCGCACGCGTCCGAAATCGGCGCCGACCTCTTCGACCTGCTGCACGAGCGTCGGGCAGCTCGGGGCGTTCGCCGTGAAGCGGGCGCCCTTGTCGGGGCGCTCGTCCCCCTTGTTCCAGAAGCCGCGGCAGTCGAGCTGGCCGTCGGCGGTGGCGATCGGCGCGAAGTTGGTGTCGCCGCCGCTCTTCCAGTCCATGTACTCGAGGTCGAGGTATTCGTGCTCGGGGACTTCGAACGGGAGGTCACGGAGTTCCACGAAGCCCCGCTCGGCCAGAACGTCGAGGCGTGGATGCGGCGTGGCGAGCGGGATCTCGCACGACCAGTGCTCCGCATTCGGCCAGAACGTCGTCGCCATGGCACCGAGTGTAGGAGTCGCCGGTGGGCTCGCTATGGACGCAGACCCCGCGCCGTCGGTCCGGCCTTGCGCAGCGGTGCCGCCAGGTTCGCGAACTCGCACAGCATCGGGCGGGTTTCGCGCGGGTCGATGATCTCCTCGACGAGGAACGCCTCCGCGGTCCGAAACGGCGACTGCCGCGCCGCGAGCTTCGCCTCGATCTCCGCGCGCAACGCGACGCGATCGTCGGCTGCCTCGAGCTGAGCCTTGTACGCGGCCTCAATGCCACCTTCGAGTGGGAGGCTGCCCCAGTTCCCCGACGGCCACGCCAGTCGGTACGAGAAACGGGACGCGTCCTGATGCGCGGCTCCGGCCACGCCGTACACCTTGCGCAGGATCACCGCGCACCACGGCACCGTCGCTTGGTACACGGCGGCAAGCGCACGCGCGCCGGACCGAATCGTCGCGTCCTGCTCGGCCTGCGTGCCGATCACGAAGCCGGGATTGTCGACGAGGTGGACAACCGGCAGGTGGAACGTATCGGCGAGATCGACGAAGCGCGTGACCTTCTCCGACGCCCGCGCCGTCCAACCACCTGCGTAGAAGTACGGATCGTTGGCGAGGATCGCGACCGGCCAGCCGTCGAGCCGGGCGAGGCCGGTCACTGCCGAGCGACCGTTGAGCCGGCCCATCTCCAACCACGAGCCGGCGTCGACCAGCGACTCGATGATCGATCGGACCTTGTAGACCTTGCGGCGCTCGCGCGGGATCGCCGACGCCAGCGATGCATCGCGGCGTTCCGGGTCGTCGTCGTTCGCCGAGCGCGGCGGGAGATCGTCGACGGATGGCGGGAGATACGACAGGAAGCGGCGAGCGCGCGCGAACGCCGACGGCTCGTCGTCTACTTCGTCGTCGACTGCGCCGTTGCGCGTGTGGATCGCGCTGCCACCGAGCGTCTCCTTGTCGACGTCTTCACCGACTTGCGCGACCACCGGCGGTCCGGCGACGAAGAGCTGCGACGTTCCCTTCACCATGACGCTGTAGTGGCTGGTCACTACCCGCGCTGCGCCGAGCCCGGCAACGGATCCAAGGCAGAGCGACACGACCGGCACCGTCGCGAGGTTCGCGACAACGTGCTCCCACCCGGGGTTGAACGGCACGAACGAGCGCCGCTCGGTCTCGAGCGACTTGACCGAGCCGCCGCCGCCCGACCCGTCGACGAGGCGCACGATCGGCAACCGCAGCTCGCGCGCCATGCGCTCGGCGTGCACCTGCTTCTGGAAGATCGACGCGTCGGCCGCGCCACCGCGCACGGTGAAGTCGTCGCCGCCGACCACGACCGGCCGGCCGTCGATGCGGCCGCGTCCCATCACGAAGTTCGCGGGCATGACGTCGGCGATCTTCCCGTCGTCGTCGTAGGTGGCCCGGCCGGTGAGCGCGCCGATCTCGTGGAACGAACCGGGATCGAGCAGCGCATCGATGCGCTCGCGCACGGTGAGCTTTCCCTGCGCGTGATGCCGGGCGACCTTCTCGTCGCCGCCCATGCGTCGCGCGAGCGCGTTGCGCCGCTCCAGCTCGCCGAGCTCGGGTTCCCAGGTCATGTCGTTCGCGCCGGTGCCAAGAGGCGCAGTGTCATGCGCTCTTGACCGACCGGTCAAGCCGACGCAGGCGCAGACCCGAGGCCCGGAAGTGTCGACATGTCATCGCGTGATGGAGGGCCGTAGGTCGTAGCCGCATGAATATGGCCCGGAGGTCGCGTTCGGTGACAGCATCCGTTCATGGGACGCCGCATGGCCGGAAAGGTCGCGCTGGTCACGGGCTCGACGCGGGGTATCGGGCGTGCAATCGCGACGCGGTTCGCGGCCGAAGGCGCGTCGGTCGTGATCACCGGACGCACGGAAACGAGCGGGCACGGCGTGCAGGAAGAGATCCGCGCCGCGGGCGGCGAAGCGACCTACGTGCGCGCGGACTTCTCGCGCGAGGCCGACGTCGAGCACGCGATCGCGACGACAGTGCAGAAGTACGGCGGGCTCACGACGTTGGTGAACAACGCCGCGCCGACCGATCTCGTCGGGCCCGGCCGGGGTGATCGCTCGCTCGGCGAGATCACCGACGACGCGTGGGACGCGATCATGACCGTCGCACTGAAGCAGATCGTCTGGTGCACCCGTCATGCCGTACCGCACCTCACGCGCTGTGACGGGGCCGCCATCGTGAACATCTCCTCGGCGGCGGCGATGCGAGGTGTCCCCGGCATCGACGCGTACACAGCCGCCAAGGGCGCGGTGAACGCGTTGACCCGTTCGCTGGCCGTCGAGCTGGCCGGAAACGGCGTGCGCGTCAACACGATCGTATGCGGGATGGTGCTCACGAGCGACGGCGCGTTCAAGATGATGGATCATCCGGTGATCGGCCCCGCCACCCGCGCGCTCCACCTCACACGCCTCGGTCTGCCGGAGGACATCGCCAACGTCGCGCTCTTCCTTGCCTCCGACGAAGCCGCGTTCGTGACCGGCGTGAACCTGCCCGCCGACGGCGGTGCGCTGGCGAAGATGGCGGTGCCCGATATCTCGGCCGCCGACCTTCAGCTCGATTAGCTCTCGAACTGCTGCTTGATTGCAACGACCGACTGTTCGTAGATGCCTGCGAGCAGCGGGAGCAGATCGTCAGGCTCGACCTCGACTTCCCAGGTGAGGTGAGTTCCGGTGCCTTCGGCGT
>JBBQER010000030.1:0-40351 GCA_038320885.1 Acidimicrobiia bacterium
GGGCCGGTGGTGCTGTACTGCCCGACCGCGTCGCAGCTGGTGCTGCTGAAACATGCCACCGCGATGAGCGAGGCAAAAGGTGGATCCGCCCGGATTCGGACTGGACGCGGTCGACCATGTCGTACCGTTCCAGTGCTCGACGAGTGTCACGTTCATGCCGCCGCTGTAGCCGGTGCCGACCGCGTTGCAACTCGTCGCGCTCGGGCACGACACGCTCGAGAGGGCGGAGTTCCCGCTCAAATTCGGGCTGGCGGCGATGGACCAACTCGTACCGTTCCAATGCTCCACGAGTGTCTTGATGCTGGAGTTGGCGACGTAGAAGCCGACGGCCGTGCAGTTCGTGGGGCTCGAGCACGCCACGCCTTCCAGCACGGATTCGCCCGCGAGGGTCGGGTTGGGGCTCGTCATCACCGACCACGTCGTTCCGTTCCAACGCATGATGAGCGTCTTCTCGGCCGCATTGTTGGCCGCGCGGAAACCGACGGCGTAGCAGCTTGCCGTAGCCGGGCACGAGACGCCGGCCAACACCAGCGTCGGTGAGCCGGCGGCGTCCGGGGTGGTGACCCTCGACCAGCTCGACCCGTTCCACCGCTCCGCCAACGATTTGCTGACCGCGCCGTTTGAATAGTTGCCGACCGCCATGCAGTTGGTCGTGCTCCCGCACGACACCCCCGCGAGTGTGCTCTGCGAGCTTCCAAGCGCGGGCGCATCGACCGACCAGGTGGTTCCGTTCCAGCGCTCGGCGATCGCCCCCGCCTCGGCGCTGTCGCCGACCGCATTGCAGCTCGATTCGTCGGCACACCAGACGGCATTGAGCTCGGAAGTGCCGCCGGGCGCATTGGGACTGGCCACGACCGACCACGTCGTCCCGTTCCAGCGCTCCACCAATGTGTTGTCACCGCGCGCGCCGACCGCGAGACAACTTGTGGTGCCGAGACACTTCACGGCGCTGAGGTGACTCTGTACCGCCGCGAAGGCTGGGCTGGCCGTGATCGACCAGGTCGCGCCGTTCCACCGTTCGATGAGCGTCTTCCGGCCAAAATTGTCGCCGAAGTTGCCGACCGCAAAGCAGGTCGTCGGGCCGGGACACGCCACACCGGTCAGAACGCTGGAGGCTGTGCTGGTCGCGTTGGGACTGGGCATGATCGACCAACTCGTCCCGTTCCAACGTTCTGTCAACGTCTTGGTTGCCGACCCCGTTTCGTAGTAGCCGACCGCGACGCAGGTGGTCGTGAGTACCGGGCACCTCACGCCGGTGAGGAAGCTCGCCGTCGCGTCGGCGGGGTTCGGGCTGTCTACGATCGCCCAACTGGACCCGTCCCAGTGCTCCACCAACGTTCCGTGGGTCGGTCCCGTCGCGTGATCACCTACCGCGAAGCAATTCGCGGGTCCTCTGCACCACACACTGGTCAGAACGTCGTAGGTCGACCCGCTCGAGTTCGGGCTGGCCACAATCGACCAGCTCGCGCCATCCCAATGCTCGACCAGGGTCTTGGTTGCCGATCCACTCCAGTAGCTACCGACTGCGAAGCACGTCGTGGTGGTCGGACAAGACACGCCGCTGAGGACGCCGCCGGAGCCGACGTTCGGGCTGTTCATGATCGACCAGCGGGTGCCGTCCCAGTGCTCCGCCAGCGGCGACACGTAGTTGCCGACCGCAAAACAACTCGTCTTGCTCGGACACGACACGCTGGAAAGCAGACCGTTCGTCGGGCCCGGCGGG
Source organism: Acidimicrobiia bacterium (assembly GCA_038320885.1). Lineage (GTDB taxonomy): Bacteria > Actinomycetota > Acidimicrobiia > IMCC26256 > PALSA-610 > JBBQER01. Next base: position 1,724 of record JBBQER010000030.1, read on the forward strand.
CTCGGGCTCGCGACGATTGACCACCCCGGCGCCGCGCTCGCGGGCGCTGCCTCTACAACAATCACACCGGAGACGAGGGCGACCGAGAAGACCAGTCCAATCACGCGCCGGAGACGCGCAGGCCACGGGTGCATTCCCACCGTCGTGTCTCCCCCCACCACCCGGACGCGGTTCGTGCAGAATACGGCGACAGTCACCGACCGTCAACGAGCCAAAGCTGCGCTGCAAATCAGTTGCTTTGATGTGAATACGTGCTGTTAAGCGTTACGCATTCGCGTTTGATGAGAAAACGTGACGTTCGGGTCAGGTGGGGTCGGGGGCCCAGGCGCGGCGTTGCTCGTCTTCGGGATCGTCGACGACCTCGGTTTTCACGTCGAAGCGCATCGTCGTGCGCTTCGTTGTGTCGTATGCGGGCCAGCCGGGATCGCCGTCGCGCGCGAAGGCGATCCACGCGCGGTGCATGACGTCGGCGATGGCTTGGCGTTCCGGCCCGTTACCCGTGACACCTTCGGTGTTGCGATCCAGATTGTCGAACACGAAGGGGATCTCGAGCGCGTGCGTCGAGCGGAGCGCACCACCGAATGCGGGCGTCTCCCACGAGAACCGGTACATCCACACGGGTGCGTGCGCGAGTTGCGCCTCGGCCAGATGAATCGCCGGGATCCGGAACACGCCGTCGGTCGTGAGCGCCAACCAGATCTGCTGGGGCGTCGCCGCGGGTGACGCGGCGCGGTAGGCGCGCAACACTCCTTCGGGATCGGCGGCCCACGGCCGCAGGCGTTCGACCATCTGCGCGTCGTCGAGGTCGGTGAGGCTCGGATCGAGGATCTGGAACAGCGTCATCTCGTGCTCGTTCGTGCCCGTGAGGAGACGTACGCCCTCGGCCGATCCTGCGGCAACCGCGTCGCGCGGCAATTCGAAAAGCGTCGTGCCGTCGATGGCCGGTTGCCACGGAAGCCCGGCGATGCCCTCGTCGGCTTCGTCGCTCAGGTCGGGGTTGGCGGCGAGGAGACGTTCCTTCGGTACGGCGCGCAACGCGTCGATGTCGCGCACGCCGAGCTTCTCGATCGTCCGGCGCGCGACCTTGTCGGCGCGCTCCCGCGTGCTCACCCACGCGCCCGCCGCGCTCTGGGCGATCGCCTTGCGGAACAGACCGCGCGCCGCGGGCATGGCGAGCATGGTGCCCACACTGTTGGCCCCGGCCGACTCGCCGAACACGGTGACGTCTTCCGGATTCCCGCCGAAGGCGCCGATGCAATCGCGCACCCATTCCAGCGCGGCGATCTGGTCGAGGATGCCGGCGTTGCCCGACCCGGCGAGCTCGGCGCCGAACTGGTCGGCCAGGTGGAGGAAGCCGAAGGCGCCGAGGCGATAGTTGACCGTCACGACCACGACGTCGCCGTGCTGCACGAACCGCGTCCCGTCGTACCACGGCACCGCGCCCGAGCCGAATATGTAGGCGCCGCCGTGGATCCACACCATCACCGGCCGGGCCGCTTCGTCGCACGCGGGAGTCCAGACGTTCAGATAGAGGCTGTCTTCGCTCGAGTGCGCGGCGTTGCTCCCGAGCATGCGGGCGATGGGCGTATCGGCCTGGGCCGACTCCGAGCCGAAGCGGTTGGCGTCACGCACGCCGTCCCAGGCCTCTTCGCGCACCGGCGGCAGGAAGCGCCGCGGGCCGACGGGAGGCGCCGCGAACGGGATGCCGCGGAACACGAGCACGCCGTTTTTCTCGTCGCCTTCGACCTTTCCGCTTCGGGTCGCCGCGATCGTCATGAGGGAAAGGCTAGGTGGCACTGCGGAGCGCCCGGAAGTCGGGCTCACGTTTTTCCAGGAAGGCGGTGAGCGCTTCGAGGTTCGCGGGACCGCCCACCATGTGAGCGAAGGCGGCGTCCTCACGGGCGCGTGCAGCGCGGACGGCGTCGATCCGGCCGGCGAGCACCAACCGCTTGGTCTCCACGAGCGAGGTCACGGGTTGGCGGGCAATGCGCCACGCGAGCGCCATCGTCTCGGTCAGGAGCGCGTCGGGTTCGACCGCGCGCAACGCGAGACCGCACGCGACTGCGTCGTCGGCGGTGATCCACTCGCCCGTGTACAGCGCGAGCGCGGCGCGCTGGCCACCCATGACCGCGGGCATCAACAAGCTTCCGGCGGCTTCGGGAACGACACCGAGGGGCACGAACGGCGCGCGCAGTCGCGCCGCCGTCGAGATGAGGACGACGTCGCAATGCAGCAGGACAGTCAGGCCGATGCCGACGCCGAGCCCGTTCACCGCGGCGATCAGCGGCTTCTCGAACGCGGCGACCGTGTCGATGAAGCGCGGGAAACCCGGTCCGGGGTCGCCGGCGCCCGAGCCCGTGCCCCCGGAGCCCGTAACAGAGGTGTCGATCTGCGCCATCTCGCCGAGGTCCTGGCCCGCCGAGAACGCGCGGCCGCTTCCGGTGAGCACGACGCACGCGATGTCGTCACGCGCCGCGGCCTCGTGGAACGCCGCCGCGCAGGCGTCGTAGAGCGGCGTGTTGAACGCGTTGAGGGCGTCGGGCCGGTCGAGGGTGAGGACGCGCACGCCGTCTTGGTCGTCGATGCGCAGCACGCTCAGATTCCGTCCCAAACCATTGTGTTTTCTTTGGGCGGGCTCGCCTTGGGCGTGGCCGCCGACTCGCGATCGAGCAGGAGCTGTTCGGGCGACTGCTTGTTGATGTGCCCGATCAGCATGTTGTAGACGCTGTAGCCCACGAGCTCGCGCAACCGGGGCGAGAATCGGGAGACCGTCTCGCGTGACAGGCCGAGCTGTTGGTTCTCCTGCTGACGGATGTAACCGGCGCAGTAATTCATCGCGATACCCAGGCGCGTCTCGTCGGTGGTGTTGGCGCCGCCGCCGTGCCACAGGCTGCCGTGCCAGATCAGGACCGAGCCGGCGCGCATCTCCGCCGCCATCGAGTCGAACTCCGCGCCGTACTCGGGGGAGTGGTCGGCGAGGTGCGACCCCGGAATGATTCGCGTCGCGCCATTCGCCTCGGTGAAGTCGGTGAGCGCCCACATCGAGTTGCACACCGTGGGTGGATGCGGCTTCGGAATCGGGATGAGCTGGTCGTCGGCGTGGATCGGCTGCGCGGTCTCTCCCGGTTGGATCGAGATCGACGACAACGACGAGATCAGGCAGCCCGGGTCGAGCACGCCTTCGATGATCGGGAGCACGTGCCGGTGCACCGGCACCAGCTCGAACACGCGGTCGAAGGCGAGCAGGTTGTAGAGCCGGAGCGTGTGGTGGCCCTCGAACGAGTTGGCCGCGGGCTCGACGGCGAAGAACTGCTCGAGTCGCTGGAGGTCGCGCCGCAACGCGTCGACGAGCTCGGGCTCGATCGCGTCTTCGACGATCGTGTAGCCGTGCTCCGCGACGCGGTGCACGTGGTGCGCGACGTCAACCTGGGTCTCCATCGCCGGGCAGGCTACTTTCCGGGTCCATGGCCCTGTATGCCCTCGGTGAGATCGTCCCGCGCATCGACCCCGAGGCCTTCGTGCACCCCGAGGCCACGATCATCGGCAACGTCGAGATCGGCCCCGGGGTCACGGTGTGGCCGCAGGCCGTGTTGCGCGGCGACCAGAGCGGGATCGTCGTCGGCGCTCGCACGTCGGTGCAGGACGGCGCGGTGCTCCACTGCACGCGTGAGCTGGTGACGACCGTCGGCGCCGACTGCACCATCGGGCATCTCGCGCATCTCGAAGGGTGCACGGTCGAAGACGGCGCGCTCATCGGGACCGGGTCGATCGTGTTGCACCGTGCGATCGTCAGGAGCGGTGCGTTGGTGGGCGCAGGCGCGGTCGTGACCAACGACATGGAGGTGCCGGGCGGCGCAATCGCGCTCGGCGTTCCTGCGAAGGTACGGCTCGACGCGGTGAGCCCGGACCAGATCACGTTCCCCGCGCAGGAATATCAACGCAATTGGGCTCGCTACCGCGCCGAGCTCCGCCGGATCGACTGAGGCGACCGATGGACGATCGCGTGACGCGCTCCGACGATCCCGTCGACACGGCCGCCGCGCTCGAGGAGATGCTCGAGTTCCTGACGGTGCGTCCCGGCGCCGGCGACGCGGACGGCGACGAGTGGCTCGGCGACGCGCCCGAGTGGTTCGGCGACTACCTGTTCGGTGGATTCGTCATCGCCCAGTCGATCATCGCGGCCACGCGGAATGGTCCGGATGGGCGCCGGCTGCATTCGCTGCACGCGTACTTCCTGCGGCCGGTCTTCGCGGGGAAGCCGGTGTCGTACCGCGTGCGTCCGCGGCGCGAGGGGCGCTCGTTCACCTCGCGGCGGGTCGAGGCGAGCCAGGACGACAAACCGGTGCTCGACATGACGTGCTCGTTCGCCGCCGATACTGATGGCTACGTGTACGACCTGCCCGGCGCGCGTGACATCCCGCCGAAAGGGGAGGGCCGGTTCGAGACCGGGCCGGGACCGTGGGTCGGGCACCACATCGGCCCGACGCCCGCGGCCGCCGACGGCACTCGGGAATCGACGCATCGCATGTGGTTCCGCATCCCGCACGAGCTGCCCGACGACGTGCATCTGCACACGGCGTTGCTCGGATTCGCGACCGACTGGACCGAGACCGGCGGCCGGCCGCTCCACCTCGAAGGGGACATCACCGGAATGGTGAGCCTCGACCACGCGGCCTGGTTCCACCGCCCCGCGCGCGCGGACGAGTGGCTGTTCTACGACGTGCACTCGCTCGTGAACGCGGGTGGGCGGGGATTGCTGCGTGGCGCGATGCGCGACTCCAAAGGCCGCGTGGTCGTCTCGGTCGCGCAGGAGATGCGACTCACGCCCGTCGACGGCGTGTGACTCATGGCGCACTGGCGCCTAGGTTGGATCCGGTCGCCGGCCGTTGGTGTCGGTGAACCCGTAACGCAGCGCGGCTTCGTACGAGGTGACGAGACCGCCGGTGCGTTCGAGGAGCGTCGGATCGGACGCCAGTGCCGCGACGGCTCGGCCGGCGTAGTGAACGGAGGCGGTGCGCTCGGCGAAGTCGTCGTCGGTCCACCCGTCAAAGGAGCTGTCTCCCCGCTGGAAGGCTCGTTCGATCGGCTCCGTCCGCGACCAGCCGGGATAGAGGAGGATCGAGCTGACCCGGTGCGGACGCAAGTGAAGAGCGTAGAGGTGCGCCATGCGCTCGACCACGGTTGCCCGCAGGTCGAGCACGAGCTCCTGCATCCCGGCCTCGCCGGGTTGGCGCTCACTCGTGAACACGACGACGCCGCGGCGACCTTCGACGAAGAGCGGGGCGGCGGCGTTCGTGACGACGTAGTGCGACCGAACGCCGACGGCAAAGTTGCTGTTCCACCACCACTCGGGCGCACTCCATGGCGGCTGCATGAGCCACGGTTCCGTAACCGTGTCGTGGTCGCTGCCGTGGTCGCCCCAGGCGACCGCGTTGTTCACTAGTACGTCGAGCCGCCCGTGCTCCGTCCGAACCTGATCGAACAGGTCGGCGACCGCGCGGTCGTCGCCGATGTCACACGCAACGGGAACTGCCCGGCCGCCACTCGCGTCGATTGCGGTAGCGACGTTGGTCGAATCGGTCCGCGCGACGAGGTACACGGTCGCGCCGCAGGCTCCGAGAACCTCTGCAATACCTCGTCCGACGCCGCGGCTCGCGCCCGTCACGACCGCGACCTGTCCGGCGAGCTCCGGGCTCGTCCATTGGTCGCTCATCGGCCCCCGCGTCATCGATCCGACACGAACACCGCGAGGTCGTGCGCGCGCCATACGCACTCGGTACGGAACTGCGCGGCTTCGAGCCACGCGAGCAGGTCGCGGGCGCGATCGGGCTTGTCGTAGTCGTCGGTGAGCGGTGTGGTCGCGTCGGCTGCGTCGTCGGGTATCACGACGTCGGCCATAACGAACCGCCCGCCGGCTCGCAACCGCGCGTGCACGCCCGCGAACAGCGCCTGCTTGGCCTGCCCGTCGAGGTGGTGGATCGCGAGTGCCGACACCACCAGATCGAACGGGCCCTCCGGGAGGGGATCCGAGAGATCCGCGACCACCACGCGCTCGACGTTCGCGACCGGGAGCGCATCTTCGGCGACCGCGAGCATCCCCGGGTTCTCGTCGACGAGCACGAGCTGCGCGTTCGGACGCGCCCGGAGCACGGCCAATGACGTCGAGCCCGTACCCGCGCCGAGGTCGAGCGTGCGGGGTGCGCCGTTGTCGGCGAAGGCGCGCGTCGCGCGTTCCACTTCGTCCTGGAGGGTGTCGTAGTCGACGACCTCGGTACGAACCATCTCGAGATACGTGTCGGGATCGAAGTGGAACTGGGCCATCGCTTCCGCCTCGCCTTCCCTGTGATCTTCGCGTCGGTATGGTGCCGGCATCTACGTGATGTTCGCGCCGACCCACCGGCCGATGCCCCAGGTCACCGCCATCGCGAGCGACGACCACACGACGACACGCGCCGCGGCGCGCGTCCACCGCGCGCCGCCCGCGACCGCGGAGAGCGCGCCCAGGCCGATGAGCGCCGCCAGCGCGGCGACCGCGGTGACGACGATCCGAACGCCGACCGGTGCCAGCGTCACGGCCGCGAAGGGGAGCAACGCCCCGACCGTGAACGCCACCGCCGACGTCCCCGAGGCCTGGAACGGTCGGGCAATCGCGACGTCGGTGATACCGAGCTCGTCGCGCATGTGGGCGCCGAGCTCGTCGTGAGCCATGAGCTGCTCGGCGACGAGCCGGGCCAGGCCGGGCTCGACACCGCGGAACTCGTAGATCTTGGCGAGCTCGCGCAGCTCGGCCTGACGATTCACGGCGAGCGCTTCGGCTTCGATGCGCACGTCGGCCTCCTCGGCGTCCCGTTGCGAGCTCACCGAGATGTACTCACCGGCCGCCATCGACATCGCGCCCCCGACGAGACCCGCGATGCCCGCGGTGAACACCGGAGTACGGCTGGAGGTCGCGGCGGCCACACCGATCACGAGACTTGCCGTCGACACGATGCCGTCGTTGGCGCCGAGCACCGCCGCCCGGAGCCAGCCCGTTCGGTGGCTCTTGTGGTCTTCCTTCACATGCTGAGCAACCGATGCCACGACCTGCACGCTAGCTTTCCGCTACTACGCCGACCGGAGGAAATCATGCCCGAAGCCGTGATCGTCGCAACCGCCCGTACCCCGATCGGACGGGCGAACAAGGGATCGCTGACCGAGTGCCGACCCGACGATTTGTCGGCGTTGATCATCGATGCGGTGCTCGCGAAGGTGCCCGAACTCGACCCGTCGCTCGTCGAAGACGTGATCTGGGGTTGCGGTCAGCCCGCGGGCGAGGCCGGTACGAACATCGGTCGCGTCGCCGGGATCCTCGCCGGGATCGACGTGCCGGGCGTGACCGTCAACCGGTACTGCTCGTCGTCGTTGCAGACGATCCGCATGGCCGCGCACGCGATCAAGGCGGGCGAGGGCGACGTGTTCGTCTCGGGCGGTGTCGAGACCGTCAGCCGGTTCCAGTACGGCGCGGCCGACACCGGTGCGCCCAACGTGAAGTTCGGCGAGGCGCACGCCCGCACCAAGGAGCGCGAAGGGGGCGGCCAGCCCACCTGGACGCCGCCCACCGGCCTCCCCGACGTGTACATCGCGATGGGGCAGACCGCGGAGAACGTGCGTGAGATCGAGGGCGTCGGACGAACCGAGATGGACGAGTTCTCGGTTCGGTCGCACGAGCGCGCGCTCGAAGCGCAGGCCAACGGCTTCTTCGAGCGCGAGATCACGCCGGTCACGACACCCGACGGCACGGTGGTATCGAAGGACGACGGCCCCCGCGCCGGCTCGACGGTCGAGAAGCTCGCAACGCTCAAGCCGGTGTTCCGTCCCGACGGTGAGGTCACGGCCGGCAACGCGTGTCCGCTGAACGACGGGGCAGCCGCGGTCGTCGTGATGAGCGACACGAGGGCGAAGGAGCTCGGCATCACGCCGCTCGCGCGGATCGTCGCCAGCGGAGTCAGCGCGCTCGACCCGGAGATCATGGGCCTCGGCCCGATCGAAGCGAGCCGCCAGGCGTTGAAGCGCGCCGGGCTGACGATCGACGACATCGATCTCGCCGAGATCAACGAGGCGTTCGCGGCCCAGGCCATTCCGAGCGCGAAGCACCTCGGCATCCCGTGGGAGAAGCTGAACGTGCACGGTGGTGCGATCGCGCTCGGCCACCCGTTCGGCATGACCGGTGCGCGCATCATGACCACGCTCATCAACGGCCTCCAGACCGATAACAAGCGCTACGGCCTCGAGACCATGTGCGTCGGCGGCGGCCAGGGCATGGCCATGATCGTCGAGAAGCTCTAAGACATTTCTATAGCGGGCGCAGGTGGGTGTCGGTGACGACTTGCGGCTGTTGACGGTGCGGGCGCTCGGCGCGTGACGCCATGATTCCCTGCTCTTCGCGCAGGCGCGCCATCCCGACGTTCTGGCCGGTGTAGCCCGGCGGCTGCTCGAGCATCCACACGATGCCCTCCGCCGCGACCTCCGACGGTTCCCAGTCGGAGTGGTCGACGTCGGGGAGGTTGAACACGAAGCCCTCCGACGCGACCGGGACGTCGATGCGGAACGTATTGACCGCGACATCGAACGGCTTGAGCTGATGCGCGGCCGAGACGGTGAGGTGCTCGAGCGCGGCCTTCGCCATTCCGTATGCCATGAGACCCGGGAAGTAGTTGAGGCCGGCGATCGACGACACGTTGAGGATCGACCCTTCGCGCTGCGCCTTCATCGCGGGCATGACCGCCCGGATCGCCTGCAACGGCGCGCGCAGGTCGACTTGCATCACGAGGTCGAAGCGCTTCATGTCGAGATCGAGATCCCCGGGGAACGTGATGGCGGCGTTGTTCACCAACAGGTCGACGCGGCCGAAGTGCTCGATGGTGGCCGCGACCATCCGATCGACCTCAGCCTCCTTCGCGAGGTTCGTGGGCACCGCCATCGCGTCGCCGCCCGCGTCGGCGATCTTGCGCACGGTCTCGTCGATCGTGCCGGGAATCGGTACCGGCGCGGCGTCGGTGGCCCGCGCCGCGCACGCGACCTTGCATCCCCGTTCCGCGAGCATCAATGCGGTTGCCGCACCTACACCGCGACTCGCGCCGGTGACGATGGCAACCTTCCCGTCAAGATCCATCGCGCGAATCTAGAGGGAGCGTCGGGAGGCGGGTATCTAACCCCACGAGAAGCAGAGCTTCTCGCGGGGACCCCGAACGATCCGCCGAGCGGCGAGCGTGGCCGAGCGGCCTGGCGGCGAAGCCGCCAGGAGCGGGCTTAGAGGGAGGGCAGGTCCTGGTGCTCGGTGAGCGACGCCTCGTAGAGGTCGAGACCGCCGGCGATGCGGTCGAGAACTTCGGGGGCTTCGAACATGAGCGCGTCCCGGGCTTCGGTCTCGAGCGCGTGCTCGATCTCGTCCCACGAGACGGGCGTCGAGGCGGTCGGCCGTTCGGCGATGCGCAATGAATACGCGCACACCGTGGTCTTGTGCCGGTCGTTCTGGCTCCAGTCGACGAACACCTTGCCCAATCGGTCGGCTTTGGCCATCTCGACCGTCACGCGCTTCTTGTCCCGCGCGACGAGCAGCTGCCCGAGCGCGAGCGCGAACTCCTTGGTCTTGTCGTGGTCGACCTTGGCCCGCTTCGTCGTGCCGTTGTTCAGGGGAACGGAGACGTGGAGTCCCTTGCCGCCCGACGTCTTCACGACCGCGATCATCCCGAGATGGTCGAGCAGGTCGCGCAGCTCGAGGGCGACCCGGCAGCAGTCGAGCACGTCGGCGGGCGCGCCCGGGTCGAGATCGAGCACGACGGCGCGGGGCCGGTTGACGTCGGGTAACCGCCACTGGTTCGTGTGGAGCTCGAGCGCGGCGAGGTTCGCGAGCCACACCAGCGTCGGGAGATCCTCGACGATGCAGCCGGGCTGGCCGCCGTTCGGCTCGAGCGGCTCCGACGCCCGGACCCAGCTCGGATGGTGCGGGGGGCAGCGTTTCTCGAAGAACTGCTCACCCTGCGCGCCATCGGGCGCGCGCACGAGAGTCGGCGGCCGTCCCGCCAGGTGCGGGAGCATGACCGGCGCGATCCGGCGGTAGTAGTCGATCACGTCGGCTTTGCGGAAGCCGGCCGCCGGGTACAGCTGCTTGTCCAGGTTGGAGAGCGAGAGCTCGCGTCCGTCGATGTCCACGCGGATGCGGCCTGCGCCCGTCTGCCCCGCCATACGTAGAATGGAACCCTATGCCTAGCTCCATCTGGACCGGGGCGATCAGCTTCGGGCTCGTCCAAGTACCCGTGAAGCTCATCGGCGCGACGAAGAGCAAAGACGTGAGCTTCAATCAGCTCGAAGAGGGCACCGGCGCGCGCATCCGCTACCGCAAGGTCTCCGACAAGACCGGCGACGAGGTGACGCCCGACAAGATCGTGCGGGGCTTCGAGGTTGCCAAGGGCCGCTACGTGGTCGTCGAGCCGGCTGAGATCGAGTCGTTGCAGCCCAAGGGGAGCCACGAGATCGAGATCGAGGAGTTCGTCGACCTCGACGAGATCGACCCGATCTACTTCGAACAGCCCTACTACCTCGCGCCCGACAAGCGCGGCGAGAAGCCGTACGCGCTGCTCGTCGACGCGATGACCTCGCTCAATAAGGTCGCCATCGGGCGGATCGTGATGCGCAGCAAGGAGCGGCTGGTGGCGATCCGACCGCTCAACGGCGCGCTCTGCGTCGAGACCATGCGCTACGCCGACGAGGTGCTGCCCGCCGGGGGACTGGCGCCGGAAGACGTCGATCTCACCGACAAGGAGCGCGAGATGGCGCGCCAGCTCGTCGAGTCGCTCGCCGCAGAGGCGTTCGAGCCCGAGAAGTACCACGACGAGTACCGCGAGCAGCTCCTCGATCTGATTGCGCGCAAGGAATCGGGCGAGGAGATTGTCGCCCAGCCCCAAACCGAGGCTCCCGCCAAGGTGCTCGACCTCGTGGCCGCGCTCGAGGCGTCGATCGCCAAGTCGAAGACCGCCAAGGACCGCCACCCGAGCGGCACCGGTGCGCGTTCGGGGTCAGCATCGGCGTCGGCCAAACCCGCCGCCGCCAAGCGCGCGACGAAGTCGACGGCGAAGGCGGCGAAGGCGCCGGCCAAGAAGACGGCGCGCGCCAAGCGCAGCGCCTGACGCGACCGGCCGTCGCTACGAGGCCAGACGTCGGAGCTGCACCGGGCGCGGCGCCCGCGCGGGGAACTGCCGCACGACGGCGCTGACCGGTGGTCGTCGTGGAGCCAGCCGCAGGCGCAGACCTGGGAATCGACGTACTCGGCCGCGAACGCGTGGCACGGCTCCCAGCGCGCGGTGACGAGATCGGCGTCGGTGATCGGGTCGCTCGTGGGGTTGGTCATCGGGCTACCTCCGGGTCGCGGTGATGGTCCGGAGGATGGCAGGACCGTGAGACAGTTACGCCGGATCGCGTCCCTGTGACCTTCGTGAGAACGCCGAATCGCGTGCTTCAGGGCCGGCTCCTGCCGCCGATACCATGCGAACACGTTTCTTCTCGCCGGGCAGATGGTTCGCCGATCGGGGCCATAGATCGGTTGTCGCCATGGACAGGCACGTGCTCCGGTGAACAGCGTCGCGATGGTTTCGGTCGCGTCCCCCGATCGCCCCGCTGGTGAACGCTCCTCGTTCTCGATGCGCTCCGTGTTGGTCGCGGTCGGCCGGCGGTCCTTGCCGCACCTGCTCGAAGCAACGCTGATCCCCGCGCTGCTGTTCTACGTCGTGATGATGACGGTCAGCCCCGGCGCGGCAATGGTCACGGTGCTGGTGTGGACCTTCGGCGCGGTCGCTCGTCGCTTGGCGCAAGGGCAGCGCATTCCCGGTGTGCTCATGCTCGCGACGATCGGACTCACCGTTCGAACCGTCGTCGGGATTCTCAGCGGAAGTGCGTTCATGTACTTCGTGCAGCCGGTCGCGACGACCGTCGTGTTGTCGGGCGTGTTCCTCGTCTCGGCGCTCGTCGGACGTCCGCTCATCGCGCGCCTGGCCTCGGACTTCTGCCCGATGGACTCCGCCATCGAGCACCGCCCGGCGGTAGCCGAGCTCTTCAGCGGGTTGACGCTGTTGTGGGCCGGCGTTCACCTGCTCAGCGCGGCCACCACGTTCGGGCTGCTCGTGAGCCTCCCGCTCAGCACGTTCGTCGCGATCAAGACGGGCGCGTCGCTGGCGATCACCTTCGCTGCGATTCTCTTCACGATCTCGTGGGCCATGCGCATCGCGCGCAGCGAGAATCTCGTGTTCTGCCCCGCCCAGTAGTCGGTCGGGCGCACGAGCTAGCGCGGCACCTGCATGCTCTTGCCGTCGCGCCACTCGCGCAGCACGAGGTAGTGACCTTTGAGCGCCGCGTGTTCCATGGTCCCGAAGCCCATGAGCGTTCCGTCGTAGCCGCTGGTTGCGGGGAGCTGTTTCACCCGCCGGAGCCCGTCGGCGATGCCGGCCCGCGTCAGGTGTTCCGACTGCGCGATCGCCTCGCCGAGCAATCGGCCCATGTCGTAGGCCGCGCAGCCGATCGGACCGCCCGCCGCGTGGGGCGAGAGCTCCTTCAGCGCCGCGCGCTGGGGGTTGTCGTCGGCGACGGTGTCGATGTACTCCCAGCCCGCGTAGCCGTCACGCCAGTCGGGCCGCGCGTAGCCGAACATGAGCGCGGAGTTCGCGAGCACGGGCACGTCCCAGCCGAGCTCCAGGCGCGCGACGGCGACCGCGCGTGACGAGACACCGAGGCCGAAGTACACGAGCACGTCCGGGTTGCCGGCCCGCAGGAGGGTCAGCAGATCGCCGGCGTTCTCGGCCAGCGACGAGATACCGGCGGTGCCGGTGACGTCGAGGCCGAGACGAGTTCGAACTGCTTCGAAGCACTCGGCGTAACGGCGGCCGACCGGCGACTGGTCGAACACCACCGCCGCGCTGCGCAAGCCGCGCTCGGCCATGCGCGCCGCGAGCAGCGGCGGCTCCTCCTCGAGCGATCCCACCTGGTAGTGGAACATCCATTGCGACCGGGTGCGCTCACCACCCGAGTAATTAATCGCGGGAAGGCGGGCCGCATCGCAGAGGGGTGCGGCGATCAGCGCGTTGTCGGAGATCGACGGACCGATGATCGCGATCGCGCCGCCCGCGTCGAGCTCGGCGAAGGCGCGCTTGATGTCATGCTCGGAGCCGGAGGGAAGTCCGCGCGCGTGTTCCTCGACGAACTCGATCTCGCGATCGAGGCGACCCGACGCCGCCACTTCGTCGAGTCCGAGCCGCAATGAATCGGCGAAGAGGCTGCCGCCCTGCGGGAAGTCGTACAAGAGCCCGATCCGGATCGGCACCACGCCATTCGCCATGGCGGGGAATGTACCCGTACCTTTCCGTTCGTGTTGAAGAACGAGGTCGAGCGGATTGCGGGCAACATGATCCACGCGGCGTGGGACGGTGTGACGCGCGTCGGCGCGATCGGTCCGCGTCATCGCCGCGCCAAGAACTTCGCGCGTTTCGGCGCCGGCTCGATGATCGCGTTTCCGCCCACGGTGATCTTCGGCGAGGGTCGCATCACCGTGGGGGAGGGCACGACGATCGGACCGCTCGCGAGCATCAGCGCGGGCATGCCCTCACAACAGGGTCTGCGCGGCGACCCCGTGATCGTGATCGGCGATCGTTGCACGCTCGGGAAGGGGATCGGCATCGTCGGCCACGAGCGCATCGAGATCGGCAACGACATCTGGACCGGCCACTACGTGTACGTGACCGACCAGAACCACGGCTACGAGGATCTCGACCTGCCGATCGGCACCCAGATGTGGCACAACGAGCCGGTCTCGATCGGCGACGGCAGCTGGCTCGGCCACGGCGCGGTCGTGTTACCCGGCTCGAAGATCGGCCGCCACGTGGTGATCGCCGCGGGCGCGGTCGTCGCCGGCATCGAGGTGCCCGACAACTCGGTCGTCGCGGGTGTCCCGGCCCGCGTGATCCGCCAATACGTCGACGGGGCCTGGAGGAGTCGCGACGAGTGACGGCGGCGCAGCCGCCCGCGCCGAGGCGAATCCGACCGTAGAAGTGGAAGAGCGTCTGAGCTTCCGGGCCGCTACTTGTTCGCGGGCGCGTCGGCCGGCCTCGGAATGTCGGTCGGTTTCAGCTCGTCGGGGATCTCGCCGGCTTTGTAGTCCGTGACGGTGCCCGCGGGATCGAACAGCTTCAGGGGCGCGGTCGGCCAGTCGTTGTGCAGGTACCGCTTGCCGCCGTCCATGAGGCGGTACATGCCCTTGCCTTCGGTGCCGGTCTCGTCCTTCCCCGTTGCCTCGGGGTCCCAGTAAAGAACGCCCGCGTTGTCGAGGCCACCGGGATCGTTGTTCCCATCCCAGAACCCGTGATCGCCGCGGGTGCTGATGGTGTTCAAGCCGAGCGGCCCCTGGGCCTTGGGCGGCTGGTGGGAGAGGCCCTCGCGGAAGGTCTCGGGAGTGAGGTTCGCGCCGGCGAGATAGATCCCGTTCATCGCGATCTCGACATCCCCCTTGATGATGGCGAAGTTGTTCTGCGTGGGTGGCTGCGTGCCGAACCACCATTCGTGCAAGGTGTACGCGTCTTGCTCCGGCTTGGGGAGCCGCGCCGGCGTGAGCTCCAAGCCGAACGCGTGCTTCCACTGTTGCTGGTCGAACTGCCGCGCGAACACGACGGTGTCGGCGAGCACCGTGCCGGCCATGACCCACTCGGGGAAATACCCCTGCTCGGTCATGTTCTTGGTGAGGAACTGGGGGAAGATCGGATCGCCGGTGAAGATGATCGTCGTGGCGCCGGTCGCCTTCAGCTTGTTCGCAACCGTTCGTCCGTCGGTGGCCAACGACTGCGGGTTGAGGAAGTAGCTGACGTGGCCGTTCCGCGCGAGCGGGAGGCCGGCGTCCTTCAGGTCGTTGTAGAAATTGTCCCATGACTCCTTGTACTCGCCGTTCGGCGTGTCGTAGCTCAGGAGCGCGTAGCGGCGCGGCTGCGTGCGCAGGTCGGGTTGGCCCGCGTACACCGCGTTCTTGTCGCCGAGCTGCTTCGTGATGAGCTCGGTGGTGAGCAGCGCGGTCTGCTCGGGAGTGGGACCGGCCGGCCAGATGTACGGCGAGTTCTTCTCGTCGAACGACTGCGGCGCCGCGATGATGCAGGCCCCGATGCACATGATCTTCTTGCGCGCGAGCTCGGTTTGGAAGCTCTGGGTCTGCGAGGGGCCGCCGAGCACACCGAACACGCCGGCGGCGGCGGCCTTGTCCGCGTCCGCCTTGGCCGCGACCTCGTCGGTGCTGGGCCCCGTGCCCTGGATCTCGACCAGCTCGATCTTGCGTCCCGACAGGGCGTACTGGTGCGCGTAGATGTCGACGTAGTCCTTGTACGCCTTGGCGGTGTCCTCCGGGGTGTCGTAGGCGCCGGCCGCCTTGAAGATGGCGTCGTAGATCGGATCGGGCTTCGGTAAGTAGTAGCCGAGCTTGATCGTCGTCGCGCTCACCCCCGGCGCGGTGTTGCCGCCTGCGTCGCCCTGGTGCACGGCGACGCAGGGAGGCGGATTGAGGATCGGGATCTTCACCAGGCCGGTCGTCGTGTCGCAGTTGTCGGCCCACGTGTACTTGGCCAGCGTTCCCGCGGCTTTGGCCTCGTTGTAGAAGACCGGAACGTTGGCGAACGTCGGCTTGGCGCCAATGGTCGTCGACGTGTTGGTCGACACATGGTTGTCCTTGCTGCTCCCGCCGCCGACGACTGCGATGACCGCGATGACGATCGCGACGACCACCAGCACCGCGAGCACGGGCGCGTAGCGCGCGAGCGGCGAGCGTGTAGGACGCGGAGTCTGCGGTGTGGCCATGTTCCCCCCGGATTCGTTGAAGCGTCAGTCTGGCCCGCGCGCGCCGCTGCGTGCGATCGCGGCGCCGGTCGTGCCGAGGTACGACCGCACGACGTCGGGATCGCGCACGACCTCGTCGGGCATGCCCTCGGCGATGATCTCGCCCAGGTCCAGTGCGATCAGGCGGTCGGCCACGGAGAGGAGCAGGGGCACGTCGTGCTCGATGACGAGCATCGTGGCGCCGGTCTGCTCGCGGATGCGCAGGAGCAGCGGCCCGAGTGCCTCCGCCTCGCGCTGCGCGATTCCCGACGACGGCTCGTCGAGGAGCAGCACCGACGGGCCGTGGGCCAGGACGCACGCGAGGTCGACGATCCGGCGGCTCCCCGTCGACAGCTCGCGCCCGAGCTTGTCCCGGAAGTCGGTGATGCCAAGGAGCTCGAGCAGCTCCTCGACGCGCGCCGCCGTCTGCGCTTCGGCTTCGGCGACGAACGGCAGGTGCAGCGCGGCTCCGATCGGGTCCTTCACCTCGAGGTGGCGTTCGAACGCGAGCGCGACGGTCTCGGCCACGGTCAACGAGGGGAACAGGCGCCCGTCCTGGAACGAGCGCCCGAGACCGAGGCGGGCGCGCACCGCGGGCGGCAGGTTCGTGATGTCGACGGCTTCGTCTGCCTCCCCGGCGATGATCGTGCCCGCGTCGGCCAGCGTGAAGCCGGAGATCGTGTCGAAGAGCGTGGTCTTGCCCGCGCCGTTGGGCCCGATGAACCCGAGGATCTCGCCGCCGGTGGCCGAGAACGAGACTTCCGACAGCGCGGTGAGACCGCCGAAGCGTTTCGTCACGCGGTCGAGCGACAACCGGATCGCGAGCTCGCCGGCTTCGAGTTCGTGACCGTTCGGGCTCGGGGCCTCGACGCGCGCCGGGCTCGCCGGAACCGAGGCGACCGGTAGCGGATCGACAGGTTGGGCTGCGGGCGATGCGCCGGCCGGGGCGCCGGTGTGCATTTGCGCACCTTGCAGGAACACTGAGCGCAGCACGTCGGGACGCTCGAGCAACTCGGCCGTCGGTCCGTGGAAGCGGATCTCGCCCTTCTCCATGAAGTACGCGGTCTGCGCGATCGTCAGCGCGAGGTTCACGGACTGCTCCACGAGGATCACGGTGGTGCCCTGCGCGGCGATATCGCGCACGAGCGGCAGCAGTTGCTCGACGATCGTCGGTGCGAGGCCGAGCGAGAGCTCGTCGATCATCAGGAGGCGGGGCTTCTGGATGAAGGCCATACCGAGCGCCAGCATCTGCTGCTGACCGCCCGACAGGTTGCCGGCCGGCTCGCCCATGCGATCGCGCAGGACCGGGAACAGCTCGAGCACGCGTTCGGTGGAGGCCGCGACCCGTTCCTGGTCCTTGCGGTGCAGCCAGCTCGCGAGGCGCAGGTGCTCGGCGACGCTCAAGGTCGGGAACGTGCCCTGGCCGCCGGGCATCTGCACGACGCCGCGCGCCGCCGTCTCGTTGGGGGGCGCGTAGGTCATGTCGCGCCCGTCGAACACGATCGCGCCGTTGGTGGCCTCGACCAGTCCCGAGATCGCTTTGAGCACCGTCGACTTGCCAGCGCCGTTCGTGCCGAGCAGCGCGACGATCTCGCCTTCGTCGACCTCGAAGTTCACGCCGAACAGCACCTGCACGCCGCCGTAGTGCACGTCGACGTTGCGGACGAGGAGCAGCTTCACCTCGCCCTGCTGGCGCTTCAGCATCACCTCGGCCTGGGCCGCGGTGGAAGTCCACACGCGGTTGATGTCGGAGCGCACGTAGAACGAGCCCGACGACAGGATCCACGCGCCGACGAGGAAGATCGGGGCGACAATGAGGAGTCCGGCCCGAATCCCGTACGCGTCGGCGATGCCGCCGACGATGTAGAGCGCGAGCAGGCCCGGGACGATGAACAGCGCGGCCATCGCGAAGCCGAGCGACCGCACCTTCGGCGGGATGGTGAGCGACAGGGACGCGTAGATGCCGGGTACCAGCAACGACGAGAGCCCGGACACCGCGATGTTCATCGCGATCGCGACCCCGAGGTTCGGAGCCAGTGCGAACAGCGTCCAGCAGCCCGCGATGATCGTTCCGAGCACCGCGAGCAGGCGCATGCCGAGACCGGGATCGCGCAACATGAGCCGGGCGGCGAGCGGGATGCCGAGCAGGATCGCGATGATCTGCGCGGGCTCGGCGCACGCGGCGACAACGCCCCGTTGGAAGTCGCCGAGGTTGAAGACCTGCTCGTAGTACAGCGACGTGAGGAACGTCAGCCCGATGAACGAGGCCGCGAGGAACGGCAACGAGTACCAGATCCGGCGGAGCGTCCCGACCTGCCAGAGGATGCGGACCGACTCCGCGAACGACGGTGGGATCTCGTCGGTTCCGACCACCGCCGCGCTCGCGCCGGCGGCGGCGCGTTCCCAGTGGCCGCGGCCCGGTTCCCGGAGTCGCACACCGAGGATCACGAAGACGATCGTCGGGATCGTGAACACGAAGAACGGCAGCCGCCAGCCCCAGTAGTGAGCGAGGAGGCCGCCGAAGACCGGCCCGAACAACGCGCCCAGCGCCAGACCGATCGAGTGGAAGCCGAACACGTCGGCACGTACTTCGGGCGGGTAGTAGTCGGACATCAGCGAGTTGTGCGTGGGCGTGATCACCGCCCGCCCCATACCCGAGCCGGAACGCGCGATCACGAGCATGAGCACGGTTACCGAGAGCCCGGTGACGATGCCGAACACGCCCCAGACCGCGGCGCCGACCACCGCGATCGCGACGCGCTGCAACCGGTCGGAGTAGTAGGCGAGCGGCACCGCCAGGAGCAGCCCGCCGAGCTGGGTCAACGCGACAAGGGTGAGATAGCCCTGGTTCGACAGGTCGAACGAGTTGCGGATGTCGGGTCCGAGCACCGCGAAGGCGGTCTGGTCGAGCTGGTTGACGAGGTTGAGGCCGACGAGGACGATCAGCGGGAACAACGCCTGACCGCCGCTCATCTCCTCGAAGAATCTCCGCGGCCGGCGCGGGATGTGGAACGGGAAGCCCCGAATCGTGAACCACACCGTCGGCGGCTTGCGAGCCACAGTCACTCGCGTACCTCCAAGATGGTTTCGCGCTTCTCGCCGCCGGTCGCCGCTTGGTTGACGGCGCCCATGAGATCGCCGGACTCCAGGATCGGCGGCTCCACCAACGTGTCGGCGACCAGGCTCGGCACGCGGATGCCCTTCCGGCGCGCGTACCAGCGCAGCGCGCCGTCACGCGCGTCGCCGAACGCGGCGCCGAGTCCGCCGGGCATGAGCAAGAGGACGAGCAGGAGACCGGCGCCCGTCGCGAGGAAGGCGTACTGCGCGGGCAGGAAGTACTGCACGCCGTAGACGAACGTCGCGCCGAGCACCGCGCCCGAGATCGACCCCAACCCGCCGACCACGACCATCGCGAAGATCTGCAGGCTCACCGACGGTGTGAACGTCTGATCGACGAGCAGTTGCTGCTGGAGCACGAACAGCGCGCCCGCGACCCCGGCGAGGAAACCGGAAACCGCGAACGCGAGCATGAGCGCATTGCGCGCCCGGATCGAATAGGCCTCGGCCGCGCGCTCGTTGTCACGGACCCCGATGAGCATCCGTCCGGTGCGACTGGCGCGCAGGCCCCGCACCGCGACGATGCCGAGCGCGAGCACCACGACCGAGAGGAAGAAGAACTCGGCGTCGGTCTCGATCGGGATGAAGCCCAAGAGGCGCGTGCGCGCGATCGAGCCGTCGGGCAGCCAGCTCTTCAGGGGCGAGTAGCCGGTGTTCAACAGGAAGTCGGAGGTGACGAGACCGAACGCGAGCGTGACCACCGGAAATGCCAGTCCGCGTGCCCGCAAGGTCGGCATGCCGACGACGACCATCGTGATTGCGCCCAGGGCGCCCGACGCGAGGAGCACCAGACCGGTATCGACGTGCCAGCGCGCCGCCATCGTTCCGGCCAACGCCGATCCGAAGGCGACGAACGCCATCTGCCCGAGGCTCACTTGCCCGGCCCACCCACTGAGCACCACGAGCGACACGCCGATGAGCGAGTAGATCGCGATCACGGTCACGAGCTGCACGCGGTTGCCGGGCAGGATGATCGCGATGAGCGCGATCCCGAGCACGAGCAGGAATGTGAGCACCCCGCGGGCGATGCGGACGGCCCCCTCGCGGGTCAGCTCCGCGGGAATCGGCCTGACCTCGCGCGTTTCCTGCCACGTCGACGTCGCCGCGCCCGACAGTCGGGAGAGTGTGCTCGCGCGTTGCGCCAGGAGGGCGAACACGATGATGGCGCCGATGATCGCCGACCGGTAGGCGTCGGACGCGTAGTGATACCGGGCGGCCTGCGAGACGATGCCGAAGCCGATTGCCGCGCACGTCACAGTCGGGAGCCGCTCCATGCGGCCGATCACCGCGGCGCCGAGCGCGCTGAGCAAGAGCGCGGGATCGAGCACCTGGCCGAGCGACGGGCCGTTCACGCCGATGCGGAGGAACATCGCGACGAACGCGAGAAACGCGGCCAGACCCCACACCACACTCTGGAGCCGGCGGACCGGGATGCCGAGCAACGACGCCCGGTCGGCGTTCTCGGCCGTGGCTCGCAGCGCGACGCCGACCGCGCTGAACCGGAAGAACGCGGTGAGGCCGATGAGGATCACGGGCACGACCATGAGCGTCAACACGTCGTTGCCGAAGAACTTCGTGCTCGTGAGCCCGGAGCCGACGGTGAAGTCGAGATTGATGAACGCCGGGAACTGCACGGTGTTTGTGTTGCCCATCCAGATCGGCAGCGCGAGACCGAGCGCGACGAGGATCTGGGTCACACCGATGGTTGCCACCGTGAGGATCAATCGCGGCGCGCGGAAGAAGCGGCGGAGGAACGCGAACTCGACGATGACGCCGAGCACGATGGCCGTCACCAGCCCGCTGGCCGCGGCCAGGTACACGTTCCAGCCCCACGACGAGTAGAGCAGGAGCGCCAGGATCGCGGGCGTCCCGCCGAGGTCGGCGGCCGAGAAGTTCACGATGCGGTTGGCGCGGTAGACGATCGCGATGCCGAGCGCGACCAGGGCGATGAGGAACCCCTCGATGGTGCCGCCCAGCACCGTGCCCCACGTGACGTCTGACCAGACCAGCTTCACCCCGACGACCATCGCCACCAGGGGGAGTCCGGCCGAGAGCGTCGCCTTGGCGCGCTCCGAGGTCGTCACGAGCCTCAACGTACGAAGAAGGCGGCCGGGCACGCAAGATTCACCGTGTCCATGGTCGGGTTTCGCCTCGGAGCGGTCGGCTGCGCCGCCGCTACTCGTCGCGACTCTCGGCGAAATAGGCGGCACGGTCGTGGGCCGGGCTGTATTTTTCCCGAATGCCTCACCCGGACGTTGCGCTGGAACGCGCGCGCCTGCGGTTCGCCCAGGAATGCCTCGAGGAGATGCGCCGGCGGACGGCCGCCCGGGTCGCCGACGAGGACGTGCTGGCCGCGAACGAAGCCGATGCCGAGGCCGTCAAATGGCAGCTGCAACGGCGGCTCCGGTCACTCAACGACGACGCCGGCGCACTCTGCTTCGGCCGCATCGACGACGAGAACCGCGACCGCTGGTACATCGGCCGCCGCCACGTGGAGGAGGCGACCGGCGCACCGGTGGTCGTCGATTGGCGGGCCTCGGTGGCGACGCCGTTCTACCGGGCGACGCTTGCCGACCCGCTCGGCCTCCATCTCCGGCGCCGGTTCGTGTTCAGCGGCCGCGAGCTCAGCGACGTGTTCGAGGAAGACTTCGACGACCCCGACGCGGCCGCGGGTTCGGGGGGTGTGCCCGATCCGCTGCTCGCCGAGCTCGGCCGCGCGCGCACCGGGCAGATGCGCGACATCGTCGCGACGATCCAAGCGGAGCAGGACGCGATCATCCGCGCGCCGCTCGAGACGTGCCTCGTCGTGCAGGGCGGTCCGGGAACGGGAAAGACCGCGGTCGGCCTGCACCGCGCCGCGTTCTTGCTGTACGAGCATCGAGCGCGCCTCGCGCGCGGCGGCGTGTTGGTCGTCGGGCCGAACCCGGTGTTCCTGCGCTACATCAGCCAGGTGCTGCCGTCGCTCGGTGAGACCTCGGCGACCCAGACGACGGTCGACGGGCTGCTCGCGCTCCGGTTCCGTATTGCTTCGGAAGACGCCGACGACGTTGCCGCGGTCAAGGGCGACGCGCGTATGGCGGAGGTGATCGCGCGATCGGCGATCGATGCGATCCGGGTGCCCGCTGACGGCGTCGTGATCACGTGTCGCGCGCGTCCGGTACGCGTGAGCGCGGCGGAGCTGCAGGCGATGGTCGACACCGTACGCGCCCGCGATGTGCCGGTTACCGCGCAGCGCGAGCGGTTTCGGCGCGCGCTCGTGCACCACGTCTACGACGTCTACACGCGCGGCGTCCCGCTCGGGTTCGACGAGCAGGAGCTCGGCGCCGAACTGCTCGCCGATCCGGCATCGCGCAAGGTGATCGACGGATGCTGGCGTTCGGTCGGCGCGGTCGCGCTCGTGCGGTCGCTGCTCACGCAACGCACCGCCCTAGCGCGCGCGGCCGACGGCCTGCTCGCGCCCGACGAGCAGCGCCGTATCCTGCGACCCAAGAGTGAGGCCGATGCGTGGGCGGCGAACGATCTTCCGCTCCTCGACGAGGCGGAGTCGTTGCTGCGTGGTGGCACGCGCCAGTTCGAGCACGTCGTGGTCGACGAGGCGCAGGACCTGTCGCCGATGCAACTGCGGATGCTGGCGCGCCGGGCCCGGCACCGTTCGATGACCGTGCTCGGCGATCTGGCGCAGGCGACCGGCCCCGCGTCGCCGGGGAGCTGGGAGGAGACGCTCACGCACCTCGGGGGGCCCGAACACGCCGAAGCTGCGGAGCTGACGATGGGATACCGCCTTCCGGGTGCGGTCCTGTCGCTTGCGAACCGGTTGCTCGCGCGCGCCGCGCCCGGCATCGCGCCATCGCGTTCCGTGCGCGCCGACGGCAGCGAGCCCGACTTCCATCGAGTCGATGCCGGCGGCCTTGTGGAACAAGTCGCCGCGCACGCGGTCGATCTGGTGAAGGAGCTGGCCACGGTGGCGGTGATCGCGATGCCGGCGCGTGTCGCGGAGATCGAGGCTGCGATCGAAGCGCTCGGCGTGGTGCTGGCCGAACCGGGCGAGGTCGAGCCGGATCGCCCGATCGTTGTCGTTCCCGCGCCGCTCGCGAAAGGTCTCGAGTTCGACGGTGTGATCGTCGTCGAGCCGACAGAGATCGCGACGTCGGGCCCGAACGGTGTGCGCTTGCTGTTCGTCGCGCTCACGCGCGCGGTGCAGCACCTGGCGATCGCGTATAGCAGTGACCTGCCGCCGGAATTGTGCGGAGACGTGTTCGCAGACGCTCGGGTGTGACCACCGTCACACCGGTCCTGCAGCCGGCGCGGGCGTAGGCTCGCGTTGATGAACGATTCCCTACCGCGCCTCCACATCTCGCGCCGATCGGGCAAGGTGCGGGTTGTCGCCGAGCCGGGCGCGCAAGTGTCGGTGGAGGGCGGCAGCCTCGAGTCGAGAGACGACGGCACACTCGAGATTCACTCGCTCGCAAGCTCCACGCTCGTGGTGACGTGCCCCGCGGGCAGCGACCTCACGATCAGCACGTCCTCGGGCGCGATCGAGGTGCGGGGGGAGGCTGGTTCGGTCAGGGTCACGACGAAGAGCGGGAACCTCGCGATCGAGCACGCGTCGGCGATCGACGCGCGCGGCGCGTCGGGCCGCGTCGAAGTCGGCACGTGCACGGGGGAGTGTCACGTGGTCTTCGTGAGCAGCAAGGTGCACGTCGACGCCGCGCGCCGAGCCGTGATCGCGACGGTGTCGGGCAACATCGAGGTCGACGAGGTCGACGAGGCCGAGGTCAAGACCGTCAGCGGGAACGTCGAGCTCGGCGCACGCGGCGGCGGCCGGCTCGCGGCTCGGACGATCTCGGGCTCGATCAAGATCTTGGTGCCCGACGGGGATCGGCCGACAACCCACTTGCGGTCGGTGTCGGGCCGCGTCAGCTGCGAATGCGACGACGGCAACGACGGAGACATCACCGCCAAGACGGTCAGCGGGAGAATCAAGGTGACATGCCGGTGACGACGACCCTCGCGGGGACCATCGTCTTCACCGACATCGTGGGCTTCACCCAACTCACCGACGAGCACGGCGACGACCTCGCGCTGACGTTGCTCGAACGCCAGGAGCTGTTGGTCCGGCGGACGCTGCCCGAGACCGCTCGGGTCGTCAAGGAGCTCGGCGACGGCCTCTTGTTGTGGTTCGACGACGCGAACGCGGCGATCGCGACCTGCCTCGACCTTCAGCGGGCGTTCGAGGACGAATCCGAGGGCGACATGCCGATGTGGGTGCGCATCGGTATGCACTGGGGCTGTCCACGCGCACGCGGCGACGACATCGTCGGGCGCGACGTCAATCTCGCGGCGCGCATCTCCGAGCTCGCCGGCCCCGGCGAGGTGCTCTGCTCGGAGGCGACGGCCGAGCGGGCCGGTGCGGTTCCCGGAGTCGAGTTCGAGCCGCTCGGATCGGTGTTCGTCCGCGGCATCGCCGACGCGGTACCGCTGATGCGAGCGATCTCGGTCTAGCGCCTCGGGCAGTTCGCCGGCGCCGGCCGTAACGTTGCGGCCGTGGCAACGCTTCCCGACGGAACCGTGACATTCCTGTTCACGGACATCGAGGGATCGACGCGACTCTGGGAGGCCAAGTCCGAGGAGATGCGCGCGGCCTTGGCGGTCCACGACGACTTGGCGCGTGGCGTGATCGAGGTGCACGGCGGCTACGTGGTGAAGAGCACCGGCGACGGAACGTTCGCGGTGTTCGCACGAGCCCATGACGGCGTTGCGGCCGCAGTCGCGACGCAGCTGGCGCTGGCGGGAGCGGACTGGCCCGAAGGCGTCGCACTGCGGTTGCGCATGGGACTGCACATCGGGCCGGCGGCCGAGCGGGACGGCGACTACTTCGGCCCCGACGTGAACCGCACCGCGCGACTGACGTCGGTCGCGCACGGCGGGCAGATCGTCTGCAGCGCGCCGGTCGCCGAGCTCGTACGCGACGGGTTCGCGCTCGTCGACTTGGGCGAGCACCGGCTACGAGATCTGCAATCGTCGGTACACGTGTTCCAGGTCGGCGCGTCCGGTCTCCGGTCGGATTTCCCGCCGCTGCGCTCGCTTGACGCGCTGCCGGGCAACCTGCCGCGTCAGGTGACGACGTTCGTCGGCCGCGAGTCGGAGATCGCGCCGCTCGCAGACCTGGTGCGTCAGTCGCCCCTGGTGACGCTCACCGGTGTGGGTGGGGTCGGCAAGACCCGCCTCGCGTTGCAGGTCGCCGCCGACAGCATCGACGAGTACCCCGACGGTGCATGGCTGTGTGCATACGCTCCGGTCAGCGATCCGGGAGTGGTGTGGGACACGCTCGCCGCGAGCTTGCGGGTGCAGACGTCTCCGGGCCGAAGTGTCGAGGAGTCGGTGCTCGAGTACCTGTCGGCAAAACAGCTGTTGTTGGTGCTCGACAATTGCGAGCATCTCCTGGACGCCGTCGCGCGGCAAGTCGACGCGATTACGCAGCGTTGCCCGCGGGTGTGCCTGCTGGCAACGAGCCGCGAAGGGCTCGCGCTCGCCGGCGAACGGATCGTCGCGGTGGCGTCGCTCGCGGTCCCCGGCGGCGATGCTGATCTCGATGCGTTCCGGGCGACCGACGCCGTACAGCTGTTCTCGGATCGCGCGATCGCCGCGAAGAACGACTTCGCGGTCACGGATCGCAACGCGAGCGCGGTCGGCGTGCTCTGTCGCCGGCTCGACGGGATCCCGCTGGCGATCGAGCTCGCGGCGGCGCGGGTGCGATCGCTGTCACCCGACGATCTCGTGGCTCGGCTCGATCAGCGCTTCAAGCTCCTGACGCGCGGCAGTCGCGCCGCGCTGGAGCGGCATCAGACGTTGCGCAGCACGATCGACTGGTCGTACGACCTGCTCGATCCGACCGAGCGCCGCGCCTTGGACCGGCTCTCGGTGTTCGCGGGCAGTTGTGACCTCGCGGCGGCGGAGGCCGTGCTGGCGGACGACACGCTCGACGCCGTGGACGTGGTCGACACGTTGGGTCAACTCGTCGACAAGTCGCTCGTCGTCGCCGACACCAATGACGACGACGGGGGAGTGCGGTACCGGCTCCTCGCAAGCATCCGCCAGTATGCACAGGAGCACCTCGAAGCGAGCGGCGCAACCGAGGTGGCGCGCAAAAGGCACGCCGATCACTACGTCGAGCTCGCCGAGACGATCGGACCGCGCCTGCGGACCCGCGGCCAGCTCGAATGGGTGAAGGCGGCGGTACGAGACACCGACAACTTCCGCGCCGCGCTCGACTGCGCCGTCGAGACGCCGTCGCCCGAGCATGCGCTCCGCCTGGTGGCGCCGTTCGCCGTCACCGGCATGACGATCGGCGACACCGCGATCCAGTGGGCCGAAGCCGCGACCACGATCCCGGGCGCCAACGAACAGCCGGCGTTTCCCGAGGTCGCGGCATTCGCCTCCTTCGGCGCGTCGATGCGGAGCGACTTCGAACGGGCCGAGGCGCGCGTCGCCGCCGCGGAAGAGGCCCAAAGAATGCTCGGCGCGCCGCCGCACTCGTCCGTGCTGCGGGCTCGAGCGGTCCTCTCGTTGTTTGGCGGCGACGGCCCCGGCGCCGCCGGAGCTCGGTCCCAAGCGTGGGTGGACCACGCCCGCGCCTGGGGGACTACTACGAGCTCGCGCACGGCCTGATCATGCTGGGAGGGGCAGTCTGGGCGGTGGAACCGGACGCGGCCATCGCCGCGCTCGACGAAGGGGTCCGCATCGCCCGGGACTCGGGAATCCTCTCTGCGCTCTCGATCGGTCTCGCCGTGCTCGGCATCGTGCTCCCGATCGAGGAATCCGAGCGCATGCTTGCCGTCGTCGACGAAGCCATCGCCGTTGGAACCGAGATCGGCGATCGCATCAGTGTCGCCTCGGCGACAGCGACGAGGGGGTGGGTCGGGGCGAGTGGCGGGCGGCCCTCCGGGCGGCCGTCGACTCGGCCGAGCAGAAGGTCGACCTCGGCGATCTCGTGACCCTCGCCCAATCCCTCGATCTCTCGGCCGTCTCGTTGTGCGCGCTTCGCTGCTTCGAGGCCGCGGCCGTGATCACCGGGACGACCAACGCGTTGGCCCCGCACCGCGCGCCGCCGGCCTGGGCCGCGGAGTTGATGACTGCGGCCGGAACCGCCGTTGTCGAAGCCCTCGGCGAACAACCGCGCGCCGCGCTCGAGGCGCGGGGCGCCGCGCTCGAGGTCGGCGACGCGGTTGCATACCTCCGCGCCCAGTCCGATGTCGTTCTGAGCGATTGACCCGCGGTCCCGCGAGGTTCAGCCGGCCTGGTGCGCGACCGCGTCGGCGCCGGCCACGGCCCGGTCGGGATCCAGGTAGCGGCCGCGTACGCCGCCGGGCCCGACGGTCAACGGCGGTTGTAGCTCCTCGTCGAGGTCGTATACGAGTACCTCACCGGTCGGGAGGTTGAGCTCGACGACCGCCTCGGGCGTCATCCCGTCGAGGTGCTTCACCAGCGCGCGCAGCGAGTTCCCGTGCGCGGCGACGAGAACAGTCAGTCCCTCGCGCAAGTCGGGAACGATGTCGTCGTCCCAATAGGGGAGCATGCGTTCGAGCACGCCCTTCAGGCATTCCGAACGAGGGAGCACATCCGGCGGCAGCGACGCGTAGCGCTCGTCGATTCCCGAGTTGGGATCGTCGATCGGGAGCGGGTCGGGCGGGATGTCGTACGAGCGGCGCCACACCTTCACCTTCTCGGCCCCGAACTCCGCGGTCGTCGCGGCCTTGTCCTTGCCCTGCAACGCGCCGTAATGCCGCTCGTTCAGGCGCCACGATCTCCGGACCGGTATCCA
Source organism: Acidimicrobiia bacterium (assembly GCA_038320885.1). Classification (GTDB taxonomy): domain Bacteria; phylum Actinomycetota; class Acidimicrobiia; order IMCC26256; family PALSA-610; genus JBBQER01. The sequence continues at coordinate 29,535 of JBBQER010000030.1, forward strand.
CGACCGCCCGCATTCGCGCAGCGCGAGCTCGGCGGTGTGGATCGCGCGTACCTGGAGCGACGTGTGGAGGATGTCGGGCGTGATCCCGGCGCGCGCGAGATCCTGCCCGGCGCGCCGCGCCTCCGCGATGCCGCGCTCCGTCAGGTCGACGTCGATCCAGCCGGTGAACTTGTTCTCGAGATTCCACGTGCTCTGGCCGTGGCGCAGTAACACGAGCGTGTAGGGCATGTCGTTATTGTGCCTCGGATGCCGGATCTGCACGTGGTGACACTCTGTACGGGCAACGCGGCCCGTTCGGTCATGGCGGGCGCGGTCCTGCGCGAGCACGTGCCGGGCCTGAAGCTCTCCACCTCGGGCACGCACGTGATCGAAGGGATGCCGATGAGCTGGCGCACCCGCGATGCGATCGCCGCGCTCGACATCCCGGTACCCGATCACCGCAGCCGTCAGGCGACCGCGAGTGAGCTGGACAATGCCGACCTCGTGATCGCCCTGGCCCGGGAGCACGTCTCGTGGATGCGGCGCACGCACCCGAAAGCCGCGGCGCACACCGCGACGTTGAAGCGCCTGGCCCGCGATCTCCCGGCCGGGCCCGCTCCGTTGGGCGAGCGGCTCGAGCCCTTGCGGCTCGACGAGGTCGCGCTCGAGTCGTGGGAAGACGTGGTGGATCCCGCCGGCGGTGATCTCGACGTGTTCCTCGCGTGCGCGCGCGAGATCGCCGACCTGCTCCACGAGATCATCCCGCGGCTCTAGATTCACGCGATGCCCGCCGACCTCGCCGCGCTCGTGGCGCCCGCGCACACCGCGCTCGTGTTGCAGGAGGTGCAGAACGGGGTGGTGGGCGCGCCCGCGGTGCTGCCCGCGCTGGCAGAGGCGGCGGCGGCCGTCGATCTCGTGGGCAACAGCGCCCGGCTCGCGCGCGCCGCGCGCGCGGCCGGGATCACGGTCGTGCACTGCACGGCCGAGACCCGTGACGACCGCAAGGGCGCCAACAACAACGCGCGGTTGTTCGGAGGCGTGCAGAAGTCGGCGGTCAGGCTCTCGCCCGGGAGCGCCGCGGTCGGCGTGCCCGATGAGATCGGCGTCGAGGCGGCCGACATCATGCTGCCCCGGTACCACGGCCTGGGTCCGATGACCGGCACCCAGCTCGACCCGATCCTGCGCAACCTCGGGGTCACGACGATCGTCGGCGTGGGCGTCTCGCTCAACGTCGGGATGATCAACCTCGCGTTCGACGCCGTCAACCGCGGCTACCAGATCGTGCTCCCGCGCGATGCCGTCGCGGGCGTTCCTCCCGCCTACGCCGAAGCGGTCCTCGCGAACACGCTCAACGTGGTCGCGACGCTCACGACGACGCCCGACGTCATTCGGGCGTGGGGTGGCTAGCGGATCGCCGAAGCGCGCCGCGCCGCGATCCGGGCGAGCTGCGCTTGGATATCGGCGTGCTCGGATCGGCGCCGGATTCCGATGTCGGCCCGCGGCCGAGGATTAGCTTCCTCGGTGAGGTCGATCGGATGCCGGCTCTCGGCGAGTTGCTCCCAGCGCGACGCGGAAACCGGATGCATGCGGAGCGTCATGCGGCGAGCGTAATTCCGCAGACGAGCACGAACGCGGCAATCGCGCCGGTCGGCGCGACCGGTGTCGCCGGTCATCTGACGATCCGTCAGATGTAGCCTTCGGGGATGCCTGAGATCCCCAAGATCGTTTCGGTCGATGACCACGTCATCGAACCGCCCGGCGTGTGGTCCGACCGTTTGCCGACGTCGTATCAGGAGATCGGGCCCCGCCTCGACCGCCGCAAGGTGAAGAACATGAAGTTCGTCGGTGGCGTCTTCAGCTACGAAGAGGCCGGAGCCGACGAAGACGGCACGTGGTGCGACTGGTGGCTGATCGAGGATCTGCAGTATCCCCTCACGCGCCTGTCGGCCGCAGCGGGTTACCCGCGCGACGAGATCACCGTGAGCCCGATCACGATGGACGACATGCGCAAGGGCTGCTGGGACCAGAAGGCGCGCCTCGAAGACATGGACGTGAACCATGTATAGGCGTCGCTCGCGTTCCCGAGCTTCCCGCGCTTCTGCGGGCAGACGTTCGCCGAGCGCAAGGACAAGGTGCTCGGCGACCTCTGCGTCAAGGCGTACAACGACTGGATGATCGACGAGTGGTGCGCGGGAACCAACGGCCGCCTCATCCCGTTGATCATCGTGCAGCTCTGGGACTCGCAGCTCGCGGCGGCGGAGATCCGGCGCAACGCGGAGCGCGGTTGTCACGCGGTCACGTTCTCGGAGATCCCGCCCTTCCTCGGCTTCCCGTCGATCCACGACAAGGACGGCTACTGGGACCCGTTCCTCGCCGCGTGCGAGGAGACCGACACCGTCATCAACATGCACATCGGCTCCTCGTCGAAGATGCCGAGCACGTCGGCCGACGCGCCCGCGGCCGTCGGTTCCACGCTCACGTACATGAACGCGGCGATGTCGCTGACCGACTGGTTGATGTCGGGCGTGTTCGAGCGGTTCCCGCGGCTCACGATCGCGTACAGCGAAGGTCAGATCGGTTGGATCCCTTACGTGCTCGAACGCGCCGACAAGGTGTGGGAGGACAACCGGGGTTGGGGCGGGGTGGCCGACAAGGTCCTGCGCCCGCCGTCGGAGTACTACTACGAGCACGTCTACGGCTGCTTCTTCGACGACCCGCACGGCCTGCGTTCGCTCGACAGTGTCGGCGTCGACAACATCACGTTCGAGACCGACTACCCGCACAGTGACTCCACGTGGCCCCACACCAAGAAGGTCGCCGAGGAGCTCATGAAGGATCTCACGCAGGAGCAGGTAGACAAGATCTGTCGCGACAACGCGATCCGGATGCTCCACCTCGACCTGCCTGCTTGAGCACCATGAGACAGCCGATTCGATACGCGGCGCTCGGCGTCGCGCTCCTGACAATCCTCGGGGCAACGCTCACTGCGTGCGGAAGCGGTACCTACAAGGGCTTGACGAAAGCCGAGTTCCTCCGGCGCGCGAACGAGGGCTGCGCGCGGCCCTCGAAGGGCGGCCAAGCCCTGCGCAAGGAGCTCGCGGTGGAGCTGGTGCCGGAGCGTAAGGCGACGTTGTACCTCAAGACGTTGCCGCTGTTGAACCACGAGATCGACCGGATCGCGGCCTTGAAGCCGCCCAAAGCGGATCGCGATCGGGTGAAGGAGATCCTCGAGGCCGTGCGCACCGACGCCGACGATTTCGAAACCCACTTGAAGGCCGATCCGAAGGCGGCAGTGACGTCGGGCGGGCGGCCATTCGGGAAGTCGGAGCGCCTCGCAACGTCGTACGGACTGCGGATTTGTGCCGAGTGACCGCGTGGTTCACGGTGACACGCGTCGCTAGCATCTCGACGTCGACATGGGGGCAGCAATGGGCAGGTTCTCGCGGGCGGTGGTGGCGATCGGTGTGTCCGCCGCGTTGCTGGTTGCGTGCAGCAGCAGCGGCAAGAGCCACGTGGATGTCAACAAGGTCCTGACCAAGGCCGAGTACATCAAGGAGTCCGACCGGATCTGCGCGGACTACAAAGGTCGGATCGACGCCGTCGTGGGCAACGCCGGCAACGGGCTGTCCGTTGAGCAGTACAAGAAGATCTTCAACGACACGCTGATCCCGCTGTTCCAAGCCGAGCACCGGGAGCTGGTCGGCCTCAAGCCGCCGAAAGCCGACGCCAAGACGCTCGCCGACGCGCTCCTCGCCATGAACTCGGGGATCAACACGATCATCGGCCGCGTGGGCGGCGCGGTGACCATCGAAGACCTCCGATCGATCAATCCGAAGGGCATCGCGAGGTGGAAGTTCAAGGTCGGGAAATACGGCATGCACGTGTGCGGCTCGATTCCCGCGAAGTAATCGTTCAGTAGCCGGGCCGGGGCCGGAAGAGGTCGAACCGGAGTCCCTGGTCGTCCACGCACTCCGCGTTGCCGCCGGACTCGTGGTCGGCGACCGACAGCACTTGTCCGCCGAGCTCGCGCACCCGCGCCGCCGCGGCTTCGATGTCGTCGACGCGGAAGTAGAGGCGCACACTCGTATCGTCGGTTCCGCCCTGGATGCCCGAGGGCGGCGTGATCGACGAGATGTGGAACGAGCCGGGCTCGTGGCCGCCGTCGGTCCGCCATCCCAACAGCGAGCTGTAGAACGCTCGCGCGCGATCGCCGTCGGGCATGCGGAGGACCATGTAGCCGATGTCGCCGTAGCGACGGCCGGCGACGTCTTCGACGGGGCGGTCCTCGATCTCGAGGTTGGTCTGGATGAACCAGCGATGACCGAACGGATCGTGGATCGTGCCGCCGCGCCGGCCGTAGTCGACGCTGACCGGGCGCAGCGCGCGGGCGCCGTTCTCGATGGCGCGGGCATACGTCGCGTCGGCGTCGGGCACGTGGAGCATCAACCCGACGGTGCTGCCGCCGAGGGTGTGCGGGCTGCGGTGGTGCTCCTCGGGGAACTCGCCCGCGAGCATGAACACGGTGTCGCCGACCCGGAGCTCGGCGTGGCCGATGCGACCGTCGGGCATGACGATCGGATCGCCGAGCAGGTGCGCGTCGAACACCTCGATGTACCAGGCGATCGCCGCGGCGGGATCGTCGCACGCGAGGTACGGCGTGAGGGAGTGAAGCCGTGCGGGTGTGTACTCGCGGATCTCGGGCATGGCGTGGTCCTCCGGGTTCGTGCCGAGCTCGGCCGAGATGCGGCGTCGCAGTTTCGCGGCGAACGCCGGACGGGGAGCGAGCGGGATCATGGGTTCGCGCAGCGCGTCGAATGCGTCAGTCATCGGAGTCACCTCGCGCGTATGCGACTCGGAACGCGTTGCGGGCGCGCACGAGCAGCGCTTCGGTCGCGTGCACGGTTCGGACGAGGTGCTCCGCGACCTCGGGAACGGAGAGCCCGTCGATATATCGCAACGTGAGGGCCGCGCAATGGTGCGCGCCCAGCTCGTCGAGGACCTCGCGGGCACGCGTTCGCTCGAACCGGTCCGCGATGTCGTCGTTCTCCTCGATCTGCTCGGGCAGCAGTTGCAAGCTGCGTTCCTCCCGCGATTGCCGACGCCAATGGTCGACGAGCTTGTGCCGGGCGACGCCCACGAGCCACGCCACGGTGAGGTGTGGGATCGCATCGCGTTGGATCGCCTGCACCGCGGCGAGAAACGTCTCCGCGGTGAGGTCCTCGGCGACGGCCTCGTTCCCGACACGCGCCCGGAGATACCCGAACACCTGCGGCAGCGCCCGGTCGTACATGGCGAGCAGCGCCGCTCCCTGGTCCGATCGCTCCGCGCTGCCCATTACCCCGATCATCGCTCGGCGGGCTCCGCCTCCGACGGGTGCGACCAAAAATAGAACGCGTTACACTTCGCATGATGACCGAGCGCCAACTGCTGATCGGCGGGGAGTGGGTCGACGGAGCCGACGGGGGCTACGACGTCGTCAATCCCGCGACCGAGGAGATCGTCGGCATCGCCCCCGAGGCGTCAGCGGGCCAGGCGCTCGACGCAGCGCGCGCCGCTCAGAATGCGTTCCCCGAGTGGTCCCGGACCACGCCGGAGTACCGATCCGAGCTGATGGCGCGCGCGGCCGAGGCGATCAAGGCGCGCTTCAAGGACCTTCTGCCGACCGTCATCGCGGAGACGGGCTGTACCGAGACGATCGGCAAGCAGATGCAGGTACCGACGGCGTGGACACGCTTCGAGACGTACGCGCGCCTCGCGCTCGATCCCACCGTGATCCCGTTGCCGCCCCAGGAGATGCCCGCGACCGCGCTGGCGCCGGGCGGGCTCATGGGTGCGATCGCCCGCCGCCAACCGGTCGGCGCGGTTGCGTGCATCACGCCGTACAACTTCCCGATCGTCAACATGGCGGGCAAGCTCGGGCCGGCACTGGCGATGGGCAACACGGTGGTCGTACGGCCCGCGTCGCAGAACCCGCTCGCCGTGATCGACCTCGTGCGGATCCTGCACGAGGTCGGGTTCCCGCCCGGCGTCGTCAACGTCGTGACGGGATCGACGCCGGCCACCGGAGAGGCGCTCGTCGAGACGCGTGACATCGACATGGTGTCGTTTACCGGGTCGACCGGTGTCGGCATGCGGATCGGCGAAGTCGGCGGTCGCACCATGAAGCGCATGCTGCTCGAGCTCGGGGGCAAGGGCGCGGGACTGGTGTTCGACGACGCCGACGTGAAGACCGCGGTGCAGATGATCGGATCGGTGTGGACGTTTCACTCCGGTCAGATCTGCACCGCACCGACGCGCGCGATCGTGCAGCGCCCCATCTACGAGCAGGTTGTCGAGGGCTTGGCGAAGATGGCCAAGGTGCTCAAGGTCGGCGATCCGTACGAGCCCGGCACGATCGTCGGGCCGGTGATCACCGCGCAGCACCGGGATCGGGTCGAGGGCTACGTGCGCATGGGTGCCGAAGAGGGTGGGGAGATCCTCGCGGGCGGCGAACGCCCGGAGAAGCCCGACCGGGGCTACTACGTCGCACCCACGTTGATCGCTGGCTGCCGTCCGGGGATGCGGGTCGTGCAGGAGGAGATCTTCGGACCGGTCATCGTCGCGGTGCCGTTCGACGACGATGACGAAGGCATCGCGATCGCCAACGGCACCGACTTCGCGCTGTACGACTACGTCTTCAGCCGCGACACCAACCGGGCGTTCCGGGCCGCCAAGTTGATGCGCGCCGGCAACGTCGGGATCAACACCACGCAGCGCAACCACAACGCGCCGTTCGGCGGCAACAAGATGAGCGGTATCGGCCGCGACGGCGGGGTGTTCGGCCTGCACGCGTACAGCGAGCTGCAATCGGTCGTGTGGCCCGGTTGACCGTTTCCATCGTTCCCGAGGGTGTCGTCGGGTACGGCATCCAGCTCCCGATCCAGTCGCTGTCGACACGCGTGTCGATGGAGTGGGAGCGCGACAGCGGAACGATCGACGACATGGCGGCGGTGGCCGAGGCCTGCGACCAGTCCGGTTTTCTCTATGTCGCGGCCTGTCACCACGTCGCGATCCCGCGTGAGCCCGCGGAGGCGATGTCGACGACCTGGTTCGACCCGGTCGCCACGCTCGGTTATCTCGCCGCGCGTACGCAGAACACGCGGCTGATGACCAATGTGTTCGTCGCGTCCTACCGCCATCCCCTGGAGACCGCCAAGGCGTTCGCGACCGTCGACGCGCTCTCGCACGGTCGGTTGCTGTTCGGCGTCGGCGCCGGGCACGTGGAGGGCGAGTTCGACGCGCTCGGCGTTCCGTTCCGCGAGCGGGGCGCGATCACCGACGAGGCGATCGACGCGATCCTGGCGGCGTGGTCCGACGAGTACTCGGCGCACGACGGGCCGCGCTGGAAGTACGGCGAGGTCGGCCAGAGCCCGCGTCCGGTGCAACTGCCACACCCGCCGATCTGGATCGGGGGATCGGGCAAGCCGGCGCTGCGCCGCGTCGCGCGCGTCGGCGACGGCTGGATCCCTCAGGCGACTCCGCCGGATCGTCTCGCCGACGACATCGCGTTCATCCTGCGCGAGCGCGACGAAGTGCGACCGGGCGCCGTGCCCGAGGTCGGCTACCACGCGTTCGTCCACGTCGGCGAGCCGTCGTGGGAGCTACCCAAGTTCGCGATGAACGGCAACGACCGCATCATCGACTGGATCAACCGGCTGGGCGCGATCGGCGTGTCGCACGTGCAGGTGCGATTCGCGGCGCGATCGGCCGACGAGTTGTGCGACCAGGTGCGCGCCTTCGGCGCCGAGATCGGCCCGCACCTCACGCGTGTCGCGCTGAGCTGACCACGACCACCCGAGCGCCAGGAGTTCGATGCCCTTCCTCTGCATGCGCCACGACTTCCGCGCCCCGGCGTTCGGCCCCGCGTCGGCGCGTGACATCTACGCGGCCGCGCTCGAGCAGTTCGTCTGGGCCGACCGCAACGGCTTCGATCTGCTCGTCCTCTCCGAGCACCACGGCATCGACGACGGATGGCTGCCGTCACCGCTGACGATGGCCGGCATCGTGCTCGGAAAGACCGAACGCGCGCGGGTGATGGTGAGCGCGGCAGTGCTCCCGTTGCACGACCCCGTGCGCGTCGCCGAGCAGATCGCGGTGCTCGACAACGCGTCGCCCGGACGGTTGTGGACCGTGGTGGGCGCCGGGTACCGCGTCGAGGAGTTCGAGATGGCGGGCGCCGATCACACGGCCCGGGGGCGGACGTTGGAGGAGTACGTCGGCGTCATGCTCCAGGCATGGAGCGGCGAGCCGTTCGAGTGGCAGGGACGGACGGTGACCGTCACTCCGAAGCCCGCGTCGCAGCCCCACCCGATGGTGCTCGTCGGCGGGGGCGTACCTGCCGCGGCGCGCCGGGCGGCCCGCCTGCGGCTTCCCATGCTGCCGATGAACACGGACCAGGTCGTGCGCGATGCCTACGCCGAGGAGTCGGAGAAGGTCGGCTACCAGGGGTTTCTCGTCGAGACCCAGGGCCCGACGTTCGTCCATGTGGCCGAAGACGCGGAGAAGGCGTGGGCCGAGATCGAGCCCTACGTGATGTACGAGGTGCAGACCTACGCGTCGTACCAGACGCCCGGTCAGCACTCGACGCCGGGAGTGAGAGCGGAGAGCGTCGACGATCTGCGCCGCTCGCCACAGTTCGTGGTCGGGACGCCCGACGAGGTCCGCGCCCGCCTCGAGGAGGTGCCGGCCGACGGCAGCATCACGTTCAGCCCGCTCGCCGGGGGTCTGCCGCCCGACCTCGCGTGGAAGAGCCTGGAGCTGTTCGCCTCCGAAGTTTTGCCGCACCTGAAGTCGCCATCGCGCGGTTAGTAGCAATCGAAATCGACGGCTAGAGAAGGGTGGTTTGGGCGCTGGTCGGATCGGGCATTGGGGGGTACCGTCGGTCAACGCCCCCAGGAGGTCAGCAATGGCCAGGTATCGCCGCTTCGACAACGCTCGCGCGGTCACCATGACGGTCCCCGATGCGATCGTGGGAGTGCGACTCCGACGCGAAGGACTGCGCAGCGCGATGAGCGCACTCGAGCGCGCGCTGGCCGCACCCGCTCCGAGTCGTGTCGACGACTGGCGCGACGGCGTTCGCGAATCACTCACCGCGCTGCACGAAGTGTGGACGCGTCACATCGTCGAGACCGAGGCCCCCGGCGCGTTCCTCGACGAGCTCGTGGGTGAGGCACCGCGGCTTTCGACTCCCGCCGCACGTTTGCGTCGTGAGCACAACGAGATCCTCGGCGTGATCAACCGCGCGGAGAAGTGGCTCGACCAGGTGCTGCTCGACGACGACCACGACGTGTGGGTAGACGGTCTGCGCGCCGACCTCACCTCGATGCTGTGCGCGCTCTCATACCACCGTCAGCGCGGCGCCGACCTGATCTTCGCCGCCTACGACGTCGACATCGGCGGCGGCTGAGCTTCTTCGTCTTCGTAGAGCGCCTCGCCGCGGCGGAGGCGGGTTGCGATGCGCACGACGGTCGGCAGCTCGCGTCGGGTCGGGGTGTGCGCCGCGAGGAACCGGGCGACGGCGGTGAGCACGAGCGCCGCCTCCTCGGATCCTGCCGGCCATTGCTGCGCCTGCCGCGCGCCGGCTTCGATGGTCTGGAACCAGTGGAACTCGGCGTCCTCGGCGAGCAGGGCGTGGCCGAGCGCGGCAACGAGCTCGGCGCGGGTTCCCCCGCCGTGCAGGAACCCGTAGGCCTCGGCGCCCGCTTCGTCCACCATGCCCTGCACGTCGAAGCAATGCGCGAGCGCATCGAGGCTTCCGCTGGTCGCCTGCGGGACGCGGGCCGCGGGCACGTTGAGGAATCGATCGAGGTTGATGCGAAGCGCGGTGTGAACCGCACCGCGCAGAAGGTCGGGCGTCGGCTGCCGTTGCAGGCTCTGATGCAGCGCGTTGGCCGCGGTGAACGCGTGGTGCACGGTGTCCCAGTCGCCGTGGTCGTTCTGCACGTGGAATCGCGTGATGCGGAGCGCCGCCGCGTACGCGATCGCGCGCCCGAGTTGCTCTTCCGACGCTCCCGCGCGCAAGGCGTCGAGCAGGGCGCTCGCGACGACGTCGGGATCGTCGTCGAGGAGGGTCCAACCGAGGGCGCCGACTTCGTCGAACGCGCCGCGGTTGGCCCGTCCCGTTGATCGCGCGTCGTCGAGTGCGTCGATGGTGCGCGTCGCGAGCGCGGCGTGGTTGTGCGGGTGCCGCCATTCGCCGAACTCCTCCGACCGGGACGCATTGGTCGTCTGACGAACGAGCGTGGGCAGGATCTCGGGCGCGGCGTCCTTCCCCAAATGGTCGAGCGCCTCGAACGCCTTGTTCGTGAAATCGACCGTGTGGCCACCGTCGATGAACACGTGGTCGGTGACCGCCGCGAACATCATCGACTCGACCTCGGCGAGGCGTCCGGGTTCCGCGAGCGCGGTCTCGAGCGTGCGTTCGGCCGCGTCGGAGGATCGGGTGTCGACGAAACGGCGGTACCAGCTGCCGAGGCGGTCGACCGGCACGGCCTGGGTCTCGAGCGGGCCGACGGCGAAGCGCGGCGCGTGGTTGCTCGTGTCCCGGGCTACGAACGTCAGGCCGTGCACGAGTGCGAGGGCATGGTCGGCGGGATCGAGCTGCGGAATCAGGTTGGCCATCGCGACGAGCACGGTGAGGCCGGCGCCCCAACCGGATCGGCGGTAGCGCGCGCCGAACTCCACGCCGGTGCGCACGATCTCGGCGGCGGGTACGCCGGCGTCGAGCAGGCCGAGCACCGATTTCGCGACGACGAGCGAGATGTCTTCTTCGAGTCCGTTGCGCAGGCGGGTCTGGAGAT
>JBBQER010000031.1:0-39316 GCA_038320885.1 Acidimicrobiia bacterium
ACGCCGATCGAGGGGTCGGCGGCCGCGATCGCTCAGCTGCGGGCGGCCGGCCTGCGCGTCGGGTTCATCACCAACAACTCGAGCATCCCGATCGCCGGTTACGTCGAACGGCTCGCCGCGTTCGGGGTTCCCACGGTTCCCGACGACGTGGCCACGAGCGCGCAGGCGGCGGCCGCGCTGGTGGCATCCAAGGTGGAACCGGGCGCGCCCGTGCTCGCGTGCGCGGGGCCGGGTGTGGTAGAGGCGCTGACCGATCGAGGTCTGCGAGCAGTGACCTCGGGTCCGGTCGACGCGGTCGTCGTCGGCTTTCATCGCGACTTCGACTACGAGCACCTGACGATCGCGGCCGATGCCGTGCGCGGATCGGCGCTCTTCGTCGCGACCAATCTCGATCCGACGTACCCGATCGCGGGTGGTGTCGTTCCCGGCACCGGTGCGTTGGTTGCGGCGGTCGCGACCGCGGCCGGGCGGGCGCCCGAGGTCGCAGGCAAGCCCGAACCGCCGATGGCCGACCTCGTTCGCTCGCAGTTCGGCACCGACGGACTCATGATCGGTGACCGGCCGTCGACCGACGGCGCGTTCGCCCGGGCCCTCGGATGGCCGTTCGCGCTCGTGCTGTCCGGCGTGGCCGGCGAAGAACCGGTGCCCGATCCGCCGCCGGCGTTCGTCGCCGACGACCTCGCACGCCTCGCGCCGTTGATCCTGTCGACGGTCAGAGACGGTCGTTAGAACTGGTTGCCTCCGCCTCCCGTCCGGTCCGGTCGGCTGCGCGCTAGGTCTCGTAGGCTTACGGCCTTACGGCGGCCCGGCCGCGACGCGACGGAAAGAGGAACAATGCCGCAGTCTCCAGACTGGAAGCGGGTACTCGAGACGGGAATCCAGTTCACGGAGCTGCGTCGATCGCAGGCGCACCGGCTGGCGTCCGATCTGGTCGACCAGGGGCGGCTGGCTCGAGATCAGGTCGGCGCGGCGGTCGACGAGCTGATCGAGATGAGTCGCGCTCGCAGCGAGGAGCTGCGCAAGGTCGTGAGCACCGAGGTGCAACGGCAGCTCGGTGCGCTCGGCCTCGCGACGCAGAACGACCTCGCCGCGCTCGAACGCCGCCTGCGCGGGGCGTTGAACACCACGTCGGCACAGAAGAAGTCGCCGAAGACCGCGCCCGCGAAGAAGGCGCCGGCCAAGAAGGGCCCCGCCAAGAAGGCGCCCGCCAAGAAGGCGGCGGCGAAGAAGTCGCAGAAGAGCTCGGCGAAGGCGGCCGCCCGAAAAGCGCCGGCCAAGAAGGCGCGCTGAGCGGCGCGTGCGGCGGCGCCTCGATGTCGAGCTCGTCCGGCGTGGGCTCGCGCCCAGTCGTACGCGTGCGGTCGACGACATCGTGGCGGGCCGGGTCTGTGTGAGCGGCGCACTCGCGACCACTGCCGCCCGCCAGGTCGACGCCGCCGAGGCGATCGTCGTCAGCCCCGAGACCGACGGACCCGCGTTCGTTTCGCGCGGCGGGACCAAGCTCGCGGGCGCGCTCGACGCGTTCGGCATCGACGTTGCGGGACGGCGGGCGGTCGACGTCGGCTCGTCGACCGGCGGCTTCACCGACTGCCTGCTCCGGCGGGGCGCTCCGCACGTCGTCGCGGTCGATGTCGGTCGGAATCAGCTCGCGTGGACGCTGCGCAACGACGAACGCGTCACCGTGATGGAACGCACGAACGTGCGCGAGCTCGCGGCCGGGGCGATCGATCCGCCCGCCGACATGTGCGTCGCGGATCTCTCGTTCATCTCCTTGCGGTCCGTCGCCCCCAACCTGTGCCTGCTCACGACCGCGTCCGCCGATTTCGTGCTGCTGGTGAAACCGCAGTTCGAGGCCGGGCGCGCTCGAGTCGGCAAGGGCGGCATCGTGCGCGATCCGGTCGTCCACGGCGCGGTGCTGCGCGATGTGGTTGCGGGACTCGACGCGTCGGGACTCGGCGTGCGCGCGCTCGCGGTCTCGCCGTTGCGCGGCGCCGACGGCAACATCGAATTCTTCGCCCACGCGCGCCGGGATCGGGCTGCGGTTGCACAGGCCGACATCGAGCTGGTCGTCGCGACCGCGCACGGAGCCGCGGCATGAGTGCGGAGCAGGTGCGGGCCGTCGGTTTGGTGCCGCACCGGGATCGCGCGGTCGCGCACGAGCTCGCGGCTGCGGCTGCCCGCTTCTTTCGGGAGCACGACGTAGAGGTCCGCATTCCCGATCTCGAGGCGAAGGCATCGGGCCTGGGCGAGCTCGGTGTCGCGCCGGACGGCTTCGCCGACGGTCTCGACCTCGTGATCTCGCTCGGCGGTGACGGCACCATGCTCCACACCGTCGACCTCGTCTACCCGGCGCCGGTGCCCATTCTCGGTGTCAACGTCGGGCAACTCGGCTACCTGACCGAGGTCGAACCCGATGAGCTGGACGCGTCGCTCCTGCGGCTGCTCGCCGGTGAATTCGACGTCTCGGAGCGCATGGTGCTGTCCGTCGAAGTGGTGTCGTCGGGCGCGGCGACCGGCACCTGGTTCGCGCTGAACGAAGCCTCGTTGGAGAAGCAGCGCAGCGGTCACCTCATCCGCCTCGACGTGTCGATCAACCGGAGCCCGTTCACGACGTACGCCGCGGACGGCGTGATCGTGGCGACGCCCACCGGCACCACTGCTTACTCGTTTTCCGTGCGCGGTCCGATCGCGTCGCCGGCATTGCGCTGTCTCGTGCTCACGCCGGTGTCGCCGCACATGCTGTTCGACCGGTCGCTCGTGCTCGCCGACAGCGAGGAGCTCGGCTTCGTGGTGTGCGACGACCAGGACGTCGGGCTCACGCTCGACGGCCGCGAGTTGGGCAAGCTCGGCGCCGGCGATCGGGTGACGTGCGTCGCGGCCGCCGAGCCGCTGCGGCTCGCGAGCCTGCGCGCGCGCGACTTCCACCAGGTGTTGAAGGCGAAGTTCGCCCTTCCAGACCGGTGAGCTGACGGTGCTCGTCGAGCTGCGAGTCGAGAACCTCGGCATCATCTCCGACCTGCTGCTCACCATGGGCCCGGGCATGACCGTGATCACGGGCGAGACGGGTGCGGGCAAGACGCTCATCGTCGATGCGCTCGATCTCCTGTGCGGCGGCCGGGCCGATGCCGCGCTGGTGCGCGACCTCGCCGACGAAGCGCGGGTGGAAGGTCGTTTCGTCGACGGAGACGACGAGGTCGTGCTTGCGCGCGTCATCCCCGCGGTCGGGCGTACACGCGGGTACGTCGACGGTCACCTCGCGACTGCGGCCGAGCTCGGCGAGCGCGGGCGCGCGCTGGTCGATCTCCACGGCCAGCATGCGCATCAGTCGCTGCTCGTTCCGGCGGAGCAGCGCGAGCTGCTCGATCGCTTCGCGGGCGCGCCCGCCGCATCGGCGCGCGCGGCGTTGCTCGTGGCTCGCGCGGCGCGGCGCCGGGTCGACGAAGAGATGGCCGCGATCGGGGGCGACGACCACCTCCGGGCGCGGACGATCGACCTGCTTCGCTACGAGCTCGCGGAGATCGACGCCGCCGAGATCGTGGACGCCGACGAAGACGAGCGTCTCGGCGCGCAGGAGGAGCTCCTCGCCGACGCGGAAGCGCTCCGGGAAGCACTCGAAACCGCGCACGAGAAGCTCGAAGGTCCCGCGCTGGATGCCCTGGGCGGGGCGATTGCCGCGATCGACTCGCGCGCGCCGTTTGCCGGCATGGCGGATCGGTTGCGGGCGCTCCAGATCGAGACGTCCGAAGCCGTCCACGACATTCGCGTGGCCGCCGAAGCAATCGTCGCCGATCCGGAGAAGCTCGCAACGGTGCAGCAGCGACGCGCGCGTTTGCGCGAGCTGGTGCGCAAGTACGGCCCCACGCTCGCCGAGGTGCAGACGTACGGGATCGACGCCCGCGAGCGACTGGCGAGGATGGAGGGTCACGAAGCGCGGGCCGCCGCGCTCGAAGCCGAACGGGTCGCGGCCGACCAAGAGGTTGCGGACGCGGCGGGAGTCTTGTCGCAGGCCAGACGCGCCGCGGCGCCGGCGCTCGCGGCGGCCGTCCAGGAGCGATTGCGGGAGCTGGCCATGCCGGCGGCCGACTTCGAGGTCGCCGTGGAGGTGGGGGATCTCGTGGCCGCGGGCGAGGACGGCGCCGACGACGTGACGTTCCTCCTCGCCCCGAACCCGGGCGAAGCGGCGCGACCCCTGGCCCGGGCGGCTTCCGGCGGTGAGCTCGCACGCGCGATGCTGGCGCTTCGAGTCGTCCTCTCCGCGGCGCCCCCGACACTCGTGTTCGACGAGGTGGACGCGGGCATCGGGGGAGAGGCCGGAACCGCCGTCGGTCGCGCGCTCGCGACGTTGGGGGGAGACCACCAGGTGTTGTGCGTCACGCATCTCGCCCAGGTCGCCGCGTTTGCCGACGCGCAGGTCGCCGTCTCGAAAGCCGAGACGTCGGGTCGCACGATCGCGCGGGCCGAGTTGCTGCTCGACGACGCCCGCGTCGGCGAGATCTCGCGCATGCTCGCGGGGGTCGGGGAGTCGTCGCACGCCCGGCGCCACGCGGGTGAGTTGCTCGCGAACGCGCAAACGACGCGCGAGAAGGTGCGGCAGTGAGGCTGCTCCGGCGCCGCAAGTCGCGCGTCGTCAACGTGCGCGGCACCGCCCGCGTCGACCGGCGCACCAAGGACCTCACCCGCCGCCTGGTTCCCGGCGACATCGCAGTCATCGACCACGCCGACATCGACCGCGTCGCGGCCGACACGCTCGTCGCGGCCGGCGTTGCGGCGGTGGTGAACGCCGGTCCGTCGATCTCGGGGCGCTATCCGAACGGCGGTCCCATCCGCATCGTGAACGCGGGGATCCCGCTCCTCGACGCGGCGGGGCCGGGGATCATGGATCAGATCCATGACGGCGATGTCGTCGAGCTCCACGACGGCGCCCTGTGGCGTGACGGCGAGAAGCTCGCGGTTGGTGAGCTGCTCGCGGCCGACGAGATCGAAATACGCATGGAAGACGCCCGCCGCACGATCGGCGTCGAGCTCCAGAAGTTCGCGCGGAACACCCTCGAGTACATCGACAGCGAAGCGCTCATCACGTTCGAGCCGTTGGAGCTCCCGACGATGCGCGCGAAGATCCGCGGGCATCACGTGCTGGTCGTCGTCCGCGGCCACGACTACGAGCACGACCTGAAGGCGTTGCGTCCCTATGTGCGCGAATACCAGCCGGTCAAGATCGCGGTCGACGGCGGAGCGGACGCGTTGCTCGCGCTCAACATGCGGCCCGACATCATCATCGGCGATTTCGACTCCTTGTCGGACGCCGCGATGCATTGCGGCGCGCAGCTCATTCATCACGTTCACCCCGACGGACGGGCGCCGGGACGCGAGAATCTGCTCGCGGCCGGCGTCGAGTACGACGAGTTCGTGGCCGAGGGCATGAGCGAGGATGC
This sequence comes from Acidimicrobiia bacterium, assembly GCA_038320885.1. Taxonomy (GTDB): domain Bacteria; phylum Actinomycetota; class Acidimicrobiia; order IMCC26256; family PALSA-610; genus JBBQER01. Next base: position 5,433 of record JBBQER010000031.1, read on the forward strand.
CGCACTGCTGATCGCGTACGAGGCGGGCGCGACGCTCATCGTTGCGGTGGGAACGCACGCCACGATGGTGGAGTTCCTCGACAAGGGCCGGCGCGGGATGGCGTCGACGTTCCTCACGCGACTCCGGCTCGGGCCCGCACTCGTCGACGCGAAGGGAGTCGGCCGGCTCTACGAGGGACGGATCCGCCGGCGAGACATGGTGTTCCTCGTTGCGTCCGCGATCGCGGCGATGGTCGCGATGGTCTACGCATCGCACTCTCTGCACGTCATCCTCAACGGATTCCGCCTGGTGTTCAGCGACGCCTGGGAGCGGATCACGGGCTGGTTCTGACTCGACGACATCTCATTCGCCGACTCCGGCATCGTCGCCTCGCCCTCGGATCGGGGGCTTCGCCGCCTAGGCTCTCCCGGCTGCCATGATCAACTTTCGCTTTCACCTCGTTTCGCTGGTTGCCGTGTTTCTCGCAATGGGACTCGGAATCATCGTCGGGTCGACGGTCATCGATCAGAAGATCGTCGACCGCCTCGACAGCGAGATCAACCGGGTCAGCAAGGACAACGACGCGCGGAGGGCAGAGAGCAAGCTGCTCGCCAAGCAGAATTCGCAACAGCAGGACTTCGTCGGGCTGACCGCGCCGTACGTTGTCGACGGCCGCCTCGACGGGCAGTCGGTCGCGATCGTCGCCGAGCGGGGTATCGACGGTGGGGTCGTCAAGAAGACCGAAACGCTCCTGCGCGGCGCCGGCGCCGACGTCCCGGCGGTCCTGTGGCTCGACGACTCGTGGTTGCTCGATACCGATCAGCGGATCGCCGACCTCGAGTCTGCGATCGGCGTGCACGGTGACCAGGCCGCGACGCGCACGCGCGCGCTCGCTCTGCTCGCACGCCGGCTCGCCCAGGCGCCCCCGCCCGTGAGCTCGACGTCGACGACTACGGCGCGCTCCGGCGCCACCAAGACGACACCGACGACACCCGCTCGCACCGACGTGCTCGCCGCGCTCGACGACGCCGGCTTCCTGAGCGTGACGGATGGCGACGCGGCGGAGCTCGCAGTCTTTCCCAACCGCGTTGCCCACGTGCTCGTCATCACCGGCGACAAGAGTCACTTCCTTGGCTCCGGAATGACATCGGCGTTCGTGCGCGCGATCACCCGCGCGCACGTTCCGGCGGTCGTTGCCGCGGTGTACGACGAGGGCAGCGACCCGAAGAAGGCACCCGAGCGGGGTGCCACCCTCGCATCAGTGCTCGACGACCGGGTGCTGTCGAGATCGGTCTCCACGATCGACGACCTCGAGCTGGAGCAGGGCCGCGTCGCGGCGACGCTCGCACTCGAAATCGTGGCCAATGGCGCCATCGGGCACTACGGATACGGTCCCGACGCGTCGGCGCCGCTCCCGATGCATCCATCGTCAGGCCCGTGAAACAACGATCCGTCGCGCGGGCCGCGGTGGGTATGGGAGGCGTGACCGCGGTGTCGCGGGTCGCCGGTTTCGCGCGCGTGCTGGTGATCGCGGGCGTCCTCGGCACGACGTACCTCGGCAACACCTTTCAAGCCGCGAACTCGGTGTCGAACGTGCTGTTCGAGCTGCTGGCCGCGGGTGCGTTGTCGGCGGTTCTCGTTCCGACCTTCGTTTCCCTGATGGACGCGGGTGACGACCGGGAAGCGGAACGACTCGCGAACGGGCTGCTCGGATACGCGCTCGCGGCCATGGGCCTGATCGCCGTGGTGGGCATTGCCTGCTCGCCGTTGCTCGCCCGGGTCCTCTCGAGCGGCGCTCCGACCGCGCACGTCGGCGCGCAGCAACGTCATCTCGCGACGTTCCTCCTCTGGTTCTTCCTCCCGCAGATCCTGCTGTACGCGTTCGGCGCGATCGCGACCGGACTGCTCTACGCCCGGCGCCGGTTCGCGATCACCGCGGCGGCGCCGATGGGAAGCACGGTCGTGATGATCGCCTGTTTCGTCGCGTTCCGGGTGCTGGCCGGACCGAATCCCGGGTTCGACCTGTCGACCGCGGAGAAGCTCTTGTTGGCCGCGGCGGGGACCGGCGGCGTCATCGCCTACGTCGGGATCCTGGTTTACGCGGTACGCAAGACCGGTTTCTCGGTGCGACCGCGCTGGGACCGCGGCGATCCCGCGCTCTCGCGGTTCGCACGGCTCGCAGTGTGGGGCGTGCTGCTGCACTCGGGCGCGGGCATGTTGCTGGGCGCGGCCATCGTCGCGGGCAACGGAGTCGCGGGTGGAGTCGTCGCGTACCAGGTCGCCTTTACCTTCTTCCTCGCGCCGTACGCAGTGCTGGCGCAGCCGATACACACGGCGATCCTCCCGGAGATGGCGCGCGACGTCGCGGCCGGTGATCTGGACACGTTCGCGCGATCCATCCGCTGGGCCCTCGACCGCATGGCCTGGCTCGTGATCCCGGTCTCGGCCGCGCTCATCGCGGTCGCCCTGCCGATGATGCGGCTCGTGGCGTTCGGGAGTGCGACCAAGACCGGACCGGCGCTGCTGGCGGCCGGCATCGCGTCGCTCGCGCTCGGCTTATATCCGTACGGCGCCTTCCTGCTCCTGGCGCGCAGCTACTACGCGCTCGGCGACAGCCGCACACCGGCGATCGTGGCGATCGGCTCCGCGCTGCTGGGCGTCGTCGCGATGTTGGTTGGCAGCCGGCTGACGCACGGTGCCGCGCGGGTGGCCGCGCTCGGGATCGGGCACTCGACCGCGTATCTCCTGGGTGTCATCGCGCTGGGTATCGGATGCCGCCGCCGCACCGGACGCTCGATCGTGCCCCGCGAGCTCCCGATCGCGGTTGCGATCTCCGCCTTGATCGCGGTTGCCGTGTGGCTCGCCATGCGCGCGCTCGATCCGACCGGTCGCCTGGTGACCGTTGCCTGCCTCGCGCTCGTCGGTGGTGCCGGGACCGGCGTCTACGCGCTTGCCGTCAAGCGCTGGTGGCGCGCCCCTGCCAACGTGGCGCGATGATCGTCGTCCTCGGCGTCGTCGTCGGTCTCCTCACGGTGCGGCTCCTCGTCGTGTCCGGTCGGGACGTGCTCGACGCGCCCGCGCTCGAACGGCGGAACTTCCGCGATCGTCCGCTGCCGACCGCGGCCGGTCTGCTCGTCGTGCTGGCCGTGCTGATCGTCGAGGCGGGCCGCGACACGTTGGGTGCGTTCGGGCTGGGTGACGAACCGGGCCGCAACATCGCCCGCGCGCTCGTGCTGTTCGCGTGCCTCGGCTTCGGGCTGCTCGGGTTGATCGACGACCTGATCGGCACCGAGGGCGACCGCGGGTTTCGTGGCCACCTGCGCGCGATCGCCGGGGGCCGGGCGACCACCGGCGCGATCAAGATCTTCGGCGGCGCCGCGGTCGCACTGGTTCTCGCGTCGAACGTGTCGTTCGTGTCGGGCCGGCGGTTGCTCACGGACGCCGTCCTCATCGCGCTGGCCGCCAACCTCGCGAATCTCCTGGATCGGGCACCGGGTCGCGCGATCAAGTACGGGCTCGTCGCGTGGGTTCCGATCGCGGTGGTCGCGGGTGGCGACGCGGTCGGCATCGCGATCGCGCCGGTGATCGGCGCGTTCTGCGGCCTGCTCGGAGACGACCTGCGCGAGCACATCATGCTGGGTGACACCGGCGCGAACGTGCTCGGAGCGGTACTCGGTCTGGCGGTGGTGCTCGACGTGGGGCGCGGGCCGCGCAACTTCGTGCTGATCGGCCTGATCCTGGCGACGATCGCCGCGGAGACGGTGTCGTTCAGCGCGGTGATCGAGCGCGTGCCCATCCTCCGCCGCTTCGACATGCTGGGGAGGAGTCGCGACGAGTGACGCGGCGAAGCCGCTGCTCCGAGGCGAATCCGACAATGGACGACGAGGAGTCGCGACGAGTGACCGGGCTTACTTCTTCTTCGCGGCCCGTTGCGTGCGTACGGCGGCGTTGGCGGCGACCGCGGCTCGGATGAGCTGTTTGAAGGCAGCTTCGTTGATCTTGACCCCTTCGCGGACGTCGATCGCCCGCCGCGTGTTCCCTTCCAGACTGGAATTGAAGAGCTTCTTCGGGTCTTTGAGGGAGGCGCCGCGAAAGAAGGTGAGCTTCACGACCTCTTTGTACGACTCGCCGGTGCAGACGCCGCCGTCATGGGACCAGACGGGGGTTCCGCCGGACTTTGGCTTCTCCCATTTCCACTCCTCCTGGATGTCGGGGTCGGCATCGTGGATCAGCTGACGGAGGTGCGCGAGGGTCGCTCCTCGCCAATCCCCCAACTCCTGGATCCGCGTGGTGATCTTCGCGGCAGCGTCCTCGTCATTCGCACGAATTGCCGGCGTCATGTTCTCTCCGATACTCCGTTCCGGCCCCAGGGCGGACGGGACTGTAACGCGCACTCCTAGGGAGCGCAGCCGGGTCGCACCCACAAGCGGCGACCGTGGGGGTAGCGGTCGGCGGGAACGAGTCCGGCGCGGTACAACCCCGCGGGCAATCCGGGCAGCTCGCGCGCGAAGCGCGCCGTCCACACGACGACCGCGCACACGCGCTGATCCGACGCCGCCCGCGAAACCGAAGCGGTGGTGAGCAGATGCTGGTCGATGCGCTTCTCCGACGTGTCGTTCATCAGCTTCGGTGTGCGCAGACCGGCGCGGTACACGAAGCCGGGATCGTCGCTGATCACCTCCGCGTCCGACGGCAGCGTTCGCAGCCTGATCATGAGCGCCGCGTCGTCGCCCCGGTAGCCCGAGGGCGCCAGGATCGAGTGGAGATTGTGCGCCGCCCACGGCGCGAGCAGCACCAGCACCACGAACATCGCGCGCGGCGACCGCACGAGAACCGCCGCGACGAGCGCGAGCGGCGGGACGATCGCGGCCAGGTGATTCCGGTAGAGCGCGGGTTCGAGCACCAACACGAGCGCGGTCATCGTGGCCCACACCGCGAGCACCGTCACGTCGGCGCGCGCGACGCGTTCGCGAAACCGGAGGGGTCCGCGCGACCCGACGAACAGGGTGATCAGGGCGAGCACCAACGCGGCGAGCACGAGCAGATCGCGGCTGCCCAGGGTGGAGAAGAGCTTGCGGAGCTGACCGAGCTTCGCGTAGCGAGGACCGGGACCGGTGTTGTACGTGATCGACTGGCGCCAGACGTTGTCGAGTCCCCACGGCAACGCCGACGCGAACCACACCACGATCGCGGCGCCCGCCGCACTCGCGACATGATCGACGCGCCGCCGCGACCACAGCCACCACCCGACCGGGATCGCGACCGGCAGGAGCAACGGCTTCACCGCGAGCGCCGCACCGATCGCGACGCCGGTGAGGAGCGCGCGTCGCAGGCGGGGATCATCGCGGTACCGGAGCGCGGCCCACACTGCGCACAACGCGAGCGCGGAGGCGGTTCCGTCTCCCGTCGCCTGACCCGTCGTCCAGATCATCGAGCCCGACGTCGCAACCAGCACGCCCGCGATCAGCCCGGCGTTGTCGTTCGCGAGCCGGCGCGCGATCGCGTACGCGGCAATCGTCGCGACCACGCCCGCGAGCATCGGTGTCACGCGCGGGCCGTTGAGCGTGCGCAGGCCGATCAGGTCGCCGACGTACAGGAGGGGAAAGTGCAATGGTCCCTGCGCGGAGAACACGCCGGTGTACGGCGCGAGACCGTGGCGCATGTCGACGACGGATACTCCGTACACGCCGTCGTCGTAGAGCAGATGACGCGACGCGAAGAACGCCGGGAGCCGCAGCGCGACCGTGAGCACCGCGAGGAGCGGACCGATATACCACGCCGCCGACGCACGCGCGCGGTTCGGCGCGGCCGCTCCGGCAGGGTCCGACATCGGCCAAACCGTACGGCACTCCCGCAGGGATCGGGACCCACGGAAGGTCACCGAGGTTGTCGCAGGCCGGTGCTACCGTCGGCCTACGGCGCGGCAAGCGGAAGCGAGCTTGCCGGAGGGCGCCCGTAGCCGTGTGCGACAGGGAGGAACAGTTTGGCGAAGCACGTCTTCGTGACGGGGGGAGTGGCGTCGAGCCTGGGTAAGGGGCTCACGGCATCGTCGCTCGGACGACTCCTCAAGAGCCGCGGTCTCCGCGTGACGATGCAGAAGCTCGACCCCTACATCAACGTCGACCCGGGAACGATGAACCCCTTCCAGCACGGCGAGGTGTTCGTCACCGACGACAAGGGCGAGACCGATCTCGACCTCGGCCATTACGAGCGCTTCGTCGACGTGGCGCTCACCCGGCGCTCGAACGCGACTACGGGCTCGATCTATCAATCGGTGCTCGCCAAGGAGCGCAAGGGCGCCTACCTCGGCGAAACCGTGCAGGTGATCCCGCACATCACCAACGAGATCAAGGAGCGGATCCTCGCGCTCGCGAGCGACGACGTCGATGTCGTGATCACCGAGATCGGCGGCACCGTCGGCGACATCGAGATCCTGCCCTTCCTCGAGGCGATCCGGCAGTTCCGCAAGGATGTCGGCCGCGACAACGTGTTCTACGTCCACGTCACCCTCGTCCCGTTCATCGGGCCGTCGTCGGAGCAGAAGACCAAGCCGACACAGCACTCGGTCACCGAGTTGCGCAGCCGCGGCATCCAGCCCGACGCGATCGTGTGCCGCAGCGACCGGCCCATCGCCAAGCGGCTCAAGGAGAAGATCTCCGCGCTGTGCGACGTGCCGGAGGAGGGGATCGTGTCGGCGATCGACGCCGAGATCCTCTACGAGATCCCGCTCGTGCTGCACGACGAGGGTCTCGATGATTACGTGTGCCGCGTGCTGCACCTCGAACAGCGCGAGCCCGATCTCACCGAGTGGCGCGCGCTGGTGCGCCGCGTGCAAGCCGCCACCGACACGGTGCACATCGGCCTCGTCGGCAAGTACATCAACCTCCCTGACGCGTACCTGTCGGTCGTGGAGGCATTGAAGCACGGCGGATACGCGTGCGGTGCCAAGGTCGAGATCGACTGGATCTCCGCCGACGACACCGAGGGGCTGCTGGCCGAAGGGAGACTGCACGGTCTCGACGGCATCGTCGTGCCCGGCGGCTTCGGCATCCGCGGCATCGAAGGCAAGATCGCGGCCGCCGGCTACGCGCGAGAAGAGGGCATTCCCTATCTCGGTCTGTGCCTCGGTCTGCACTGCGCGGTCATCGAATTCGCCCGCGACAAGTGCGGCCTGGCCGGCGCGAACTCCTCCGAGTTCGATCCGCACAGCCCGCACCCCGTGATCGACCTGATGGACGACCAGAAGGCGATCGTCGACATGGGCGGCACCATGCGACTCGGCGCCTACCCCGCCCGACTTTTGGCCGGGTCGCGTGTGCGCGAGGCCTACGGCGAAGAGGTCGTGTACGAGCGGCACCGGCACCGCTACGAGCTCAACAACCGCTACCGGCAGGTGCTCGAGGACAATGGGATGGTCTGCTCGGGGAGCTCGCCCGATGGCCTGTTGGTCGAGTTCGTGGAGCTCCCGGCGGAGACGCATCCGTTCTTCGTCGCCACGCAGGCGCACCCGGAGTTCAAGAGCCGGCCCAACCGTCCGCATCCGCTGTTCGCGGCGTTCGTCGAAGCGGCGCGCCAGCGCGCCGAGGGGCGGCTGCCCCGGCTGCCGATCGAGACCGAACCGATGGGGAGTGGAGTGGCGGCGCTGCCGCGCTGACATCGTGACCGTGCTGACTTGGCCGGGTTGACGTGACCGGGCTGACGCGGCTGCTCGCGGAGCACGAGGATTGGCTGGCGGTCGAACGCGGGCTCGCGTCGAACTCGCGCGCCGCCTACCGACGAGACCTGCGTCGCTACGCCGCGTTCCTGGCGGACCGCGGCGAGGAGGATCCGGCCCGGATCGGCGAAGCGACCGTGCAGGAGTACGTCCGCCATCTCTCCGCGCTGCGAGACGACGACGGCCGGCCCCTGCTCGCGTCGTCGTCGATCGCGCGGGCGCTGGTGGCGGTCCGGTCGTTCCACGGGTTCTGCGCCGAGGAGGGACTTCTCCCGACCGACCCGAGCGAAGAGGTCGACGCGCCCCGGGTTCCGCAGGGAATCCCCAAGGCACTCGACGAGCCCCAGGTGGACTTGCTGCTCGGCGCGGTCACCGGCGACAGCCCGCTCCATCAGCGTGACCGCGCGCTGCTCGAGACGCTGTACGCGACGGGCATTCGGATCTCCGAAGCGGTCGGCCTCGAGCTCGGCGATCTGGATCTCGAGGACGGCGTGGTCCGCGTGCTCGGCAAGGGCGACAAGGAACGCGTCGTTCCCATCGGAAGGAGCGCGCGCCGCGTCGTCGGTGCCTACCTGGCTGACGGCCGCCTGGCGCTGCGCAATGCCCGGCCCCGCGGCGTCGTCGACAGCGACGCGATCTTCCTCAACTCGCGCGGGGGCCGCATCAGCCGCCAGGCCTGCTGGTCGATCGTGCGCCGCGCCGGGGAGCGCGTCGGGCTCGAGGGCCACCTCTCTCCGCACGTCCTGCGCCACTCCTGCGCGACCCACATGCTCGACCGGGGCGCCGACCTGCGCGTGGTCCAGGAGCTGCTCGGCCACGCGAGCATCTCGACCACGCAGGTGTACACGAAGGTCTCGCCCGAACGGCTGCGAGCCGTCTACGACGCCGCCCACCCCCGGGCACGCGCCGCAGTCCGCACCTGACCCTGCGTCGCGGCCGGATCAAAGCTGTGGCCGTGCCTGGCGCGCCGGTTCGAGGGATACCATCTCGCCCATGTCCGAAGCCGCCGTTACCGGCCCCCGCGCGGTCCTCAACGCCGAGCGGGAGCGCCTCGCCACCGAGCTCCAGGCGATGGGCATCGACCGCGGGACCTTCGACGAGGGCTTCGCCGACTCGGGCCAGGTCACGGCCGAGCGCGGCGAGGTCGACGCGCTCGTCGGGTCCTTGACCGAGACCCTCGGCGACATCGACAACGCGCTCACGAAGATCGACTCGGGTACCTACGGGATCTGCGAGCAGTGCGGCAAGCCGATCGGCGAGGCGCGGCTCGAAGCCATGCCCTCGGCGCGACTCTGCATCGAGTGCGCCTCGGCGCGTCGCTAACCGGCGCACGCACCGATGGACCGCGTCACGATCGTCTTCTTCGTCGCGCTGGTTGCGTCGATCATCGTGCACGAGATCTCGCACGGTGTGGTCGCGCTCTGGTTCGGCGATGACACCGCCAAGCGAGCCGGGCGCCTGACGCTCAACCCCATCCCGCACATCGATCCGTTCGGGTCGATCATCCTTCCCGCGTTGGGCGCGCTCGCGCACGCGCCCGTGATCGGATGGGCGAAACCGGTTCCCGTGAACCCGAACCGCCTCCGCAGCCGCCGCGACATGCTGCTGGTCTCGCTCGCGGGCCCGGCGACGAACCTCTCGATGATGCTCGTCGCGGCCGTCGTCGCGCGGGTGCTCTACAAGCCGACGCCGAACCTGTTCATCATTCGCCTGGGCGACTTGTCACTGCCGGTGCTGGTCGCGCTGATCTTCGCCCAGGTGAACCTGTTCCTCGGCGTGTTGAACCTGCTGCCCATCCCGCCTCTCGACGGATCGGCGTTGTTGGAGCGGGTACTGCCCCGCGAGTGGCTTCCGGCTTGGTACCGCTTCCGGCCCTACGGGATCCTCGTGCTGTTCGTGCTGGTGTTCTACGTCGGACTCGGTCCGGTGCTCGATCCGTTCCGCCAACGGCTCAATGAGTTCATCTTGACGTGAGGCGCAGCGCGCACCTCGTGTCCCGCTTCTTCGGATCATTGCGGGCGCGCCCGCTCGATGCGGCAACTCTCGGCTGGGTTGCGTGCACCCTCGAGCCGAGCGAGCTCCACGTGTGGGAGGCGCTCGGCCGCGCCGACCGCGCCGAGTCGGTCGCAGTGGCGCGCCGCCTCGAGGTCGCGCTCGCGAACCCGCTCGCGGGGACGGCCGAGGTCGGCGACTCGACGTGGACCGCGGCCGCGTTGCTGCACGATGCCGGCAAGCAGGTGTCGGCGTACGGCCCGATCGGGCGGGCGGTCGTCACAGTGATCACCGCCGCTGCGGGTGGCGAGACCGTACGGGGCTGGGCCGCGGAGACGAGTCGAGTCCGCGCGCGCATGGGCAGGTACGCCGCCCACGACGAGGTCGGTGCCGAGCTCCTGCGTGGGGCCGGGGCCCGGCCGGCCGTGATTGCCTGGGCGGGCGCGCATCACCGCCCCGCTACGTGGGACTCGGCCGGCATCCCACTCCGGGTCTGCCGCGCCCTCGCGATCGCCGACGGCGAACCCGTTCCCGACGAGGAGTGAATCGGGGGGGCAGCCGTGCCGATACAACCGACGTGCCGTACAAGACCGAGGGCCCGTACTTCGTCAATCTCGACGCACCCGCGCCCCCGTCGCGGACCACGCCGATCGGGCGTGACGGCCGTTGGTCCGAAGGCGGCAGTCAGGCACCCGCTCCCCACAAGCGCCGCCGGCGCCGGATCAGGATCCGGCCGGGTTGGATTCTCGCGCTCGCGCTGGTGAGCTGGATCGGTTGGGCCTACACGACCCCGGGGGGTCCCTCGGCGCGGATCGGCGGGTGGATCGATCACACTCGGGGGGTCGTCGCCGAGGCGACCGTGAACCCCGACTTCCATCGCAACACCCAGTACTTCAACAGTCTCTACGCGACGCAGGGCAGCTACCCGAACCTCTCCGACTCGGCGATCCAGGCAACACCGGGCTTCGGGCTCAGCGAGACCCTCGTCTACTGCGGCCCCCGCGCCATCGTCCTCCAGAGCCTGAGCTCGGGTGGATCCGTGAGCCGCCTGCTGCTGAACGGCAAGGACCTGGGCAACGTGCCCAACGCGCGCCCGTGCCCGACCGACCTCGCGCACCCCGCGCCCTGGAAGATCCCGAAGTCCTGAGCGGGGCTAGGAGCCGGCGCGCGCGAGTAGGCCCGCCGCCTTGGTCGCGCGCGCGACGACCGGGTCGGCGATGCCCGCCGCGATGCCGGCGCCGATTGCGAGGTGACGGTCGACCTCGGCGCGGTCGGCGTCGAGCTCCGCGAAGCGCGTTTGCACGGGTCGGAGATACTCGACCACCGCGTCGGCGACCGCCATCTTGAACGTGCCGTAGCCGCCGTCGCCGAATTCCTTCTCGACGGCGGCGATCGTCTGGCCGGTGACCGCACCGTAGATCTCGATGAGGTTCGAGATGCCGGGCTTGGCCTCGCGGTCATGGCGCACGGTGGTTTCCGAGTCGGTCACCGCCGACTTGATCTTCTTCGCGATCGCCTTCGGGTCCTCGAGCACGAGGACCTTGCCTTGCGGTGACCCATCCGACTTCGACATCTTCTTGGTCGGGTCCTGGAGGTCCATGATCCGAGCGCCGACGGGCGGGAACGTGGCCTTGGGAATCGTGAAGACATCTCCGAACTGGTGGTTGAAGCGTTGCGCGATGTCGCGCGTCAGCTCGACGTGTTGGCGCTGGTCGTCGCCGACCGGCACCTCGTCGGTGTCGTACAGGAGGATGTCGGCGGCCATGAGCACCGGGTAGTCGAACAGGCCGACCGAGACGGAGTCCTGGCCGCGGGACTTCTCCTTGAACTGCGTCATCCGCCGGAGCTCGCCGAACGTCGCGGTGTTGTTGAGCAACCAGGTGAGCTCGGCGTGGGCTCGCACGTGGCTCTGCACGAACAAGAGGCAGCGTGCCGGGTCGAGCCCGGACGCGAGGAGAATCGTCGCGACGCGCAGGGTCCCGTTGGTCAGCTCGGCCGAGTCGTAGGGCATCGTCAGGGCGTGGAGATCGACGACACAGAACACCGCATCGTGGTTGACGGCGGCCTCGGACCCGACCGCAGGCTGGTCGTCGACCCAACGGCGGACAGCCCCGAGATAGTTGCCGAGGTGCATCTCTCCGGTGGGTTGGATGCCCGAGAACACGCGTGCCACGACGGCCCACACTACCGGCGGGGGTCCGTTCCCCCTGCTCATTACCAGTACGACAATCTTGTGATTCGGGCCGGTAATCTGACGCCGTGCCGTACGAAGTATCGACGCCGGTCTTCGAAGGCCCCTTCGATCTGCTCCTCCATCTCATCCTCAAGGAAGAGGTGGATCTCTGGGAGATCTCCCTCATCCGCATCGTCGATGCGTTCGTGGCCGAGGTCGAGCGCATGCAGCGCGTGGATCTCGAGTCGGCAACGGAATTCCTCCTCATCGCCGCGACCCTCGTCGAGCTGAAGGCCCGCCGCCTGCTGCCGGGCCGTGACGACATCGAGCTCGACGAAGAGCTCAGCCGCTTCGAAGAACGTGATCTGCTGCTCTCGCGTCTCCTCGACTGCAAGACGTTTCAAGACGCGGCGAAGGTGCTGCACGCGCACATCGCGGCCGCGAGCCTCTGCGTCGCGCGCAGCGCCGGTCCCGAAGAGCCGTTCCGCAGCCTGGTCCCCGATCCGCTCGAGCGGGTCTCGCTCGACGCGTTTCTCGCCGCGGCTCGCGCCGGCCTTACGCCGCCACCCGCGCCCGAGGTTCGCACCGATCACGTCGCTCCGATCCGCGCGAGTGTGCGCGACGCGGTCGAGACGATCCTGGCGCTGTTGCCGTCGACGGGCGCGGTGCGATTCCGCGATCTCACACTCGGCGTGCACGAGAAGCTCGAGGTGATCGTGCGGTTCCTCGCGGTCCTCGAGCTGTTCAAGCAGGGCGTGATCGATCTCGAACAGTCGGAGAGCTTCGGCGATCTCATCATCCTGCCCTTGGCGCCGGGGGAGCGCGTCGAGCTCGACCTCTCGTCGATTGCCGATCTCGACGGCGAGCCGATCGACATCAATGAGAGCCCGGCGCGAGACGAGCGGGTCGAGGAGCACGCATGAGTCAGGCGCAGGCCGTAGGCCCGGACGGTGGCGACATGTCGACGCGTGATCGAGGGCCGGAGGTCGTAGCCGCATGAACACGGGAACGGCGGTCGATGTGGAGGCGCGTTCTGCGATCGAAGCGGTCGTGCTGGCGGCGACCGAGCCGGTCCCGGCCGCGTTGCTGGCGCAGCTCATCGAGTTGCCGGTCACACGCGTCGAGGAGCTGTGCGACGAGCTCGCGGCGGAGTACGCGCGCGAGGGGAGAGGCTTCCAGCTCGCGCGTGTCGCGGGCGGTTATCGCTTCCAGACGCATCCCGACGCGCACGCGTACGTCGAACGGTTCGTCCTCGAGGGGCAGACCGCGCGGTTGTCGGGTCCGGCGCTCGAGACGTTGGCAATCGTCGCGTACAAGCAACCCATCGCGCGGGCCCAGATCTCCGCCATCCGCGGCGTCAACGTCGACGCGACCTTGAAGACGCTGGTAGCGCGCGGCTACATCGAAGAGAGTGGGCACGAGCACTCGCCCGGCAATCCCACGCTCTTCTCCACGACCCGCACCTTCCTCGAGCGCCTCGGGCTCGACTCGCTCGAGCAGTTGCCGGCGCTCGCCGATTTCGTGCCGGAGGCGGGACTGGTCGAGGCACTCGAGCGGGGCCTGCGCGGTGTCGACGTCGACGTGGAGCTCGACAGCCCGGGCGAGTCCACCGAGACGTAGTGCCCTCCCCGCCACAGCGAGACGGCGCGCACGAAGAGGGCGAACGATTGCAGAAGCTTCTCGCGCGCGCCGGCTTCGGGTCACGGCGCTCGTGCGAGGTGCTCATCGCCGCGGGGCGGGTAGCCGTCGACGGCCAGGTCGCGGTCCTCGGAACGCGCGCCGATCCTGCGCACGCGCACATCACGCTCGACGGCGTGCCCGTGATCGTCGACTCCACCCTCGTGTACTGGCTGTTGAACAAGCCCGCGGGCTTCGTGACAACGGCGCGCGATCCGCAGGGTCGGCGCACGGTGATGGAGCTGGTTCCGCCGGAACCGCGCGTGTTCCCCGTCGGCCGGCTCGACCTCGAGACCGAGGGCCTCCTGCTGTTGACCAACGACGGCGACTTCGCAGAGCTGTTGACCCATCCGCGTCATGGCGTCGAGAAGGCGTACCTGGCCGAAGTCGACGGTGTTCCGGCGCCCGCGGCGATGCGCAGGCTGCGAGAGGGGGTCGAGCTCGACGACGGGTACGCGCGCGCAGTGCGCGCGCAAGTCGTGCAGTCGCGGCACGGCGGCAGCGCGCTCGAGATCGTCCTGAAGGAAGGCCGGAAGCGGATCGTCCGTCGGATGTGTGCAGAGATCGGGCATCCGGTTCGGCGACTGGTGCGCACGCGCATCGGGCCGCTCAGCGATTCGAAGCTCGCTCCCGGCGAGCGCCGGCCGCTCACACCCCAGGAGGTACGGGCGTTGTACGCCGCGGCTTTCGTCGAAGCCAAAACCGCCCCCGGCTAATCTCCGAAGTCGTGAGGCTCCTGGCGCTGCGCGGCGCGACCACCGTTGCGGAGAACACCAAAAACGAGGTCGACATCAAGACGCAGACGCTGGTCGAGGCGATGCTCGAGCGCAACGCGATCGGACACGACGACATCGTCAGCATCATCTTCACCGCGACCGACGACATCACCGCCGAGTTCCCGGCGACCGCGGCGCGCAAGCTCGGGCTCGGGGATGTCCCACTGCTCTGCGCGCGCGAGCTGGGGATCGGGCACGGCATGCCGTTCGCGATTCGTGTCCTGATGCATTTCTACGGCGAACAGCCGCGCGGCGAGCTGCATCACGTGTACCTCGAAGGTGCCCGCTCGCTGCGCGACGACCTTCCCGACTGATGGCGCGCGTCGCTGTCGTCGGCACGGGCCTCATCGGTGGATCCGTTGGCTTGGCGCTGAGCGCGCTCGGTTACGACGTCGCGGGCTTCGATCGCGACGAGGCCCGGTTGACCCGGGCCAAGGAGCTCGGCGCGATCACTGAAGCCGCGGCCTCGCTCGACGACGCGGTCGCGGGCGCCGAGCTGGTGATCGTGGCAGTACCGGTCGGCGGGATCGCGGCGGCAGTTGTCGCCGCGCTCGATGCCGGTGCCGCAGTGGTGACCGACGTCGGTTCGGTGAAGAAGACGGTCGTCGCGGAGGTCGAGCGCCAACGGCCCGACGCGTCGGCGCGGTTCGTCGGCGGGCACCCGATGGCCGGGTCCGAGCAGGACGGCGTCGATGGGGCGGATGCGTCGCTGTTCGTCGGCGCCACCTGGACGCTCACGCCGACCGCCAATACCGACGAGCGGGCATACACACTCGTGATGCGTGTGATCCGCGAGCTCGGTGCCGACGTCGTGAGCGTCGCGCCCGACCACCACGACGAGCTCGTCGCGTTCGTCAGTCACGTACCGCAGCTCGCGGCGTCGACGCTCATGGACGTCGCGACGACGAACGAAGAAGATCGGCGCACGTTGATGCGCCTGGCCGCGGGCGGCTTCCGCGACATGACTCGAATCGCGGCGGGGCATTCTGCGATTTGGCCCGACATCCTGACGACCAACCGGGAAGCCGTGCTGGGCGCGCTCGATGCGTACCTGGCCGCCCTCGCACGGGTGCGGGACCACATTGCAGCGGGGGAGCGCGACGAGCTGCTCGCGATCCTGGAACGGGCACGAGTGCGGCGACGCAACCTGCCGGCCTCTGCCTTGATGGCGAAGGATCTCGTCGAGATGCGGATCCCCGTGGCCGACCAGCCGGGCGCGTTCGCGGAGGTCACCAACCTGGCCGGCCGTCTCGGCGTCAACCTCGTGGACTTCGAGGTGGCGCATTCGAGTGAAGGTGAGCGCGGTGTTGTCGTGCTCGTTGTCGCCGCCGCCGAAGCGCCCGCGTTCGAGGCGGGCCTCCACGAGCTCGGCTACCGCTCGTCAAAGACGGATCTCGCATGAGTGCGCTGCCCGACGAGCTGTCGTTCGGCGGGGTGCGTCCCTTGCACGGGACGATCCAGCTGCCGGGCGACAAGTCGATCTCGCATCGCGCGCTGCTGTTCGCGGCGCTGGCGACCGGCGAGAGCACCGTCACCAATCTCTCGACCGGCGACGACGTGCGGGCGATGCGCGGTGCCCTCGACGCGCTCGGCGTCACGTTCGCCGACGACGCGGGTGTGCTGCACGTGGCCGGTGCCGGGTTCGGCGGTTTGCGCGAGCCTGCCGGAGTGCTCGATTGCGGCAACAGTGGAACCGCGATGCGCCTGTTGGCGGGCGTGCTCGCGGGGCGACCGTTCCTCACGATCCTCAGCGGTGACGCATCACTCAACCAACGCCCGATGCGACGCGTGACCGAGCCGTTGCAGGCGATGGGCGCGACCATTGACGGCCGCGACGACGGCGCGCACGCGCCGCTGGCCATCCGCGGCGCGGCGCTCATGCGGATGCGCCACGAGCTCGCGATGGCGAGCGCGCAGGTGAAGACGGCGCTCATGCTGGCGGGGTTGCAGGCGTCGGGAACCACCGAGATCGTCTCGCCCGCGCCGACGCGAGATCACACGGAGCGCATGCTCACCGCGCTCGGTGTTCGGGTCGAGGTCGACGGCTGCTCGGTACGCGTGCAAGCGGGCGCTCCCGCGGCGTTCACGTTGGAGGTTCCCGGCGATCCGTCTTCCGCCGCCTTCTTCGTGGTGGCGGCGTTGATCACTCCCGGATCCGACATCACCATCGAATCGGTCTCGATCAACCCGACCCGGCTCGGCTTCGTCGACGTGCTGCGCCGGATGGGCGGCGACATCACCGTGGAGCCCGGCGAAGATCGCTGCGGTGAGCCGGTGGGGAACATCCGGGTGCGGGCGAGTGCGCTCACCGCCACCGCGATCGCCGGTGACGAGATCCCGAACGTGCAGGACGAGATCCCCGTGATCGCGGTGGCGGCCGCGTTCGCCGACGGCGTCACCGACGTGCGCGACGCAGCGGAGCTCAGCGTGAAGGAGAGCGACCGCATCGCCACCGTGCACCACATGCTGGCCGCCATGGGTGTCGCGGGCGAGCGTCGTCCCGATGGCCTAGCGATCCGGGGCGGTCAGCCGCGAGCGGCGCGGTACGAGAGCTTCGGTGATCACCGCATCGCGATGGCGGCGGCGGTGGCCGCCAACGCCGTCGACGGCGAGAGCGCGGTCACCGGGTGGGAGATCGTCGGCTCGTCGTATCCGGAGTTCGCCGACGATCTCGGACGGCTGACCGCGTCATGAGCGGCGTGTCATGACAGACCGCGCGAAGGTCGTCGCCATCGACGGTCCGGGAGGGTCGGGCAAGTCGACGATCGCGCGGGGCGTTGCTCGGGCACTCGAATGGCCGGTGCTCGACACCGGCGCGATGTACCGCGCGGTCACGCTCGCCGCGCTCGAGCAGCAGGTTCGGCTCGACGACGAGGACGCTTGCGCCCGGGTCGCCGCCGAGCACACGATTGCGGTCGATGACGGCATCACCATGATCGACAGCCGCGATGTCAGCCGGGGGATCCGCGGGCCGGGCGTGACCGCCGCGGTGTCGACCGTCTCCGCCCATCCGAAGGTGCGCGCGATTCTCGTCACGCGCCAGCGGGCGTGGCTCGCCGAGCACGGTGCCGGCGTGGTCGAAGGCCGCGATATCGGAACGGTGGTGTTTCCGGAGGCGCCGGTGAAGGTGTTCCTGACCGCCAGCGACGAGGAGCGGGCGCGGCGACGCCAGCGTGACGAAGCGGCGTCGGAACGGGCGGTCGCGGTCGAGGACGTGCAAACCGCGCTTGCGCGTCGCGATGCACTCGACAGCGGGCGGGCGGTGTCGCCCCTGCGCCGGGCCGACGACGCGATGGTGGTCGACACCACGGATCGCGCCGTCGACGACATCGTCGAGGAGCTCGTGAAGCGGGCCCGGAGCGCGGGGATCGCCTGATGCTCTTCTACCGCATCGTTCGGCCGATCGTCGTTGCGATCTGTCGGGTGCTCTGGCGGGTTCGGGTGGAGGGGATGGCGAATCTGCCGCGCGAGGGTGGCTACATCCTCGCTCCGTCGCACCGGTCGATGATGGACATTCCGTTGGCGGCGGTGGTGACGACGCGCCGGATCCGGTTCATGGGCAAGAAGTCGTTGTTCGGCGCGCCGGTGATCGGTCCCATCTTCCGCTGGCTCGGCGGCTTCCCCGTCGCGCGTGACGGCACCGATCGCAAAGCGGTGCGCGACTCGGTGGAGATGTTGCGCGCGGGCGAGGTGTTGTGCGTGTATCCCGAGGGCACGCGCCAACGAGGACCCAAGATCCAGCCGCTCCAGCCCGGCGCGGCCTACCTCGCGCTGCGAGCCGGCGTGCCGGTCATTCCCGTCGGTATGGCGGGCACCGAAGAGATCATGCGCACGGCCAACGTCGCGTTCCCGCGCTTCGGACGCGTCGCGCTCGTGGTCGGCGCGCCGATCGTGCCCGAGGCGTTGGCGGGCAGCCTCGTTCCTCGTGACCGCGTCGACGCGCTGACCGCACGCATCGCCGACGAGATGCAGCTCGCACTCAACGACGCCTTCGAGTTGCGCGGGGGCGGGTCGGCCGGATCTCGCGCGCGGGCTTAGCCGTCGAGGCTGGCCAGCATTTCCGCCGCGTCGGAGGATCGGTCACCGGCGAACCGTCCGCCCAACGCGCGCGCAGCGCGCGGGTCGCCGCCGAAGGCGAACGCGGCGATCGTGTCGAGCGCGGGCACGAGCTCGCGGAGCTCGGGCGGCGGGGGAAAGTATTCGTCCTCGTCGGTCACGCGTACGCGCTCGACGCCGCCTGCGGGTGCCAGCACGGCGATGACCGCGTCGACGAGCTCTTCGGGAGCGCTCGCGCCGGCCGTTACCCCGACGACCTGCGCTCCTTCGAGCTGCTCGAGGTCGAGCTCGGCGGGACCGTCGACCCGGAGCACGACGCGACAGCCCGCGTCACGCGCGACCTGTACGAGCGCGAGCGTGTTGGACGAGTTCGCACTCCCGATCACGACGACCGCGTCGGCGCGCTGGGCGATCGCGGTGAGTGCGGCCTGGCGGTTGGTGGTGGCGAAGCAGAGATCGTTGCGGGATGCCGTCCACACGTCGCCGACCCGGGCGCGGGTCTGGTCGAGGATCCCGCTCCACTCGCCGTGCGCGAGCGTGGTCTGGGCGAGCATCGCGAGCTTGCTCGGATCGTCGACCTCGCTGATCACCCGCTCGAGATCGTCGGCGTGCTCGACCAGGCGGATGGCATCGGGCGCGACGGCGAGCGTGCCGACCGCTTCGTCGTGGCCCGCGTGGCCGACGTAGAGGATCGTGAATCCCTTGCGCGCCCGGACGCGCGCTTCGTGGTGGACTTTCGTGACAAGCGGGCACACGGCGTTGACCACGTACCGGCCCTCGGCGCGCGCGGCGTCGACCACCTCGGGTGCCGACCCGTGGGCCGAGAGCATGAGGGGCGCGCCCGGGGGCACCTCGGAGGTGTCGTCGACGAAGATCACACCCTGCTCCCGGAACCGCTCGACCACGAGCCGGTTGTGCACGATCTCGTGGTAGCAGTACACGGGCGGCTCGAACGCGCGCACCATCCACGCGAGCGCCTTGATCGCCATCTCGACGCCGGCGCAAAAGCCCCGCGGCTCGGCCAGAAGCACCTTCTGGACCGGGGCTGTATCGGGAGACGACATCGTGTTCTAGCGTACCGGCCCCGTATCCTGGGCCAATGCCCGCTGCACGAGTTCTTGCCGTCGCGCCCGGCTCGCCCGCGCAGCAGGCCGGGATCGCCACCGGCGACGAGATCATGGCCGTGAACGGCGAGCAACTCCGCGACGTGATCGCCTATCAACTCCACGCCGACGGGGCCCGCGTCGACCTCGATGTCAGGCGCGGCGGTCTCGAGCAGCAGCTCGTGGTGCACAAGGCCGAAGGCGTGCCGCTCGGGCTCGAGCTCGCCCACGCGATCTTCGACCGGGTGCAGACGTGCGACAACCACTGCCCCTTCTGCTTCATCCATCAGCTCCCCAAGGGGATGCGCCGCAACCTGTACCTGCAGGACGACGACTTCCGGCTCTCGTTTCTCTACGGAAACTTCACGACTCTCACACGCTTCACCGAGGCCGATTTCGAGCGGGTGATCACCGAGAAGCTGAGTCCGCTCTACGTGAGCATTCACGCGACCGATCCCGCGGTGCGGACCCGCCTGCTGCGCAATCCTCGCGGCGCGACGAGCTTGCGCTGGCTCGAGCTCCTGCTCGGGGCCGGCGTGGAGGTGCACGGCCAGGTCGTCGTGTGCCCGGGGATCAACGACGGCGCCGTCCTCGACGACACGTTGCTCGGTGTGCTCGATCGCTTCTCGCAGCTCGCGACGATCGGCGTCGTGCCGCTCGGTGTGAGCGCGCACAGTCACGAGCCGGAGATGCGCGAGCACTCGACGCCGGAAGCGGCCGCGGTGCTCGACACGATTCACGCGTGGCAAGCGCGCTTCACCGACGCGCTCGGACGTCGTCTCGTCTACGCCTCCGACGAGTACTACCTCCTCGCGCGCCGTCCGTTCCCGGGCCTCGATCACTACGACAACGTGCTCCAGCACGAGAACGGCATCGGGATGGCACGCACATTCGAAGCCGAGGTGGAAGCCGCGCTCGCCGGCGTCGACATTGCCGTGACCGGCACCCGCCCGGGATTCTTCGCCGCGGTCGAAGGCGCGCCCGCCGAGGGGTACCGCACGCCGCGTACCGGTACTTCTACTTCGGCCCGCAACGGCAGGCCTGCCCCATTGTCCGCCGACGCCCGACCCGTCGCGATCATCACCGGGGAGTTGGGCGCGCAGGTGCTCGCACCGCTCGTGCCCGCGCTGGCCGACCACGCCGGTGTCGAGGTTCGGCTCCTTCCGATCGCGAACCGCTTCTTCGGCGGCAACATCGGTGTGACCGGGCTCCTGACCGGCGCCGACGTCGCCGCCGAGCTTGCCGCCCAACCCGACGGCGATCGCTACCTCATCCCCGACGTCGTGCTCTCGCGCGGAAAGTTTCTCGACGGCGAGACGCTCGCGATGCTTCCGCGGCCGGTCGAAGTCGTCCCCACCGACGGTGCTGCACTCGTGCGCGCCGTGCAACCCCGCGCGAGCGCGGCGTGATCGGCACCCGGGAGCTGCCGCGCGTCGCGGTCGTCGGCCGGCCGAACGTCGGCAAGTCGTCGCTCGTGAACCGGATCATCGGCACCCGCGCGGCCATCGTCGAAGAACGGCCCGGCGTCACCCGTGACCGGCGGGAGCTCACCGCGGAGTGGAACGGCCGCGCGTTCATGCTCATCGACACCGGCGGTTGGCTGCGCCCGGGCGAAGCCGGGCTCACCGCGGAACCGCCGGCCCTCGCAGCCAAGGTGACCGCCCAGGCCGAAGCCGCGATGCGCGCCGCCGACCTCGTGCTCCTCGTCGTCGACGTGACCACCGGTATCACCGAAGAAGATGCGCGGGTCGCGAAAGTGCTCCAACGCGGCGACGTACCGGTGATGCTCGTCGTCAACAAGGTCGACGCCGAGAACCGCGAGCTCGACGCGCACCAGTTCCTCAAGCTCGGCCTCGGTGAGCCGTGGGTGGTGTCGGCAATTCACGGCCGGGCATCGGGCGAGCTGCTCGACGCGGTCGTCGCCGCGCTGCCCGAGACGCCGGAGGAAGAGACGGTCGGCTACGACCCGAACGTCAGAGACGGCATCTTCTCGATCGCGATCGTCGGTCGGCCGAACGTCGGCAAGTCGACCCTCTTCAATCGCCTGGTGGGGGAGGAGCGATCGGTCGTCCACGATCTGCCCGGCACCACCCGCGACGCGATCGACACGGTGGTCGAGACCGAAGACGGCCCGCTCCGATTCGTCGACACTGCCGGGCTGCGCCGCAAGAGCCAGATCGACGAGCCGTCGGAGTACTACAGCCTCGTGCGCGCGCTCGAAGCCATCGATCGCGCCGACGCCGCACTCTTCCTGATCGACGCGTCGGAAGGCGTGACCAACCAGGATCAACGGCTGGCCGAGCGCGTCGACGCCGCGGGCACGGCCATCCTGCTCGTGCTCAACAAGTGGGATCAGCTCGACACCGAGGCGCGATTCGAGATCCGCCGCCAGGTCGAGGACAAGCTCGGCTTCCTGTCGTACGCGCCGGTGTTGCCGATCTCCGCGCTCACCGGCCGCCGCGTGCACCATTTGCTGCCGGCGTTGCGCGAGGCCGAAGCGGCGTACCACGCGCGCGTTCCGACCGCGGCGCTGAACCGGATCCTGCGCGACGCCCAGGCTGCCCATCCGCCGCCGATTGTCAAGAAGCATCGCCCGCGGGTTCTCTACGCGACGCAAGGCGCCACCGACCCGCCGACATTCACACTGTTCACCACTCGCGCGCTGCCGCCCCAGTACCTCCGTTACCTCGAACGCAAGCTCCGCGAGAACTTCGATCTCGGCCCCACGCCGATCAAGCTCCGAGTCCGCCGCCGCGACGAGTGAACTCCGACGCAAGACAGCAAGCCGTCATCCGGACGCGTCCGCGGACGCGTCCGCGCCCGCTTGCCGATCACGGTTGACGCGTCCGCGGACGCGTCGACCCGGGCCGACCCACACTCGAGGGCACATCGTTCCGGTCACGAACACATGTTCGCACATGGGTGAGACAGCAACGATCGCCGGCCACGCGCCGAACGAGGTCAGGCCCCGTAACCTGGCCGGATGCCCGATTGGCCCGCTCGCGTGGAGATCCGTGAGGTCGGTCCGCGGGACGGCTTGCAGAACGAGGAGCCCGTTCCGGTCGCGGAGCGGGTCCGCTTGATCGACGCCCTGTCCGGCACCGGGCTGCGCCGCATCGAGGCCGCCTCGTTCGTCTCGGCAGCGGCGATCCCGCCGATGGCCGGGGCCGAAGAGGTCATGGCCGCGATCGATCGTCGGCCCGGCATCGTCTACTCCGCGCTGGTCCCGAACGCCAAGGGCGCCGAGCGAGCGGTCGAGGCCAAAGCCGACGAGCTCGAGCTGGTCGTGAGCGCGAGCGAGACGCACAATCAGAAGAACGTCCGCCGTTCCGTTGCCGAGTCGCTCGTGAGTGCGCGCGACGTCGTCGGGCTCGCGCACGACGCCGGCATCGAGGCCGAGGCGATCGTCTCCACGTCGTTCGGCTGTCCGTACGAGGGCGACGTCGCGCCGGAGCGGGTCGCCCAGCTCGCGGGTCACCTGATCGATGCGGGCGCCGACCGGCTGTCGTTCGGCGACACCACCGGCATGGCGACACCACGTCGCGTCCACGATCTCCTCGACGCGCTCGAACGCGCCGGGATCGGCGCCGATCGGGTCGGCCTGCACTTCCACGACACGCGCGGCACCGCGCTTGCGAACGTCGTGGCGGCGCTGGAGCGAGGCGTTGTTCGATTCGACGCGTCGATCGGCGGCTTGGGCGGATGCCCGTATGCGCCGGGCGCGTCGGGCAACGCCGTCACCGAGGATCTCGTGCACATGTCCGCCGACATGGGGATCGAGACCGGTGTCGATCTCGACGCGCTGCTGGCGTGCGCGCGGCTCGCACAGGAGATCGTCGGCCGAGAGCTGCCCAGCGCCTTGTTGCATGCCGGCCCGCGGACGAGGACGTACGCATCATGAGTGAACAATGACCACGACCGGGCCCGACGACTTCGAACGTCTGGCCGAGCACACCGACCGCGCGCTGCAGGGCAACCTCACCAAGAACGCCGACAAGCTCGCCGGTCAGAACCAGTTGTTCGTCCGTGACCGCCTCGCTCGACTGTTCGAGGACGGTTCGTTCGTGGAAGACGGGTTGCTCGCCAACGCGCTGGCCGGCGACCTTCCCGCCGACGGGGTGGTGACCGGCGTCGGCCGGATCGACGGACACGCGGTGTGCGTGATGGCGAACGACTCCACCGTCAAAGCCGGTTCGTGGGGCGCGCGCACGGTCGAGAAGATCGTGCGGCTCACCGAGCACGCGCTCGCGCACGAGCTGCCCGTCGTGTACCTCGTCGACTCGGCGGGCGCGCGCATCACCGACCAGGTCGAGCTGTTCCCCGGACGCCGGGGCGCGGGCCGGATCTTCGCGAATCAGGTGCGGCTCTCCGGCAAGGTGCCGCAGGTGTGCTGCCTCTTCGGTCCGTCGGCCGCGGGCGGCGCGTACATCCCGTAGTTCTGCGACGCGGTGTTCATGGTGGAGGCCAACGCCTCGATGTACCTCGGCTCGCCGCGTATGGCCGAGGTCGTGATCGGGGAGAAGGTCTCCCTCGACGAGATGGGCGGCGCGCGCATGCATGCGACGGTCAGCGGCTGCGGCGACAACCTCTGCGCGTCCGACGAGGATGCGATCGACGCGGCCAAGCGCTTCCTCTCGTACCTGCCCGGATCGTGGCGCGAAGACGCGCCGGCCGCGCCGAGCGCAGCGCCGGTCGCAACGGCGAAGCCGATACGAGCGACGGTGCCGAAGGAGGAACGGCGCGCGTACGACATGCACAAGGTGATCGACGCGCTCGTCGACGACGCGTCGTTCTTCGAGCTCAAGCCGCTGTGGGCGAAGGAGCTCATCATCGGGTTCGGCCGGCTCGACGGGCGCGCGGTCGGCGTCGTCGCGAACAATCCAATGCACCTCGGCGGGGTGCTGTTCGTCGACTCGGCCGACAAGGCCGCGCGCTTCATCTGGCTGTGCGACGCGTTCAACGTGCCGCTGGTGTTCCTCGCCGACGTGCCCGGCTTCATGATCGGCTCGCAGGTCGAGCGCCAGGGGATCATCCGTCACGGGGCCAAGATGATCACCGCGGTGGCGGAGGCGACGGTGCCGAAGTTCTCGGTGATCGTGCGCAAGGCGTACGGTGCCGGCCTTTACGCCATGTGCGGCCCGGCGTTCGATCCCGATGCGTGCCTGGCGCTGCCGACCGCGCAGATCGCGGTGATGGGACCCGACCCCGCGGTGAACGCGGTGTTCTACAACCGGATCCAGGCAATCGAGGATCCCGACGAGCGGGCCGCGTTCGTCGCCGAGAAGCGCCGCGAGTACACCGAAGACGTCGACCTCGTGCACCTCGCCGCCGAGCTCGTGGTCGATGCGGTCGTACAACCCGAGGATCTGCGTGACGAGTTGGTGCGGCGGCTCGGCCTCGCGGCGACTCGAGTGCGCGCCGACGCGGTCAAGCGCCACGGCGTGCCGCCGGTCTGAACGCCGCGGTGCCCGACCGGTAGGCTCGCTCGGTCACACGGGCTGTGGCGCAGCTTGGTTAGCGCGCTTGACTGGGGGTCAAGAGGTCCCGGGTTCGAATCCCGGCAGCCCGACAAGTAAAACCGCAGGTCAGAGGCCATAAGCAGGTTCAGGGCCGGTCACCCATCTACCTTCCGTCTAAGAGAAATCTAAACACGGAGCGTGAGTGACCAGGACGAAGGTGGCGCCAGGCATCTACAAGGTCGCCCCGGGCGCGTACGACGTGCACGTCAGCGCCGGCAAGGGACCCGACGGCAAGTACGGCCAGTTGACGCGCCGGGTGCGGGGCACGCTCGGCGAAGCCAAGACCTTGCGGGCCGGATGCTCGCCGAAGTACAGAGCGGCCAGCTGTCGGCGCGAACCGACATCACCGTCGCCGAACTGCATCGGCAGTTCATGGCGATCAAGACGAAGCTCTCGCCGGCTTCGATCGCGCAGTACGAGTACGTGTGGGACAAGTTGCGACCGCACATCGGCGATCGACCGCTGCGCAAGCTCCGAGCGATCGACCTCGACCGCGCCTACGTGGCGATCGGGCAATCCGTAAGTGCGAACACCACGATCAAGTGCCACAAGCACGCGGTCGCTCTGCTCCAGCAGGCGATGAAATGGGAGCTCGTGCAACGGAACGTTGCGTTGTCTGCGACGCCGCCGGATTCCGTGCCGTTCAATGTTCGTCTACCGACGGAAGACGAGCTCGTCGAGATCGTCGTTGCTGCCAAGGAGTCCGACTGGCAGTTCGGCGCGCTCGTGCACCTGGGCGCGACGACGGGCGCGCGCAGAGGAGAGCTCGCCGGATTGCGATGGTGTGATGTCGACCTCGACAACACGAGTATCCGGTTCGTGCACCAACCCGACGGTGCGGGTGGCCTCGGGCCCTTGAAGAACAAGCTGGCCAGAACGGTGCTGTTGGACGACGACTCGGTGACGATGCTGCGCTCGCACCGCGAGTCCTGCGAGCGAGTGGCGGGGGAGTGCGGCGGATCGCTTACGAAGGAGTGTTTCGTGTTCTCGCCGACCCCGGGTAACACCGAGCCGTTTCGCACCGACGGGCTGACGTGGCGTTTCCGGAAACTCGCGGCGGCGGTCGGTGTCGACGCTCGGCTTCATGATCTGCGCCACGCCCAGGCGACGACGCTGCTCGCCAATGGCATCAGCCCGGCGGCGGTGGCCGCTCGACTCGGCCATTCATCGCCGGCGATCACCATGTCCATCTACGCGCACAGTGACATCGACCAGGAGCGCAAAGCGGCGCGAGCCGGCGGACTCAAGAGATGATCCCGGCGGGCTCGGGGATTCCGAACTGTTCGAGGAAGAGCCGCTTCGGCACGAACATCCGGCTCGGTCCCATTCTCACCACCGGTAGGTCGCCGCGCTGGCTCCATCGGTACACCGTTGCCCGGTCGACGCCGAGGAGAGTTGCGATCTCCGGGATCGTGTAGACGATCCGTTCCATTGTCGCCACGGGGTGTTCGGATGGCGGCGCCTCGTCAGACTCAGGCCGTGTTGTCGAGCCGTTCTCCTCCATGAATGGGAATGGCGCGAGCTAAGCGCGAAACGCGACTCGGAGTTTGTGCCAATGGCCCTTGCGTACTGTTGCGCAAACATGCTGCGCAGGGTTTCTGCGCAGCACTCTGCTAACCGCGTTGACGCGCGTCAGTGTCAATCGACCGTTCGCTACGCCGCGAACGTGCAACGATTGCTGGATACTCTTGCCTTGCGCTCGGCGCCGGCGATTTCGGCACCCTCGATCCTGTTGTTCCGGTCGAGGAGGTGCTCATGAAGATCGATCGACTGACTGCTCAGGAGCGGCGTGTCGTGCGCGACGCGCTGCAGGCGCTCGTGCCCGCTGTAGCCGTCGCGTCGAGGCAGCGCTGGCTGGGGCGCTTCTGATGGCTCGCATCGAGGAAGAGGCCCGTGACCTCTGTGCCGAGCTCGTACGTGACGCGAGGGATCAGGACCGCCTCACATGGTCAGAGATCGGCATGGCGTTCGGGGTCACGATGCAGTCTGCGCAGTGGCGATTCAGCCGCCCGGCCCGCGAGACAGCGACACGCTTGCGGCGATGACTTGTCGGGGGTCGGCACGGTCGCGCGTACCCGTCGTCGTCAGGTTCGGATCGACGGAATCGCGCGGGCGCGAGAGGCTCTGCTGGTTGCGCTCAGCGCAACCGGCAAATCTGTGTCGATCTTGAAGGGCGGATTCGAGGTCGAAGGGTCGGGCTTCGAGGAGGAGACCGCGGGGCTCGTGGCGGTCGTTGCTCAGGACTGTGCAGAAGGGAATCTCGGGCGTCGTCGCGCGATGTTCGCTGAGGTTCGGTGAGGTGACTGTGGAGTCGACGTCGGTGCGGAGCTCGGTGCTCCAGCGTGGCAGCGAACGCGACGAAGCGCACGACCCTGGATTCCGGCGAGCGCATCATCAGCGACCACGAGCGCACCGCGCGTTGACCCGACGAACCTGAATCTGAACGCGCCGAGCATCCTCCTGGCGAATCAACCGGCTCCTTTTTGCACAGTGATCTCGCACGCGTTCCCGAGACTGCGCAATCGTCTCCGAATACTTGACCGCTCGCCCGCGAATCGCCGCTTCAAGATCGACACAGATATGCCGCTTCCGCTATGCGGAAGCAGCAGAGATCCGATTCGGCGTCGAGACAGTGTTCTCGCGTCACGCTGCGCGAGCGTCAACGACCCGAAACCACGTGGCCTGGGAGCGGGTCGCGTATCGGAGGACCGATTGGCGTGCGCATGGTCTCGAAGGCGGCTGGCGCGCTGGCCGGGAGATCGACAGTGTCGACGCGATTCCTGTCAGCTACGTCCCGAGGTCGTTGAAAACGACTGTTCGCTGTCCTCGATCGGTCTCGCTTCCGTCGCCTTGCCGGAGCTTGGACGTCGTTGCAGGCGCAGCGTCCGGCTAAGGCTTCAGCAGGGGTCTGCGCAAGATGTCTGTGCAGAACGTCTCTGTGCAGACGCCGAGACCGACCCGGACCGGACGTGCTCTCGGCTCAGGAGAGAGCGCACTGGGTGCTTCGGCATCCTCGCGCCTGCCGTGCGTGCGTATCCCGGAAGGGGCATGATGCTGACGTCGAGTTCTTTTAGTTGGAGGCGCGAGATGCGACGGCACTTCCACCAATCGGCAGGCGTGGTTGCTGTCGGTCTGATCGCGGCGGCGACGCTCGTCGGCGGAGTCGTTCCGGCCGACGGGGCTGCTGCCCTGCGGCAGGGCTATGAGTTGGTCGGGTCCGATGGCGGGGTGTTCGCGTTTTCTCCGGGAACGTTCTCGGGAAGCCTCGGCGATCGGCGTGTGCCGGGCAAGATCGTCGCCGCGCTCGACGCGACGGTGAACCAGCCTCGTAATGGTTCGAGTATCCCGTTCGCGCCTGGATACCTGCTCGTCAGCGACACGGGTGTGGTGTATCCGTTCGGCTTGCATTCCCTCGGCGATCTTCGTGACGTGCGCCTCAACGCACCCATCGTCGGAGCAGCGGCCATTCGGCGCGGTTACTTCCTCGTGGCCGCCGACGGGGGCGTCTTTGCCTTCGGCACCGCCAAGTTCGCCGGGAGTCTCGCCGCTCGCCGTTTGCCGGCCCCGATTGTCGGCATAGCCGTCACGCGGCCCGGCGGCTATTGGCTCGTCGACTCGGCGGGCAACATCTACCCATTCGGCGGCGCGCGCTTCTTCGGTGATCTCGGCAAGACGAAACTCGACGCACCGGTGGTCGGCATCGGCCAGGACGCAATCGACGCGACGCCCTCGATGCCCGACGGTTATCTCCTCGTGACTGCCAACGGCAAGGTATTCGCGTTCGGAGCAGCCCGGTTCGTCGGCGACGCGTCCAACCTCCACCTCAACGCCCCGGTGGCAGGCATCTCCACGACAGTCGGGGCCTACTACCTCTTCGCGCAAGACGGCGGCGTCTTCAGCTTCGATATGCCGTTCCGCGGCAGCCTGGGCGGACAGCATCTCAACGGCCCCATCGTCGCAATGGTTGGGCACGTCGACACTGCACCGTGCTCCGGGACGGGGTGCTAAACGCCCAACGCGTCGAACGTTCGCCACGCAGCCGTCCCTCGGGAGACCTTTAGAAACACTCGGGTGTGGTGGCGAGAAGACGCCAGAGCGTGCATTATGCGTGCATCACTGGGCGGTGCGACGCTCGGCGTTCGACGGATTTAGGGATGCGAGGAGTAGCTGTGTCGTGCACGCGGTTCGTGTCGATGCGTCGTCTTCTGCGCTTCACCATGGTCGCAATTGCGGCGTCGGCCTGTCTCGTCGTCGCTCAGGTGCGGCAAGCGTCCGCATCGGCGGCGATGACGCAGAGTTATGAGCTTGTCGGCGCGGACGGCGGCGTGTTTACCGGGGCCGGCGCGACCTACTCGGGAAGTCTGGGCGGCCAGCACATCGCTCATCCGATCGTGGCAGTTCTGGGTGCGTCTGCAAATGACACGATGCTCGGGTCGGGCTACCTGTTAGTCGATAGCGCCGGGATCGTTCATCCGTTCGGGTTGAGTAGTTTCGGTGATCTTCGCGACGTCCACTTGAACGCGCCGATTGTTGGCGCCGTGTCCGTGCCGGGTGTTGCCCCGTACCGGGGTGGCTACGTAATGGTTGCGGCCGACGGCGGCGTGTTCGCGTTCGGCGGCGCTCGATTCCCCGGGAGTCTTGCTCCGTTCCACCTTCGAGTGCCGATTGTGGGAATCCAGGCCGCGTTCTTGCCCCGGCGTCGGTGGTGCGTTGCCCGACGGCCGTGTCGGATATCGGCTCGTCGACGCGGCGGGTCATGTGTACACGCTCGGCGGGGCGAAGTTCGACGGAGACCTCGGGGCGACGCGGCTTGCGGCGCCCGTCGTCGGCATCGCCTTGGGCTCCGGGGGCTACTGGCTCGCGACCGGCGACGGGAAGGTCTATGCGTTCGGGTCCGCTTCATGGCGCGGTGACGCGTCGCGGCTGCATCTGCACGCGCCGATTGTCGGCATCGCGGCGGTCGGGGACAGCTACTACCTGTTCGCAGCAGATGGAGGCGTTTTCGCGTACGGGTCGGCGCGCTTCCTCGGAAGCGAAGGCGGCCGTCGACTCAACGCTCCGATCTCCGCGATGGCAATGCAGTTCAACCCTGTTCCGTGCCACGGGCCCTTAGGCACTTGCTGAAACGACGCCATAGCTAACCGAACCTCCGCGCAATAACCGCCGATCTGGTCGTCCCGCTCTGGGGACATTGCTTGACGCTGGGATGCGGGCTGCGGTGTCGCTCGGGCGGCCGCTCGCAACGACGTGAATCCTCATCAGACGCGATTCGGTGACGCTCAACGGTGCAAATTCACATCGGAGCGCCGAGCGCGCCCGTTCCTCAGGGTGTGTTTGCGGACACTGGGGTGCGATCGGCGCTGTCGATTCGACGGGCGCGAAAGCGCTTCCTCGACCCGTTCTGAGACACTCATCCAAGTCGATCTGCGCCGATCCGTCGGTGCGGGCCACGACGGACTTGGAGCGAGGCACGTCCGAGTGTGGGGAGCTTGTCCAGACCATGGCTTTTTCGTGAGGTTATTGGAACCGATGCACTGGCTCGGGGATCTAGTGGAGCAATGAACGTGTTCTCCGGAGCCCAGCCAGCCAACTCGCGAGCGGGGGGCCTGCCCGACAGCGCCCCAGCCGTGTTCGATGACTTCTTTCGCGCGCAGTGGATGGGATCGGTACGGCTCGCCGCGATTCTCACGCAGCAGTCGGCCACGGCCGAGGATCTTGCCCAGGACGCGTTCGCGCGCGTCTATGCGAGCTGGGGACGCGCCGTGAATCCGAAGGCGTATCTGCGCGCGACCCTCGTGAACGTCTGCCGACAGTGGCAGCGCCATGAGGGAGTGGTGCGGGCCAAGTTGCCGCTGGTCGCGACATTCCACGCGGTGGAGTTCGACGCTCATGAACTAGCCGACGCCGTCGCCGCGCTCCCGTACCGACAACGCGCCGTGCTCGTGCTGCGCTACTACGCAGATCTCTCGGAGGCTGAGATCGCCGAAGCCCTCAATTGCAGGGCCGGCACCGTGAAGTCATTGGCCTCGCGCGCTCTCGCGCGACTCGAAAAGGACATTCAGCGATGACTCGAAACGCGTACATCCATCTCGAGCGGCACCTGGGCGAGCTGTTCGACGCGGAACACCAAGCCATCACGCCGTCGCAGCCCGAGTGGGACGAGTCTGCGACATTTGCCGTGGTCGCCCTCGACACGCAACGCGTTGGCGCTCGCCGGCGAATCGGTGTGGCCGTGATTGCGGTCGCGGCGTCAGCCGCGGTGCTCGCGATCGGGCTGACAGTCGTGTTCACGGTCATGAGCGGCAGATCGGGCGTCACGACGCAACCGCGCGTCGGCGGTTCTGGGCCGAGCGACGCCGGCGCGGCGGGCTGCACGGATGGGACGACCCCGGCGACCTACCCATGCAGCGCCCCCGTTCGTTGGGACACGCCGCAGGTGCACCTCGAGGGCACAGGATTCTCGATCATCACCGTGAGCCAGGCGGGGGCCAAAGACTTCACGGCCAACGATCCGAACATCAGCGTGCACAGCGACCCCGGCTACGCCACGTACCAAACGCTCGAGCTCGAGTGGCACGAGAACGGCGTCGAGCAGCGCTGGTACATCTACTTCGCTTCCGACGGCAAAGACTGGTGGGCCAGCCAAATGCAAACCTTTGACGGCCAGTCGACCGCGAGCGACGGGATTCCCTTCGGCGGTCAACGCTTCCGGACCCCGCTCGGCTCCGCTTGGAGTGGCGACCTCGACGTGACAGCCAGCGATCACGGCGTCACGAGCCATATCAGAATGCGGATCGCTCACCTCCAGGCGTTCCTCAGCCACGGCTCATCGAGCGTCTCCCCACCGACCACGGTGCGGTAAGACGGCACCGCCGCCCGCGCCGCCGACTCGTTGCAGTGCATGCGCATCGCTGTCCTCGAAGCGATCGGGGCGCTCACATCGCCAAAGGCGGGGCTACGCCGTCGCCAACCCCGGGAGACATTAAGAGACTGCTGATCAATGCGCTTCCGCTGCGGCGTTTGGGGTCGTAGCGTCGGTTCGGGTTGGTGGGTCCGGGAATGGCCGATCCGAATAGCCGGTGTGAGGGTGAAAGCTGGTAGCGCCGGAAGGCTTTGGCTGATGAGTCGCCCCTCGTTGCCTTCCCGGACCCATCGGCTCGTTAGGTGGCGATCATCCAGTGGTTGCCGTCGTGGGCGAGGCCGAGTTTGACCAGGCGTCGCAGATTGATGGCAGCACAGCGGTGCGCGAGACCAATCCGGTTGCGGGCAATGCCACGGAACCGGACTTTTCGATGTCGTGTGACGATCCACGCGATGGTGCGTTCGACCATCGGTCGGTGCTGTGTGTACGCGTCTTTGAACTCGTCGGTGGTCGCGTGTTGGCGCGCGGCAGCCAGCAACGCGTGATGTTCGTGGAGTATCAGCGCTTTGCCCGCGACGGCGCGAGTGCAGCGATCGCGCAGCGTGCAGCCGTTGCACCTGTTGCCGAACGTGGCGTTGCGTTTCGGTGTGATCGGGACCGTGAAACCCGCGGGGCAGGTCGCGGTGCGTGCCACGAGATCGATCGTGAAGTCATCGATCGAAAAACCACCCTCGATCGAGCGTCGCAGCGGACCCGGCTTGATATGCACGACATGATCGGCAGCTGCGAGCGCGGCTCGGAACTCGCCGGAGCCGTAGCCGGAATCGGCGAGGATCTCGAGTCGTTCGGTCTCGCGTGCGAGCAGCCCGGGCGCGGCTTGGGCGTCACCGACATTCCCGGCCGTGAGATCGCAGGCGGTGACAAGCCCGGTATCAGGTTCGACCGCGACATGGGCTTTGAAGCCGTCGCGGTAGTTGTGCACGGTCTTGTGCACATGGCGCGACTCGGGATCGATGACTGACACCATCCGATCCGGCGTCGTGCGCGGCGCGATCCGCCACGTCCCGTCTTGGTCGCCGGGTTCGACATCTTGGCCTGCGACCAACGCCAACAAGCCGACCGCTTCCGCCTGGCCTGGTCGAGCTCGACACCCGAAATCGCGTCCAACACGACGCGCGCATCGTTCACCAAGGCCGTGACCACCGCGTCGATCGCCCCACGGTCGTCCCACGCGCACGCGGGCTTGCCCGGATCGTTGTCGTAATCATGCGCAGCGAGCGTCAACGCCTTCGCCGCCGGCACACAACGACGAACCCGTCGAATCTGCGCAACCAGCTGCATGATCGCGTCCTGGCGGACCACCGCGTCCTCGAGCACCGTCGAGTCCAACGCCCGACGCGTCTTGCCCGCCAGCACACCCGTCTCCGCGACCACCGCGCGCACCGCGTCGAAGATCCGCTCCGGTCGGTCACTCTCCCGGAGCCGGTTCCGCCACAAGGTCAACACCGTCGGGTGCAATCCCTCATCATCAAGCGCGAGACCCGCCGCGACTTTCCAGGCGATATTCGTGCGCAGCTGACCGATCGCGTCGCGGTCCGACAAGCCCTCTAACGACTGCAACACCATCACCGTCGCGACGACATCCGCCGGGACCGACGGCCGACCACGCCCCGACCCGAACAGATCCTCGAACAACACGTCGGGGAACAACACCCCACGACGCTCCGCCAGCAACGCGTACACCGACCCCGCCGGCACCAAATGCCCGCACACCGCCGCCGCGTCCAACAACACCCGATTCGGATCGCTCGAACCCTGCATACAACCAGTCTGAACGAGACACCCGCCCATCGCGAGCACCGCCAGCCCGATTAATCAGCAGTCTCTTAAGGAGCACTGGGGTGCGGTGGCGAGTACACGCCAGGGCGAAGCCTGTTTGTGTCAAGGCCCGTATTTTTGGGCGCGTTCGAGCGGCGCCGTGACATGGCGAGTTGGCGGTTCTAGCGTTGTGGGTTCGGGTCCGGGAATGGCC
>JBBQER010000032.1:0-38759 GCA_038320885.1 Acidimicrobiia bacterium
GTGGATCCCGACGAACCACTCGACCTCGCCGACGTGCACGGTCTCGCCAACGCGCGCCTCGCGCTCTCGGCCGCGGCGGCCGGTGGCCACCACCTGTTGCTCGTCGGACCACCCGGCGTCGGAAAGACCATGCTCGCCCGCCGCCTCCCGACGATCATGCCCAGCCTCGAACGCGACGCGGCGCTCGAAGTCACCCGCATCCACTCGGCCTCCGGCCGCAGCACCGTCTCGACGCTGCAAACCCGGGCGCCATTTCGCGCACCACACCACAGCGCGTCGAGCGTCGCGCTCGTCGGCGGCGGCAGTCCGCGGGTCCGGCCCGGTGAGATCACGCTCGCGCATCGAGGTGCGCTGTTCCTCGACGAGCTGCCGGAGTTCCCGATCAGCGTGTTGGAAGGACTCCGCCAACCGCTCGAAGAACGCGTCGTGCGCATCAGCCGCGCGTCGGGGACACTCGAGTTCCCCGCCGACTTCCTCCTCGTCGCGTGCGCCAATCCGTGCCCGTGCGGACGCAAGGCGATGGAGTGCCGCTGTGGCGACGCCCAGCGCATGCGGTACGCGCGGCGCTTGTCGGCTCCCCTGCTCGACCGCTTCGATCTCCGGCTGCGTATCGACTCGGCCGGAACCGAACCGGGCGAATCGTCAGAGGAAACTCGCGCGCGCGTGTGTGCCGCGATCGAGCGACAAGACGCGCGCCTCGCAGGCACGCACTGGAGACGCAACGCCCACATTCCACCGGGCGCACTCGCACAGCTCGTTCCTCTTCCTTCCGACGCGCACGCGGCGTGGCTCGACGCGTGCCGCCTCCGCCGGCTGACCGGCCGGGGCGCCGCGCGCGTGCGCCGCGTTGCCCGCACGTTCGCGGATCTCGACGACCACGATGCCGTTACCGCCGACGACGTGATGCGCGCCGCCTTTCTACGAGAGGACGTCTGGTGAGTCTCGACGAACGTGCGATTGCAGCCGCAATGCTCGCCTCGCTGTATCTGGTGACGCCGCCCCGGTTGCGGAGGCTGCTCGATGCGCACGGCGGTCCGGTCGCCGCGCTCGCCGCGGTACGCGAGCAGCGGGTGACGCGTCTCATCGGCCGGTGCGAAGAGCTCGATCCGCGTGAGCTCGCGCGACGATGGAGCGAGGAAGCGTCGTCGGGAACAGTGCGCGTGCAGTGCGACGCGCGCGGCACTCGCGTGTGGATCGCCGACGACGACGGCTATCCGATCCGCGACCCACTCCCCGACCGGCCGCCGGTCTTGCTCGGCGAAGGTGATCGTGCCGACGCGTTCGCCGCGAGTCGCGTCGCGATCGTCGGCACACGTACCGCGACGCCCCACGGCCTTGCGGACGCGCGCGAGCTGGGCGGGTTCCTCGCGGGCGCCGGCGTCACGGTCGTGAGCGGCCTCGCGATCGGGATCGACGCCGCGGCGCACGTCGGCGCGCTCGACGCCGGCGGGCTCGTGGTCGGCGTGGTCGCAACCGGCCTCGATGTCGTCTACCCGCGCCGCCATCGGACGCTGTACGCGCAGGTGCGCGAGCAGGGACTGGTCGTCGGTGAGCACGGATACGGCGTGCAGCCCCGCCGCGAGCGGTTCCCGGTCCGCAATCGGATCATCGCGGCGCTGGCCGACATCGTGGTGATCGTCGAGACCACGGCGAAATAACAGCGTCAGCCTGTCTGACATCGATCGGCAGATCTGTTCCGCTACCGCGCGACGTCGAAGCTCTTCTTCATGTGGAAGGGCTCGCTTCCCGATCGTTCCTTGGTGACTAGCTCGTAACCGAGCTTTTCGTAGAACCCTCGGGCGTAGAGAACCGAGCCGACATGGAGTTCCGCCGCGGATGTTCGGTCCTGGAAGTCGGACTCGGCACGACGTACCAAGCGGGTCCCGAGGCCTCCTCGTTCCGAGTCCGGGGCTACATAGACGTGTCGAAGGTGCTTGCCTCGCCAACCGGCGCATCCAACGATGAGTCCATCGGTCTCGGCGACGAAGAGCTGCCGATCCTTGACCATGGCGCGGAGTTCGTCGACATCGAGGCTGTCGAGAAGCTCGACAACTTCTCGCGGTGAGTACACGCTCGGCGCGCTGGTGGACAACGCGGCGTAGCGCAAGGCCTCGACGACCTCGATATCACCAGCTTCGGCGACTCTGATCAGCATCCGGATCTATCTTTGTCGATCGAAGACCGGACACCCGCTCAGATTGCCCTGATGGTGCTCTGATGCGAGCCGCCCCCCCATTGCCCTGGTCGAAGCGACGACCTATTTACAGGAGCCACCCGTCGTGTCAGACCCGAGAAAATGGGTGCCCCGAACGCTCGGCGGGCACGCACAAGCGTCCGGGGACACCCCTCGCTGCCTTACCCGTTCTACTCAGGCCGAATGCCTAGAGCGCGGTCGTTCTTCGCGTCGGCTCGTATCCGGCGCCGCTCGAGCTCGGTGGTGCCACCCCACACCCCTGGCCGGCGTCGGTCCGCGATGGCGTCGCGGAGACACGGGAGATCCTTCACCGGGCACACCGCGCAGACGCTCTTTGCGAACGCACACGATTCACCCTTCGATGGGAACCACGCGTTGACTCTTCCCGCGTGTTCCGGCCGCGCACACTCGCCCTGTAGGTGCCACGCGGGGATTCGCTCGACGCCCTCGAACATCGACGGCGAGAGTAGTCCCGTTGTGACTAGTCAGCGGGACGCCCCGAGCGGCTGGGAGGCGGGGGTGCCGACCGCCCGGAACGCCCGAACAGGGCTTATCGCTGATCGCGCGGTTTTTCTCGGCACCTTCGTTACGGATACCCCGCTGCGGGGTACGAGGCGGCGAATAGGGCGCGGGCGGGTTTGCCGATGCCCGGACCCCGCGTCCGCATCCCGCCGCCGCCCCAGTGTCTCAGGCGCGTTCTACCGTCGTTGGCATGGAGCCCGACCGCAAGTGCGAGGCGCGCTGCGCGTGCGGGAACGTCTGGTACGTGTATCTCCCCACGATGGACGATGACGCGATGGCAACGTGTCTCGCGTGCGGTGCTGACACCTTCGACGTCACCGACATCGGGCCGAACATCTCCGCAGGGCGCGACGCGCCGGACTGATTGAGGTGGGAGCCGGCAGCCCGGTGCTGGCCGGCGCGGAAACCGAAAAAGCGCACCAGAAGCGACCGGGCGCCAGCTCCCACGATCCCCGCGACCTCGACGCTCACCAGTGCGAAGCCGCGGGGAGAAATCGTGTTCGCGATGTCGCCCCCAGGACGACTAGCGGCATCCCTTTTCGACACCGCGAACACGAACTCAGAACGTCGGGGCCGCAAGGCCGACCGTGCCAGTGACGATGCTCGTGCTCGGCGGAAATCGGTGAGCGAACCACGCGGAGTACGCGTACGCCTGCAAGCGAACCTGCAGTGTTCCCGAGAGAATTTCTGGCATCGCTCGCAAATGCATCGAACCTTCGTACAGGATGTAATCCTGCTCATTTGCGAGCACGACGACATCGCCGGTACCCGACGTGATGCTTCCGGTCGAGCAGGTAATCGGCAAGTTGCCATCGGCGACGACATCTAAACCGTTCAATGATCCGCGGACTCCTTCGGCAACCGGCGCGGTCTGCATGCCGAGCGCGTTGAACTTTTCGTACATCACGAACAGCGGCCGAGCTTGGCTGTCCTGCGCCTGGAAGCTCCACGCGTTTGCCCGACGCGGGTGAACCCAGATCGCCGTCGGACTCCTGAACCGCAATGTCTCAATGAAGTTTCTTGCGGCGACGATGCTGCGGAATTGTGTTCCGGCAGTCGCCGCATCGAAAAACACTGTGCTCGAACACGTCACCGCGTTCGCCTTCGTCAAGTCGGTGTTCGATGCCGCGCTCGGCTGAGCGAGCGCGCCGAGATGCTGGCCGTTCGCTCCGGTACCGGAGATGCACTGCCGATCCAGCAGCATGTCGTAGTCGGCTGACAGATCCTCGAAGATCACCGCGTCCATCGAGATCGGCGACTGCTCGAGCAGCTGGAGCGAGATGTCCTGTTGGCCGGCAATCGTGTTCACCGCGGCGGTAACCGTCGCGGTCGTGATGTCCGTCGAGGACACCGCGTCCGCTTGTGCGGCCTGGACTGCGACCGTGGAGCCGGTCTTGATCTTCGGCAGGTTGATCACGTCGGTACCGGGCGGAAGTTGCCGCCGCTGCGCACGATTCGCGATCACGCGGCCGGCCCTCGCAAGGGGAACATACGCATCGACCAACCAGAGCGGCGGGACGAACTCGCCGCCGGTGCCGTCCGTCGTGTTCGGGTTCACTCGGCGTTCGTAGAGTGCCGACGCGATTGCATCGTTGTTGCGCGCCTCGACCTCGACTTCGCGGCGATGCTGCTGCAGTCGCTCTCGCGCCGCGTTCGCATCGTCGAAAGTTGCGAAGCCGCGGCCAGCGGCCGTGGTCGCCACCAAATCTCTGAAGTAAGAGTGCTTCAAATCTTCGGAGTACGTCATCGCCTCGTGCGTGACGTAACTGCCGTAGCGGCCGCCTCGTTCGGCGCGGAGCTGCTCGCCCGCGGCGCTCGCTGCCTTGCTCATCCGGACCTCTTCCGTTTCCAACGTCTTGATTTGCTTGTTGTCCTTTTTGATCGCGACAGCGAGCCGCTCGAACTGGCGCGCCTCGGCGTCGGTGAGACTCCGGTTCGCCTCGGCGCAGGCGTCGGTCAAACTTTCCATCTGCCGCAAAGACTGGTCGCGGCGCAGAATCGCCGCCGCTAAAACTGGATTCGCCATCCGTGGCTACCTTTCGCTGAATAGTTCGTCGAGCGCGTGAATCGTGCGGGCGCGTTCCCGTGCTTGCATCCCTGCCACCCGAGCCGCCATCTCGTCGCAGCGCGTCATGTACTCGGTGAACATCGCGAGTTGCTTTGCTGGCAAGTCGACACCGGCCTTCGCCAGCGCCGAGAGATACGACCTGACCGGGCGGCGGGAACCCTCGATCTCGGCCGCGGTCGCAGCGAGCTCGTCGTGATGTTGGAGCGGGTTCATCGTGACCGCCCTCGCAGCCATTCGGTCGCGCCGTCACGTTCAAGCCACACGTTCCGGCCGTCACGATGTGCGCATGAGTGCAGGCCACCCGAGCGGACCTGCCGATAGATAAAGGACGGCGACACGTTCGCGGCCGTAGCGAGGTACTTCACGCTCACCAGCATGTCGGTCTCAGGTTCACTTGTTGGCCCGGACCGTGAACCTTGTGAACCCGCATCGTCGGCGAGAAGGTCACGCCACACGATCTTCCGCAACTCCTCGATCGCCGCCAGGGCTTCCGACCGAACACTGAGCCCGCGCAATCTGCGCCAGGCGAGCCCATCGGTGGCCAGCTGCAACAAATCCGGGAGCGCCTCGTCGCCGACCATCGTCATCGTCGCCCGGACGATGGTCGGCCTCACCATTCTTGGAGTCCGTGATCGCGACGACCTGGTCGACGCTTCGCACGCTCCGCGAGCTCGATATTCCGCCGCGCAACATTGCACGATTTACAAGAAGCTCTGAGATTTTCGGGCAGATCACTCCCGCCATCCTCAGGTCTAACGATGTGATCGACCTCAGTCGCGACGCCACTACAGCCAGGCAGGCAGAGCGTGCACCAGCGGCCGTCACGGTTGAGCACGACCTGGCGGAGCAGCCTCCATTGGTGCGTCTTGTAGCGCGGGTGGCCCGTCATTCGATGTCCGGAGGTTCGAGCCCGAGCGCGTCGGCCTGCTCGCACCAGTGATCGCAAAACAGCCACTGCACCGGCTCGCCCGCGGCGTCCGAACACAACCGACACAACCCGACACAGCACCCGAAGTGATGGCCATGGCCGGGGAGCGTCCCGCAGTCCCCACACCGATCATCCAGAGCGAGACCCTCAATGTCAGGCTCGTCAC
This sequence comes from Acidimicrobiia bacterium, assembly GCA_038320885.1. GTDB lineage: Bacteria > Actinomycetota > Acidimicrobiia > IMCC26256 > PALSA-610 > JBBQER01. Next base: position 5,879 of record JBBQER010000032.1, read on the forward strand.
CCCAGGCGTACGCGTGGGGCGACTGCACACAACCCGGGGCCGTCTTCATGCCCTGCCCACACAACAGACACACACCCTCACCCATCACGACCCCCTTCGCGTGAAATCCCCGCGGAAAAACGCGCTCGGCTTGGCAGGCCGCGCGATCGGTTGCCAGGTAGCAACCCCCCCTTACCCCTTGTCGAGTGCGCCAGACGCGGTCGACTCATTCGACTTGTACCGAGTGGGCCGTGCGACTGCGCCCCAGCGTGCGCCCCTATAGGGCGGGGCGCACAGGCGCACTGGGTCGCGGTATCGCACACGACTGCGCCGGGCGCAGTCGGGCGCAGTCGTCATCGGTTGTCTCGCTCGTCGGTGAGGTCGCGCACGTACACGTGGAGTACCGCGCGGCGCGCGCCATCTTCGACGCGGATTGCGCCGTCTGCGACCGCCGTATCGATGCCGGCGCGCTTGGTGTTGTGTGACGCCTTGACCGCCATGAGCTCGGCGAGCTGGCGTTGCGAGAGCGGTCGGTCGGCTTCCTTCGCTGCTCGTACTGCGTCACGCGCTACGAGCCGTAGGCGCGCTCCTGCCGCGTTGCGGCCGTCGTTGGGCATCGGCCGGCCACACCTTCACGCTGACGCCCTTGTCGGGATACACGGCCATGTCCACGACGGCGACAACGTCACCGCGCCGGTAGCTGCCGTGCCGGTCTTTGGCGCAGACGAGTCGCAGCTTCCCGCCGGCGTCGCGCGTGAGTGGCTGGATCACGTCGAGCAGATAGGACGCGCCGGTGATCGCGGCGCGTTTTCGTTTCGATCCCGAGGGGTGCAGCGGATTGTCGGCGGCCTTGGTCGAGTGGTCGATGAGCACGACGGCCGGGCCGGCGTCGGCGAGTACCCGCGCCACGCGCCGGAGCCACGGCCCGACGTCGACGTCCTTGTTTTCGTCGAGTCCTTCGAGGCCGAACGCCTCGCCCATCGAGTCGATCACCAGCACCGCCCATCCGGTGGCGTCTCGGGCGAGTGCCGCGACCGCGGCGTCGGTGAACGGTTCGTGCGGCGCGTAGTAGTGGAACCGTCCGGAGATGATTCGGTCGTTCACGCCGAGGAGTCGGAGCCGTTCGATCAGGGTCGTCGGGTCCGGATCTTCGAGGTCGATCCAGCCGACGTCGTGGCCGGCGTTCAACTCCTGCGCGACCGCGACCGCGACCACCATGCTCTTGCCGATCCCCGAGTCGCCGTGCAGGCCATTCACTCGCCTCGGATAGAACAACGCCCGCCCGTCGTCGCGGGTGAACACGGTCGGGGTGACGCGTTCGACCGCGCCGGCGAGCGCGGGCCCGAGATCGACTCGCAGCCAGGTCGGATCGCTCTCGACCGGACCGACCAACGCGCCAAGCCGAGTTGCCGTATCCCTCAGCATCGCATCGCAATTGCTCGCGAGCGCCGCGTCGCGGAGATCCGTCGCGAGACCGATCGCCATGCGCCGACGCGCGTGATCGGCAACGATGCGCGCATACGCGGGAGCGTTCGCCGATGCCGGAGTCGACGCCTCCAACCGAGCGAGCGCCGCGCGCCCGCCGATGTGGTCGAGATCGCCGTTCAGCATCGCCGCGACCGAGACCGGATCAGCAAGTGCTCCCGAATCAATCACGGACTCGATCGCATCGAACACGGCACCGTGACCGGGCTTGTAGAACGACGCGTTCGTAAGGCCCGCCTCGCGCGCTGCCTCGGTCGCCCCGCGCGAGAGCATCATTGCCCCGAGCAGCGATTCCTCCGCTTCGAGGTCGTGAGGAGGAATCGTCTGGTCGGTCACGATGCGAACTCCCGCTCGACTATCCGCCTGGCAATTTCACGTTCTTCGACCTCGACCGCCTGGATGATCTCGAGCTCGCGCGGGTCGATGCACGCCTCGATCGGATCGTTCACCAACTCGCGGAGAACGTCGGCGTCGATGGCGTCGACCTCGACGCTGCCGTCACCGTCCCAGTTCCTCGTTCGGGTATCAGTGCGCTTCGTCGGACGGGTCGGCAGGTCGTACTCGTAGACCTGGTCGGCTGTCACTGCGATGCGAACGAAGTCGATGATGCAGTCGGACATCTCTTCGAGTTGTTCTTCGACATTGCGGGCGATGTCGTCGCCGGACGGGTCACGGTCTCCGATGTAGAGAATCCGGCACTCCTTCGCCTGGTCACCTCGCATCGAGGTGATCCCCCGCTCGCGGAACATCTCGGCGAGGTCGTCGGGCATGTCCGGAGGAAGCGGCCGCGTCTCGGTTACCTGATCTTTGATCGTCTCCGCGGCCGAATACAAGAAACTCAGACTCGGGTAACCGCGGGTCACCATGAGGGGCACGTCCCACGGGGCGGTCACGTCGACCACGACACCGGCCAACGCGTCCTTTTCGAGCCAGACTTCGAGGTAGGTGTCCTGGTCCTGCCAGAGTGCCCGCCGGTACGTCTTGGCCGTGTTCTCGAGCGCGGCCTGCAACGACGAGAACGTCGCCGGCTTCCTCATCCAACGCGTCGCATCCGCAATCCAGCCGTAAGGGATCATCCCCTCGCGGCGCATGTCGGCGAGCAGCCTGCACACGACACCCTTGTACGCCCGCTCGGTCTTCTCCCAGAGCCCGACACTGACGCCCTTGTAGAAAACCTGGCGGACGGTCATCGGCTTCTGGGCTTCGACGAGCGAGTAGATCTCGACGCGCAGGTCTTGCATCTCCGCCTTGGTGCGGCGGAACCGCTTTGTGGGACTAGGCCCATAAGTCGGTGCCGCGGCCATCAGGCCACCCCCACGAACGCCGAGTCCAACAACCTGCGAACCTTGCCGTTCACGACGAGCGCGTGTTCGACGGCATCCTCGAGAGTCACCTCGCGGCGACTCAATGCTGAGAGCGAGATCAGATCGCCGGCGTCGAGCCACCGCTCGATCTCGGCGAGGAGCTCTTCAGCGTCAACTGCGGGACGCATGCGCGGACTAACTTGGAGGTTGCCGTCGTAGGCGGTGGTTGTGCTGAGCGATGAGAGCGATGAGATCGAGGCGGCCGGTTCGGGGCCGTCTCGTCTCGCGTTATGGCCCGTCACTTGTCGGCTCGCAGAATCGTGGCGACGGCGGCGGCGCTGGTCGAATCTTCGAGCAACTCGGGGACGTTGGACGATGTGGTGGTGCGCTTGACGAACTGCACGATCACGTCGTCGGGATCGTCCGCGAACAGATCCTCGACCGGGACGTCGAGGTAGAGCGAGATCGCCCGCGCGAGCTCGGGCGAGGGACGTTCGCGACCATTGACGAGACGACCGACCCAAGCGATTGAGCAGTCGAGATGACGGGCGAGCTGCGCCTGCGAGATATCTCGGAGTGCGAGCAGCGCCTTTATGGGCTGGGGTGAACGGGTCGACGGGGGCACGGTTCCTCCAAGCCGATCCCCGATGGAGGGTCAGCCTGGAGGGGTTTGAGCGGGATTTCCCCTACCGGTCCCGGTGCTCAGAGGCACGTCGAATGACAGCAATGTAATATAGATTCGTGACCGGCGCAACCGCATCCCAAGACCTCGACGGCGCGATCCTCCGAGGCCGATGTGAGAAGTGCCGGCGCGTGCTCGATCCCTTGGAGCTTCACGTCGACTTCGCGGGACGCGCTCTCGTCGAACGCGGGCCCGGGCGTGCCAGGCCCCGGAACGGGGCCCAGGTTCAGGTCGATTCGCGCGAGTACATCGGCCGAGACGATGGCAGGGAGTATGTGTACCCGGTGCCGGGCCTCCGCGGCTCCGAGGAGATGCTCGTCGGAACCAGGGTGCTGGAGTGGCAGTGCCGGTGCGGCCGCCATATCCAATGCAACAAGGTCAAGCTGGTTACGCGGTTCGTCGCTGCTGTGCGCGCGGGCCTCGCCGACCTGATCGTCTGACCTCAAACCCTCCAGGCGATGTCGACGCGGTCGGGATCGAACGAATTCGCACCGCGCTTGTTGGTCGGACTCAGACTGATCCGCTCGACGAGTGCCGAGAGGATCTGACGTCGTACCTCTACCGCCGCCACGTCCCAGGCCTTCCGGACGTTGCCGGCATCTCGCATCTTGCCGATCAGCTTGTCGTCGATCTCCTCCGGTTCGATCGCATCGAGTGCGGCCTTGCGCCGAGCGTCGAGCGGTGCCCTCGCCGCCAGCCACTCGCGCCGACTTATAAGGCCCGAGCCGTGATCCGTGGCGAGCGCGTCGAGATCCGCGTCGATCTGCGCGAGGTTCTCGATCGGTTCCGACCTCGCCGCTCTGCGAGGCCGGTTGAGTGCCCGCGCGACCGCTTTCGAGTCGATCCGGTGGAGTACAGCATCCGAAACAAGCTGATCGAGCGGTGCTGCAAGTGACGCCACCCCGCCGCACTTGCCAGGAGTGATCGCCGCGCAGCGGTAGACCGGCGTCGACTTCACGCGAGTCTGATGAAGCACACCGCCGCAGAGAGCACACGTCGCGATTCCTCCGAGCAGCGAGAGCGCGGGCCGTCCTCGCTGCGCCGGTCGACTCTCAACAAGAGCCTTCAACCGTTCGTGATCGCCCCGAGTGAGGATCGGTTCCCACTGCGCTTCGCCTACTACCTCGCCGTGATGAGTACGCAGTCCCGCCAGCCGCGGTGCCGAGATCATCCGGCGAAGCTGGCTGACGGCCCACTCCCCGCCCTTCGCGCTCGAGACTCCCCGAGCATTGAGATCCAGGACAACCGAGCGCATCGACTCACCCCCGAGCAACCGGCGCGCGATCTCGCGAATCACCTTCACCTCGTCCGCCCGGAAGGTCACGCCGTCTCGCTCGAATCCGTAGCGTCGTTGTCCGCCGTGAAACTGGCCGAGTGACGCGGCCTGCTCGCGTTGCCGCTTCAACCGATCACTGGCCTTCTCGCTCGACTGTCTCGCCACGCTGCCTTGAATCCTCGCGATGAGCCGCCCGTCCGTTGTCGACAGATCAGTGTCGCCGCTGACCGTTGCGAGTGCGATCCCGAGCCCATCGGCCATTTCGATGAACGATTCCATTTCGAGCGGCCGGCGCGTGAGCCGGTCCTGATCGACCACCAGCACCGCGTCTCGATTGCCGTCGCGGAGGTCGGTCAGCATCGACTGATACGCGGCCGTCGTTTGCCCGCGTAGGCCGAGATATTGCGATCGCTATAGACCTGCGCGACCGCCCAGCCCTTGCTCTCTGCGAGCTCGCGGCAGAGGGTTTCCTGACGGTCGATCCCGAGGCTGTCGCCGTCCCGGTCCGTCGAGAGTCGGCAGTAGATCGCGGCGGCTTTGACCTTGGTTGCGGTTCGTGTCATGACCTGACCATACACCGTTATTTAGCCGTCGTCGAAGCGACGGCAACCGGAGGGTACCGCATCACGGCCAAGTAGGCCGCCGAGTACGGCCGAACCGTCTACGCGCTGCCCGGCTCGCGCCGGAACCCCGCGGCCGCGGGCTGCAACGCCCTGCTCGGCGACGGCGCCGAAGCGCTCCTCGATCCCGGCGACCTGCTCATCGGTCTGGGCCGGGGCGGATCGCGACCGGGCGACTGGAGCTCGGCCGGACGCGTCCCGCCCACCGACGACGACGAAGCCGCCGTGATGCTGGCGCTCGCCGGAGATCCCGGCGGCATCGACGACCTCGAACGCAACACCAAGCTCGCTCCCGCGCGGCTGGGAGCGGCCCTCGGCCAGCTCGAGCGGGCCGGTCGGATCCAGCGCATGCGCGGCCTGTGGTGGCCTCGCTGAGCAGACACCCTGCCCGGCCAACCGCAACGCACCGGGAGCCCGTGGGGTGCTTCACCACCCAGGTCCTTCAGCTTCTCGGGAAATGGCCGAGATTTGTGGTGTGGAGCTGACCCAGTGCCCCTACGACAGCACCCCGATCGAGGCCGAAGTGCTCTCGGGCGGATCGATGCTGCTCACGTGTTCCTGCTGCTCGGCGGCATGGGAATGGCACGGCGCCTGGCTCCGGCGCGTGCAGGAACCTGACCGCGCCGCCATCCGCAACGCGCACGCGCCCCGCAGCACCGAGACGCTTACGTAAGTCTTGGTCGCGCGACTTCACCGCCGCGGTTACTCGCCGGTGTAGTTGGGTTCGCGGCCTTCGAGGAAGGCGAGGATCGCTTCGGCGGTGTCCTTCGACGTCGCGATCAGCGCTTGGGCGGCGTTCTCCGACTCGATGGCTTCGGCCATCGAGACCGACGGGCCCTGATCGAGTAATCGCTTCGAGAGCGCGAGGGCCAGCGGCGGCAAGCGGGTCAAGCGCTGCGCGAGCTCGCGGGTCTCCTGCGCAAGTCGGTCGTGCGGGACGACGCGATTGACGAGCCCGATGCGCTCGGCTTCTGCCGCGTCGATGACGTCGGCCAGGAACACGAGCTCCTTGGCGCGGTGCATGCCGACGAGCCTCGGCAGGATCCACGAACCGCCGAAGTCGACGACAAGCCCTCGCTTCGAGAAGATCTCGCTGAAGCGAGCCCGGTCGGACGCGACGATCAAGTCGCAGCCGAGCGCGAGGTTGCAACCGGCGCCCGCGGCAACGCCGTTCACCGACGCAATCGTCGGCTTGGCGAGCTCGTGCAACCGCAACGCGGCCCGTCCCACCATGCGCATGCCGGCCAAAGCCGCCGCGGGTCCCCGACCCGAGTCGTTCGCACCGCCACCGAGGTCCGCGCCCGAGCAGAACCCGTCGCCCGCGCCGGTGATCACGAGCACACGGTCATCGCGATTCTCGGCCACTTCTTCGAAGAGCTCGGCGAGCCCGAGCCACATCTCGCCCGTAAGCGCGTTCTTCTTGGCCGGCCGGTTCAGCATGCACGTCACGACACCGTCGGCGCGCTCGACGCGCAGGGAGTCCATCGCTCCGAGGCTTGCCGCCCGGGACCGGGGCAGTCAATCCGGCTCGTTCCGATGGCGCAGCGTCTCTTCAACAGCCCTTGGAGAGTTCTTCAACGGGCCTTCGAGACTTCTCAGCGCACCCTGCGGCTGGTCCCGCACCGTGGAGATCGCTTCGGAACGCCGGAGCTTCCCCCATACAAGGAGCACGCAATGAACACTCAGGCAAAACGACTGCGCGTTGGCCTCGCCATCGCGGCAACCACGATCGGCGCCGGCCTCGGCGGTGCGGCACTCGCGGGAGCGGCGACCTCCGGGACGGCGACGAGCAGCACGTCAACCGCCGCGAGCGGCACGTCGACCGCAACGCAGACCGCTCCGGACCCGGCGAAGATCGCCCACGGGCCGGGCGAAACGCTGCTCACGGGTACGACCGCCGACAAGGTGAAGGCGGCCGCGCTCGCGGCAGTCCCCGGGGGCGCCATCATCCGCATCGAAACCGATTCGGGCGGCTCACCCTACGAGGCACACGTCACGCAGGCCGACGGCACGCAGGCGACCGTGAAGGTCGACGCCAACTTCAAGGTGACGGCAACCGAGCAGGGTTTCGGAGCCGGACCGGGCGGCGGCCCCGGCGGTGCTGCTCCGGCAGCCTGAGCAATGGGTCCGGTTCGAGCGCCGCGTCGACCGCGGTGTTCGAACCGGACCTGACGGCCCGCTCGTCACGATTACCGTGAGGTCGTGGGATTCAACCCGTTCCGCCAGCAGGTCAAGCGGCGCAGCGACATCGTCCTCGTCGTCGTCGCCGTGCTGGTCGTCGCGCTCCTGGTCGCCTGGGCGGCGATTCCGCGATGAGTCCCGATCATGACTGGACCGATCACGAAGGAGACGGCGACATCGGCGTAGAGGTGCGTCACGTCCAGCCGTACCAGGCCGAGAAGCCCTATCGCTGTCCCGGTTGCGATCACGAGATCCGTCCCGGCGAGGGGCACAAGGTCGTCATCCCGCAGGCCGCGCCGCAGGATCGCCGCCATTGGCACACCGGCTGCTGGCACGGCGAGCAGCGACGTTCGGGCCCATCGCGCCCTCGCTAGGACTGCGCGACACGAAAGCGTTCGCGCTCAAAAGGCGTTCGCGAACATCTCGACGTCCCACCCGCCGCGGCCGTCGGGGCGAACCGACGCCACGTCGAAACGCAGGGATCCCGCGCCGCGGTCGTGCGTATCGAGCCAGCGCCCGGCCAGGAGTCTGAGCCGCCGACGCTTGCGCTCGGTCACGGCCTCATACGGCAGGCCGAACGCGTCGCCCCGTCGGGTCTTCACCTCGCAGAACACGATCGTCGCCGCATCGCGCACGACGAGATCGAGCTCGCCTTCGCGAACGCGCCAGTTGCGGTCGAGCACGGTGTAACCGGCCGCGGCGAACCACGCGGCCACTGCGTCTTCGCCGGCCCGGCCGACGACCCGTCGAGGGTCCGGCCGTCGAGGGTCAGGGCGTCGCGGGTCAGTCACGCACCTCAGAGGTCCTTGCCGGGAAGCTCCTCGACGTTCACGTCTTTGAAGGTCACCACGCGCACGTCGGCGACGAACCGCGTGTTGCGGTACATGTCCCAAACCCAGGCGTCGCGCAGCTTGAGCTCGAAGTAGGTCCGGCCGTCTTCGCGGCGGACGTCGAGATCGACCTCGTTCGCCAGGTAGAAGCGGCGTTCGGTCTCGACGACGTACTGGAACATCGGCAGGACGTCCCGGTATTCACGGTAGAGCTGCAGCTCGATCTCGGTTTCGTACCGCTCGAGATCCTCGGTGCTCATGAGACCATAAGTCTACGTCGGGTTCCGCCAATCCCGATGACGCGTTCCGGTCAGACGCGCTTCTCTTTGATCTTGGCGGCCTTCCCGATGCGGTCGCGCAGGTAGTAGAGCTTGGCCCGGCGGACGTCGCCTCGGGTCACGACCTCGATCTTGGCGAGGATCGGCGAGTGGACCGGGAAAGTGCGCTCCACGCCGACGCCGAAGCTCACCTTGCGGACCGTGAAGGTCTCGCGGGCGCCGCTCCCCTGGCGGCGGATGACCGCGCCCTGGAACAGCTGGACCCGCTCCCGGGTCCCCTCGACCACGCGCACGTGGACCTTGAGGGTGTCGCCGGGACCAAAATCGGGGACGTCGTCGCGCAACTGCGCGCGGTCGACAAGATCAGTGCGGTTCATCGTGCGGGGCTCCCGGTCGCAAACGCGAGGGGCCGATGCTAGCGGCCGCTCTCATCGGCCGGGAACTCCGCCAGGAGCCGCTCTTCTTCGGCGGTCAGCGGCCGGGCGATCAAGTCGGGCCGGCGCCCGATCGTGCGCCGCAGCGATTGCGCCCTGCGCCAGCGGGCGACGCGAGCATGGTCTCCGGAACGGAGGACCGCCGGCACGTCCCAGTCGCGAAAGCGAGCCGGCCGCGTGTACTGCGGATACTCGACGAGCGACTCCTCGCCGAAGGACTCCTCGATGCCCGAGCCGTCATTGCCCATGACGCCGGGTACGAGTCGCGTGACCGCTTCGATGACGACGAGCGCAGCCGCCTCGCCGCCCGCGAGCACGTAGTCGCCAACGGATAGCTCCCCGTCGCAGCAGTGATCGGCGACGCGCTGATCGACGCCCTCGTAGCGGCCGCACAGCAACGAAAATCCGCCCGCGTCGGCGAGCTCGCGCGCGAACGCCTGATCGAAGCGCGCACCGCCGGCTGACAACAGGAGGAGTGGGCGCGGCGGCTGCACGGCTTCGACCGCGGCGAACAACGGCTCCGGCATCATCACCATCCCCGCGCCACCGCCGAAGGGAGCGTCGTCGACGGCACGGTGCCCACCGGTCGCGTGGTCGCGTGGATCGTGCAGGCGAACGTCGAGCAAGCCGGCCTCGCGGGCGCGACCCACGAGCGAAACCGCGAGCGGCGGCGCGAGGTAGTCGGAAAAGATCGTGAAGACGTCGATGCGCATCGCTAGAGATCCAGGAGTCCGTCGGGGACATCGACCACAACGACGCCGGGCTCGTGGTCGACGACGAACACCATCGGCACGAGCGCGCCGGAGTCGAGCACCAGCAAGTCGTGCGCGGGGTTCGCCTGCACCGCGTCGACCACGCCGATCCGCGCGCCGGCCTTGTCCCGCACCTCGGAGCCGATCACCTCGTGCACCCACAGCTCGCCGTCGGGTGCGTCGCCGGCGGCCTCGCCGAACACGGGCAACCCCCGCAACGCCTCCGCCGCGTTGCGGTCGCCGACGCCGGCGAACTGCACGACCCAGCCACTACCACTCGGGCGCGACGACTCGATGACGAGCTCCCGCTCGCCGACGAACAACCGAGAGCCGCGCGCAAAGCGTTCCGGCCGGTTCGTCACCGCAACGACGTGGATCTCGCCGCGCAATCCATGGGCACGACCGACGCGCCCGACCTCGAGCCGGACGGGGTCGGTCATCAGGTCACCGTGATCAGAGTTACTCCGCGACCTCGACCGTGACCTTCACGCCATCGGCGGAGCCGGCGGCCCGCCCGACCTGGCGCAACGCCTGGATCACGCGGCCGCGCTTGCCGATGATGCGGCCCAGATCGCCCGGGCTGGTGTGGATCAGGATCGCGACGTTGTTCGAGTGCTCCGTGGCATCGACGAAGACACCATCGGGATCATCGACGAGCTGTCGCGCGACGAGCTCGATCACGGCCTTCGCGCGCGCACCGCTGATGCGGTTGCCGACGGCGCCGACCTCGTCGGCCTCGTTACCGTCGACGTCGTCGTCGTCATCCTCGAAGTCGTCGTCGTCTTCGAAGTTGTCGTCGTCATCTTCGATCGTGTCGTCGGCGTCGCTCATTCTGACGCTTCCTCCGCGGCGGGCGCTTCGGCTGGAACCTCCGCGGCCGGCTCTTCGGCGGCCGGCTCTTCGGGTTCGGCAACGGCGGCCGGAGCCTCCGCCACCGGGGCTTCGGCGACGGGCGGCGCCGGCTTCTCGGCCTTGGCCTTCACCTTCACCTTGGGCTTGACGACGGCCTCCTTGCCGACGTCGGCCTTGTACGCGGCCCACACTCCCGCGATCTCGAGCAGCTTGCCGGCCTGCTCGGTCGGTTGGGCGCCGACCTTCAGCCAGTGCAGTGCGCGGTCGGAGTCGATGGTGACGACCGAGGGTTCCGCGCGCGGCGCGTACTGCCCGATCACTTCGATGAAACGGCCGTCGCGCGGGCTACGCGAATCGGTGACGACGACGCGGTAGCTGGGCTGCTTCTTCTTGCCCACGCGCATCAAGCGGATCTTGACGGCCAATGCAACTCCATCTCGTTGGGTCGTGCTCGTAAGGGGAACGCTCGTTCAGAACGGCGACGAAGTGTAGGTCATCGAGGGCTTATCGCCCCGGAAGACCGGGAAGGTCACCGATCGGCAGCCGCGGGCGCTTGCTCTTCTTGCCTTTCCCGCCGCCCATCTGGCGCATCATCTGCTGCACCTGCTTGAACTGCTTCAGAAGGCTGTTCACATCGGAAGAGGTGACACCGGCTCCCCGGGCGATGCGCCCGCGGCGCGAACCGTTGATGAGATCCGGCTTGCGCCGCTCCGCGGGGGTCATCGACTGGATGATCGCCTCGATCCGCGTGATCTCGCGGTCGTCGATCTGCTGGTTGCGAATCTCCTTCGGCATGCCGGGGAGCATCCCAATCACGTTCTGGATGGAGCCCATCTTCTTGACCTGCTGCATCTGCTCGAGAAAATCCTCGAGCGTGAACGTGCCCTCGCGCAGGATCTCTTCGGCCTTGGCCTTCTGCGTGTCGTCGAACGCGGCCTCGGCCTTCTCGATGAGCGTCATGACGTCGCCCATCCCGAGGATGCGACTCGCCATCCGATCCGGATGGAACGCCTCGAACTCGTCGAGCTTCTCGCCGGTACCCGCGAAGAGGATCGGCTTGCCGACGACTTCCTTCACCGACAGCGCGGCGCCACCGCGCGCGTCGCCGTCGATCTTGGTAAGGATCACGCCTTCGAGGCCGACGGCTTCGTGGAACGCGGTCGCGACGTTGACCGCCTCCTGACCGGTCATGGCGTCGACCACGAGCAATGTGTTGTGCGGCTTCACCGCGTCGCGGATGTCGCGCAGCTCTTCCATCAGTTCGATGTCGATTTGCAACCGTCCGGCGGTGTCGACGATCACGACGTTGCGGCCGAGCCGCTCGGCTTCGGCGATACCGCCGCGCGCGGAGTCGACGGGATCCGCGGGATCGGAGAAGAACGGCACTTCGACGCGACCCGCGAGCACGCGCAGCTGCTCGACCGCGGCCGGGCGCTGAAGGTCGGCGCCGACGAGCAACGGCTGCAGCCCCTGCGACTTCAGCAGTCGCGCGAGCTTGCCCGCGGCCGTCGTCTTTCCGGAGCCCTGCAATCCCGCCAGCATCACGACGGTCGGCGGCTTCGGGCTCATGGTGAGCTTGCCGGAGGTGCCGCCGAGTGTCTCGACGAGCTCGTCGTGCACGATCTTGATGAACTGCTGACCCGGCGACAGGCTCTTCGACAAGTCTGCACCGACCGCGCGTTCCTTGACCCGTTCGATGAACGAGCGGGCGACGCGAACGTTGACGTCGGCTTCGAGCAGGGCCCGGCGAATCTCGCGCGTGACATCGTCGATGTCGCGCTCCGACAAGCGTCCGCGGTTGCGGAGGCCGCTGAAGATTCCCTCGAGCCGGTCGCTCAGTGCATCGAACACAGAAGGAAGATCCTACTGACGGGTGACCACGCGCCAATCACGCCTCGAACAATGCGGCGGCGAACTCTCGGGGGTCGAACTCCACGAGGTCGGCTGCGCTCTCGCCGACGCCGACAACCTTGACCGGCAGCCCGAGCTCCGACTGGATCGCGAGCACGATGCCGCCCTTGGCCGTGCCGTCGAGCTTGGTGAGCACGATGCCGGTTACCGCCACCGCATCTGCGAACTGCTTGGCCTGCACGAGGCCGTTCTGACCGGTGGTCGAGTCGATCACGAGCAGAACCTCTTTGCACGCGCCCTCGGTGCGATCGACGATGCGGCGCAGCTTCTGCAACTCCTCCATGAGGTTGGAGTTCGTGTGCAGCCGGCCGGCGGTGTCGACCAGCACGAGATCGGCGTTCCGGCTCGACGCCCGGGCCATCGCGTCGAACACGACCGAGCCCGGATCGGCACCGTCTTGTCCGCGCACGAGCTCACCGCCCGCGCGGTCGGCCCAGAGCCCGAGTTGATCGGCCGCCGCCGCGCGAAAGGTGTCGGCGGCGGCCAGCACGATGCGGCGGCCCTCGGTCACCTGCACCGCGGCGAGCTTGCCGATGGTCGTGGTCTTGCCGACGCCGTTCACGCCCACGAACATCCACACATTGGGCTCCCCGGCGACCAGGTGGAGCTCGCGATCGGCGCCGTCGTCGAGGATGGCGACCACTTCGTCACGTATCAGGCCCACCAGCGCGTCGGCCTCGACCGCGCCCTCCGCCTTGGCCCGGGTGCGCACGGCATCGAGGATCCGTTGGGTCGTCGGCAGCCCGACGTCGGCGAGCAGCATCGCCTCTTCGAGGTCGTCCCACGTGGCGTCATCGATCTTGTGACCGCGCATGCCGGTGAGCACGCCGGAGAACGCGGCACGCGTCCGTCCGAGACGATCACGCAGGCGCGGCTTCTCGGCGACGACGTCGGGCGCGGTGATCGGCACGAGGTCGGGAATGACATCGACCTGCGGCGCGAGCTCGACCTCGACTTCGGCGGCAGTCTCCGCGGGAGGCGGCGCGGTCTGTACCGGAGCCGCGGGCTCACCGGGCGCGCTCGGCGTCGCCTTCGGACGACGGGAGACGAGGAACGCAAGCGTTCCCACGGCCACGACCAGGACCGCGATGACGACGACGAGGAGAATCACTGCGGTGAGGCTATCTACGCCTCGTCGAATTGCAGGTCGCGGATGCGCTGGCTCACGACCCGGCTCGATCCGCCCGGCGCCATTGAGACGCCGTAGAGAACGTCGGCGGCTTCCATCGTGCGCTTCTGATGCGAGACGACGAGCAACTGCGCCTCGTCGCGGAACTCGTGCACGAGGTCGAGGAACCGGTGCAGGTTCACGTCGTCGAGCGCGGCCTCGACCTCGTCCATCAAGTAGAAGGGCGACGGCCGGGCGCGGAAGACGGCGAACAAGTACGCGAGCGCAGTGAGGGAACGCTCACCACCCGACAGCAACGACAACCTTCGCACCGTCTTCCCCGAAGGCCGCGCTTCCATCTCGATACCGGTGTTCAGCAGGTCGTGCGGATCGGTGAGCACAAGACGACCCGATCCGCCGGGGAAGAGCATCGTGAACAGCTCGGAGAAGTGGCGGGCGACGTCGGCGAACGCGGAGTCGAAGACGGTCACGATCTCCTCGTCGACCGCCTTGATCACCCTCGCCAGCTCTCGACGCGAGTTGCGTACGTCGTCGAGCTGCTGCTGCAGGAACTCGTGCCGCTCGACCAACGCCTCGTACTCGGAGAGCGCGAGCGGATTGATCGGCCCCATGAGGCGAAGCTCGCGCTCGAGCTCGCGGGCCCGAGCCGAGAGCGACGCACCGTCGGGAACCTCGGGCACGGGCGCGGCGATCGCGGTTTCCGGTTCGCAATTGAATTCGCGTCGCACGTTCTCGACCGCCTGCTCCAGGCGGAGTCGGATTTCGGCTTCCTCGATCTCGAGGCGTCCGACGCGCTCGCGCAGCTCCGCAAGCTTTTGTTCGGCGTCGGCGCGCTCCTCGCGGAGGCCGTCGAGCTTGCGCCCGGCGGCACGCGCTGCTTCGGATTGCTCCCGACGCCGACGCCGAAGCCGGTCGGCGAGGCTCTCGGCCTCCGCGCCGCGGTCGACGAGCCGCGCCGCGAGCGAGTCGACCGTGTCGCGCTTTTCCTCGAGCCGGCCGCGCCGGGCGCGGGCGCGGGCTTCCTCGTCAGGGCGGGCCGCCAGCCGACCCTCGACCTCGGTGAGCCGGGTCGCGAGCCCGGCCCGCCGTTCGTCGATGGCGGCGCTGCGGACCTCGAGCTCCCGCCGAAGCCCGGCGGCGTGCGCTCGCGCCTGCTCGACCTCGGCGGGGGGCGCGCCGTGGTCGGCGACCGCGATCGCTTCGGCGGCGCGTGCTTCGTCGAGCGCAGCTTCGGCCGCGCGCAGGCGAGCGTCCGAAGCGTCGGCCGCCCCGGGATCCCGATCCTGCGCGGCGACGAGCTGCTCGAGCCGACGGGTCAGCAATGCATGGCGTTCGTCGAGTGAGGCGGCGCCGACATCGACCGCGCGGCGCAGCTCGGCCGCCCGCCGGGTGAGCTCTTCGAGCTCGAGCCGGCGGTGACGCTCCAGCTCGGTCGCGAGCAGCTCGGCTCGCCGCGCGCCTGCGAGACGGCGGCGCTCCACCTCGACGCGCTCTGCCGCAGCCTCGCTCGCGACCTCGGCGGCGCGCGCGTGTTCGAGCGCCTCATCGAGCACGGCCGGAGTGACCGCCGGCGTTCCCGGAGGCCCGGCGCGCCACGGCGTGGGCCCGCCGAAGCGATCACCTTCCCGAGTGACCGCGATGACCGTGGGCATCGCCAAACCGATGTCGAGCGCGACAGTCCAGCCGCGGTCGACGAGCACGAACGGAGCGAGCAGGCGCGTCAACAACCGATCCAGCGCCGGGTGCGTGGAACGAACGCACGAGGCGAGGCGACGCGCGCCCGTCGGGACATCGGGAAGCACCGGTGCACCGTCGGCGGCGCCGACCACGAACAACAGCGCCGAGACGTCGGCCGACTTGAGCCGCGAGACAGCAGCGCGCGCAGCTTCGTCGCCGTCGACCACCACCGCCTGGAGCGCTTCGCCCAGCGCGGCGGCGACGGCAATCTCCGCGCCGGCGTCGATCTCGATGTGATCGGCGAGACGTCCGATCATCCCGTCGAGGTGGACCGCGTCCGCAGATTCGGGCGCACCGTCGAGCGCGAGCGCAAGGGTGTCGGCACGGGACCGCAACCGTGACGCGTCGGCCACTGCGTTGCGCCACGCGGTGTCGGCGCTGTGCACCGCTTCTTCGGCGGCGCGCAGCGCGCGCGACTCATCGCGGAGCTCCGGCGCGATCGCCGTTTCTGCCTCGACGTCCGCGCGCAGCGCCGCCGCCGCGCGTTCGACCTCGAGCGCCTCGACTCGGCTCGGCTCGATGCGCGCTCGTTGGGCATCGATGTCGGTGAGCTCGGCGCGCACCTGCCCGAGATCGCGCGCGATCGCTTCCGCGCTGGCCCCGGCTTGCTCGATGTCGCGCCGGGCGTCGGCGACCTCGACCTCGGCGGCACGACGGATGCGAGCCGTGGGCGGCTCGCCCCGGGTCAGCACCTGCTCGTGCTCACCGAAGAGCTCGGCGGCCCGCGCTTCGGCGGTTTCGGCTTCGTGGCGCATCGGCATGAGCGCCTCGGCCTCCGCGTCGACCGCGACCAGCTGCACGCGTGCCCGCGCCGCCTCGGCGACCAACGTCTCGACGACGCCTTCGTCGGCCACCGCGGCCAGCTCCCGTTCGAGCCCGCGACGCCGCTCGGCGACCAGATTGGTGAGACCGCGGCTGCGCTCCCGCAACGCTTCGGTACGCGCCAGCAGATCGGCGACGTCGTCGCCACCGGGAACCGCAAGCGCGCGTTCGGCCGCGAGCACCGCATCGTCGAGCGAGCGCAAGCGAACGCGTACGTCTTGTTCCTCGCGGGCGAGCTCGCCGCGCGCATCGGCGCGGCGCTGCTCGCGCGTCTGCAAACGGTCGATCTCGCGACCGGCGAGGTGGAGCGTGATCGAGCGGAGCTCGTCGACGATCCCGTCGTGACGGCGCGCGGCGTCGGCCTGGCGCTCGAGCGGTCGGAGCTGGCGCCGCACCTCGCGCAGCAGATCGGTGAGCCGGAGCAGGTTGCCCTCGGTCGCCTCGAGCCGGCGTTGCGCCTTCTCGCGCCGCTTGCGGAACTTCAGGATCCCGGCCGCTTCCTCGATGATCGCCCGGCGATCCTCGGCGCGGGCGTTCAACACGGCGTCGAGCTGACCCTGCCCGACGATCACGTGTTGCTGGCGACCGATACCGGTATCGGAGAGCAGCTCCTGGATATCGAGGAGGCGACACGGCGCGCCGTTGATCATGTATTCCGACTCACCCGTTCGAAACAGCGTGCGGGTGATCGTGACCTCGGAGAACTCGATCGGCAGCAACCGCGAGGTGTTGTCGATCGTGAGCGACACCTCGGCCCGCCCGAGCGCGGGACGATCGGAGGTGCCCGCGAAGATGACGTCGTCCATCTTGCCGCCGCGCAACGCGCGGGCGCCTTGCGCGCCGAGCACCCACGCGACCGAGTCGACAATGTTCGACTTGCCGGAGCCGTTCGGGCCCACGACGACGCACACGCCCTGCTCGAAATCGAGGGTCGTCTTGTCGGCAAAGGACTTGAAGCCCTTCAGCGTCAGCGATCGCAGGAACACGGGGCCCCCTTCTCCGAGTGGCGATCGTAGGGGCGGCGCGCGCCCGGACCGCGGACTGTGGGGGCCGAGGTCGTCATCGAATTCGGAATCCCGCCTCGCCGACCGGGCCGATGCGTTCGATGGCGACGGAATCGACCCTCGCCCGGGAGGGTCCGACCCGGCACCACGCGATCATCCGCTCGACGGCGGGCTCGGTGCCCTCGAGCTCGACCTCGACGGTCCCGTCGGCGCGATTGCGCACGAAACCGGTGACGGATTCGCTCCGCGCCTGGTCACGGCAGCTGTCCCGGAACCACACGCCCTGCACCCGACCGTTCACGATCACACGAACGCGGATTGGCCGGCCGACGACCGGATCTGGCGCGCGGTCGGGTTGCTGCTCGATCAAACCTGACACGCGTCGCAGTAGAAGGTCGACCGGTTCGAGTAGCGGGCCCGGTGGATCGGACGCCGGCACCGATTGCACGACTCGCCCTCGCGGCCGTACACCTGGTGGTGGTCCTGGTACTCGCCGGGCTTGCCGAACAGGTCCACGTAACCCTCGTCGGCCAGCGACGAGCCGCGGTACTTCACTGCGCCCTGGAGTGTCTCGCTGATGGCGCGGTAGAGGCGGCGAACCTCCTGCTGCGACAGCGAGTCGCTCTGGCGCTCCCACTTGAGACCGGCCTCGAACAAGATCTCGTCGCTGTAGACATTGCCGATGCCGGCGATGAACTTCTGGTCCATCAGCAACGGCTTCAGCTTCGACTTGCGCTCGGCCAGCATGCGGCCGAACCGGTCCCAGGAGAGCGCGGTCTCCAGCGGATCGAGGCCGAGGTGCGCGAGCTCCTCCACCTGCTGGTCGATCTCGTCGTACTCGGCGACGAACATCTCGCCAAAGGTGCGGGGATCCACGAACCGCAACAAGCCGCCCTGCGTGAACGTGATCACAACGTGGGTGTGCTTGGGTGCCTTCTCGCGCGCACTCTTGGCCCGCAGGAGCTGACCCGACATGCCGAGGTGCACGACCAGCGCGTCGGAGCCGTCGAGCTTCAGCACGAGGTACTTCCCGCGGCGTTGCGCGGCCATGATCTTGCGCCCGACGAGAACGTCGACGAACTCCTTCTTGTTCTTGTGGCGGCGGACCGAACGCGCGCCGGTGACCTCCACCGCCTTGATCTTCTTGCCCACGACCTCACGTTCGAGATCGCGACGCATCACCTCGACCTCAGGTAGTTCCGGCATCCCCGCCCCCCTGCTCTCGCCCGTCTTGCTGCGACCCGTCCTGCTGTAGGGCGTCCTGCTGTAGGCGGGTCCACGCGATCCATGCCGCCCCTTGCTCGGCCTGCTTCTTCGAACCGCCTTCGCCCTCGCCGTAACACACGTCACCGAGGTAGACGGCGGCGAAGAAGTGCTTCGCGTGATCGGGACCCTCGTCTCGCACGACGTAGCGCGGCCGCCCAATGGCCTGCGCGGCCGCCAGCTCCTGGAGACGCGTCTTGTAGTCGCGACCGCCCGGGCCCGCGACCGCTTCGGTGATCCGTTCGCGCAAGCACCGCAACACGAGATCGCGCGTGGTCGCGAGGTCGGTGTCGAGGTAGACGGCGGCAACGACCGCCTCGAACGCGTCGGCGAGGATCGACTGCTTGAACCGGCCGCCGGCGGCGGCTTCGCCCTTGCCCAGGAGAAGGTACGGGCCGAGATCGATCTCCTGCGCGACCTCCGCGAGAACCCGCGCGTTCACGACGCCGGCCCGGACTTCGGAGAGTTGCCCCTCGGGCAGGTCGGGAAAGTGCTCGAACACGTAGTGCGTCACGACGAGGCCGAGCACGGAGTCGCCGAGGAATTCGAGCCGCTCGTTCGACGCGGACCCGTCGTGCTCCGCGCACCATGACCGGTGCGCGAGCGATCCCAGGAGCAACGACCGATCGGAGAATCGCACTCCCAACGACGCCTCGAGCGTTTCGAGCGGATCGGCCGCGCGCTCGCGAGTCGGCGCGTCTAGGTCGGTCACGACGTCGCTCCCATCTCGAGCCCGGCTCCTTCCAGTCCGGCAGCGACGCACTCGATCGCATCGCGCACGGTGTTCCACTCGGCGAGGTCCTCGTCGTCGATCGCGAGGCCGACCATGCGCTCGCCGAGCTCGGCCTCGACCGCCTCCACGAGCTCGATCAGCGCGTAGTCGTCGGCGTCGAGATCGTCCCGAAGATGCGCGTCAGGAGTGACCGTCGCGGGATCGACCTCCAGAATCTCCGACAGTTGCTCGCGCACGATCCGCTCGATCTCGCCGCGGTCGATCGGGCCGCGGTGGCTGTGCGTCTCGGCCGGCACGGGGTTACGACTGGCCCGCCAGGTCGTGCGCGGCCTCGGTGAGCCGGTCGATGACGCTCGCCGCCACGCAGTCGCGCGCGACGCGTACGGCGTTGACGATCGCGGTCGCCGATGACGCGCCGTGGGAGATGATGCACACGCCGTTGACGCCGAGCAGGAGCGCGCCGCCGGTGTTGTCGGGCAGCAACGGCGCCGCCGCTTCGAGCATGCGGAGTTTGAGCGCGTCGGCCAGCGACTCGAACGCGGGCTCGTCGAGCACGCCGAACACGAGGCCGGCCAACCCGGCCATCGCGCCTTCCACCGTCTTCAACGCGACATTGCCGGTGAAGCCGTCAGTGAGGATCACGTCGGCCGACGGGCGGAGGAGATCGCGGCCCTCGACGTTGCCGACCCAGCCCTTCACCTCCGAGAGCAGCGGCGCTGCGGCTTTGCGCAGCGCGTCGCCCTTGCCGGCTTCCTCGCCGTTCGACAGCAACCCGACTGTGGGCTCGTCGACGCCGAGCCGCACGCGCGCGTAGGCCCGGGCGAGCACCGCCCATTCCACGAGCCACACCGGTTGGGGGTCGACCGTCGCACCGCCGTCGACGAGGAGTTGCGCGCGCTCCGAGCCGAACACCGGCAAGGGTACGGCGATCGCAGGCCGGTGCACACCGCGGATACGGCCCATGCCCAGGAGCGCGGCGGCCATCGTCGCACCGGTATTGCCGGCGCCGACCATGCCGTGCGCCTGACCGTCTTTGACCGCGCGGGCGCAGCGGACCAGCGACGAATCCTTCTTGGTACGGACCGCGGCGGCGGGCTCGTCGTCCATCGCGATCACTTCCGACGCCGCCAACACCTCGACCCCGGGCGGAGCCACGCCGTCGGGGAGGTGCGCAGCGATCGCGTCGGGTTGGCCGACCAGGAGGATGTCGACGTCGAGCTTGGCCGCGGCGCGAACGCCGCCCGCGACGATCTCTGCGGGCGCGCGGTCGCCGCCCATCGCGTCGAGCGCGATGATCGGCTTCACGACGAGACCCCCGAGGCCGGGGGCGGCGTTCGCCTCGCGCACGCTCGGTCAGTCGACGTCGAGTACCTGCCGTCCTCGGTAATGACCACAGTTACCGCACACCGTGTGCGGAAGCTTCGACGCCCCGCAGTTGGGGCACAACGAGTGCGCGCTCGGCACGAGCCGCATGTTGGCGGACTTGCGCGAGCGGGTCGACGAACGACTCATCTTGCGCTTCGGGACAGCCATCGCAGCACTCCTGTCAGTTCACAGCTCGAGCGACCGCAAGGCCGCCCAGCGGGGATCGAGCTCGGTGGTGACGCACTCGCAGCGCGTCAGGTTGCGGTTCGCACCGCAGGTGGCACACAGGCCCTCGCAATCGGCGTTGCAGAGCGGGGCCAGCGGGAGCTCGAGCAGGAGCGCATCGCGCACCAGCGGCTCGAGGTCGATCACGTCTTCGTCGAGCTTGTACGTCTCGCCCTCGAGGGGATGCGTCTCGAAGAGCTCGTCGACATGCACGGCGAGCTCGCCGCCGACCGGCTCGAGGCAGCGACTGCACGCCGAGTTCCAGGTCGCGGCGATGTTGCCCCGCACGACGATGCCTTCGGGTACCCGTTCGAGCAGGAGGTCGACGGCGACGGGCTTCCCCGCTTCGATCTCGGCGGCGACTCCGGCCAGGCCGTCGAGCTCGGCGCTCGCGACCACGGGACGGGCGTTGCCGGGGTGGCGGAGCGCGGCGGCAAGCGGGATTCGCAGCGTGGTGGAAGTGGACGGCATGATCGCTCGCTTGGGTGCCGGCCGAGCCGGCTGGGCCAGTGGTGGGCCTGCACGGGAGCTTCGCCAGTCCCTAGGACCCGGTCCCTCAGGGCTTCGCGGCGCTACCGTACAGCTTTCCCGCAGGTCGCGGATCCTAGCAGGTCAGAGGTATTTCACGGGTTTCCCGAAGCGGACGAAAACGGCGTAAGCCGCCACTCCGCACTGGAGAGCTCGGCGCCGCCGAACATCCGGATCGGTTCGATGACCGCGGTCGTAGGGTCTCGGAATGGATTCGGCGAACCCGAGCCTCGACGAACGGTCGGTGGGCTGGCTGCGCTACCTGCACCGCAAGGCCACGACCCCCGACAACTGGGAGAAGGACGGCGAACCGCACGAGCACTGGGACGACACCAGTGACCCGCCGATGCTCTGCTGGCACCGCTTCGATCTGATCGACTCGACCTACGCGGTCGCGCTCATGGCCGATATCACTCCGGCGTGGCGCGAGGTCTACGCCCGCATCCTCGACGAGCTGATCTTCCGGCACACGGGTTGGTGGGCCGCGCGCGATTGGCTCACCCAGATCGGCCACGATCCCGACCGCGCCAACTGCCCCGACATCTACCGTCTGCTCATTCCCGAGCATCTGTGGGGCAACTACGACGTGCCCGGCTGGACCGCAAACGGGATCGAGCCGTGGGGCCTGCAGATGGACCCGATCGGCGCCACCGGCAACTTGTTCTTCAAGGGCTTCTTCCTGGTGATGCTCGGCCTTCAATTGCGCACGACCGGCGACGAGCGCTGGAACCGCCCGTTCGACATCGTGCGCGACGGCAAGAACACGTTTTCGTGGTTCCACTCGGCCATCGCCGAGCACCTGCACGAACAGTGGGTCAACGCGCCCGACGGTTGCCATTGCGAGAACACCAAAGTCTGGCCTTATTGCCTCGCGGGCGCCGGCCTCGGCCTCCAGCTCCACGACCTGCTGCGCGGGACCGACCACCACTCGGCCTTCGATCGGTGGTGGACCGACGTGTGTCGCGGCAAGTACTTGCACCTCGACCAGGGCCAGCTGCCGCAGGCGGTCACCTTGTACTACGACCCGATTCTCGACGTGCACCACCAGGTACCCGTCATGTTCGGGATGGTGCCCGCGCCGTACCTCGCGCCGCAAGTGCCCGACGACGCGCTCCGTCTCTTCGAGGCCGGGATGCGGCAGTTCGGCTTCTGGGAACCGAGCGCGCCGGTCCCGCCGCTCGGGCCGCGCGTGTCGGCGACCGCGCTCTGGATGGCGAAGGAGTTCGGTCTCGCGCCGCTCGCCGCTGCCCTCGAAGAGACGGCCAACACCCACTACGAGCCAACCTGGGATCACGATCGCGGCGAGTTCACCTGGGGCTTCGCGCTCGGCGAACCGATCCCGAGCGGTCAGTACAACGGGACGATGGCGGCGGCGCAGATCGCGAGCGAAAAGGCGTGGTCACGCCTCGCGACCGTCGGGCCAGGGACGCGATTCACCGATCCGACCGTCGTCGACGTCGACTTCCCGACCGTCGCGCTCAGCGAAGCCTGGTGGGACGCCGACCGGCAGACCCTGTTCGTCACGCCGGCGCCGATGAACGAACGCGCGGCCGCGATGCCGACCACGTTCCGGATCGAGAACCTGCCCGATCCGTCACGTTGGAAGGTCGAGCTCGTGGACGGCACCAGCATCGAAGCTGGGGTTCTCGGAGACGCTTTCGAAGTGCGCACA
Source organism: Acidimicrobiia bacterium (assembly GCA_038320885.1). Taxonomy (GTDB): domain Bacteria; phylum Actinomycetota; class Acidimicrobiia; order IMCC26256; family PALSA-610; genus JBBQER01. Next base: position 28,941 of record JBBQER010000032.1, read on the forward strand.
ACCACCGCACCCCGTCGCCACCTCATCACCCGCGCCTGATCCGCGCGGCGCAGACGCGTCCGCGGACGCGTCGCCTCATGACGCGTTTGCGCCGGTCGCGCTACGAGTCGTCCTGGTCGAAGAAGGCTTGCTCGGCTTCGTCGGAGTCGGGGCCGAGGAGGTCTTCGGCGACCGGCGCGTGGATCGAGAGCCGCTCCCGACCCTTCGCCACCTGCTGCATCGTGCGGTCGAGCACGACCTCGAAGCCCGCGAGCTTGCGGTCGACGTAGTCCTCGGCTTCGAGCCGCATCTTGGCGGCGACGCGTCCGGCCTGGTCGATGGTGTCTTCGGCGGCACGGCGGGCCTCGCGAACGACCTCGGTGCGCTCCACCATGCGCTCGGCGCGAACCCGCGCGACGTCGATGATCCGCTCGGCCTCACGCTCGGCCCGTTCGAGAACCTCTTCCCGCTCCTTCAGCAGCCAGCGGGCCTGGCGCAGCTCCTCGGGCAGGCCGTCGATCGCGTCTTGGAGAATCTCGCCGAACTCGTCCTTGTTCAGCATCACCGACGCCGACAGTGGCATCGAGCGCGCCGCGTCGAGCTGCTCGCGGAGCTGGAGCAGCAGGTCAGCGGTATCGGGAACCTTGTCGGGCTCGTCCTCGAGCATCGTCATTCTTCCTTGTCCGAGAGATCAGCCTTGTTCGGGAACATCTCGCCCAGCCGATGGGCAACGTGCTTGGGAACCATGCTCGACACGTCTCCTCCGAATCGCGCGACTTCGCGCACCAGGCTGGACGACAGGAATGAGTACTGCGGGCTCGTGGAGATGAAGAACGTGTCGATGCCGGTGAGCTGCTGGTTCATCTGCGCCATCTGCAGCTCGTAGTCGAAGTCGGAAACGGCGCGCAGACCCTTCACGATCGCGTCGGCGCCGTGGTCCTTCGCGAACTCGACCAGCAGGCCCTTGAAGAACTCGATCCGAATGTTGGGGAGGTGCCGGGTTCCCTCTTCGAGCATCTCCTGGCGTTCTTCGATGGTGAACATCGACTTCGTCTTCTGCGGATTCCGGATCACGGCGACGATGACATGGTCGAAGTGGCGGGACGTGCGCTCGATGATGTCGAGATGGCCCAGGGTCACGGGGTCGAAGGACCCGGGGCAGAGAGCGATCGGCACGCGCGTACTCCTGTCAGGTCGACGAGTCAGATGGCTCGACGAAGATGACGAGCGTATCTCCGAATGTCCGCTCCCAGCCGGTTCGGAACGATTTCGGCAGCGCGACCGGGGATCCGACCGAGCGCTCGATGCTCACCGTCGCGCCTGGTGAGAGCCACCCCGGCTCGGCGAGCCGGCCGCCGAGCTCCCCGAGGGTGTCATCGGCGACCTCGAACGGCGGGTCGACGAGCACGAGGTCGAAGGGCGCTTCGGGCGGCGGCGGTACGTAAAGAAAGTCCATGACGTCGGCGCGCGCGATTCGGGCCCGGTCGTCGAAACCGGTGTGCTCGAGGTTGGTGTCGAGGGCCTCGAGCGCCCGCCGGTCCTGCTCCACGAAGACAGCCCGCTCGGCGCCGCGTGACAAGGCCTCGAAGCCCAGCGCCCCCGTGCCCGCGTAGAGATCGAGCACGATCGCGTCGGCGATCGCGCCGCGGGAGTCGAGCGCCGAGAACATCGCCTCGCGCACGATTCCCTTCGTGGGCCGAATGTCGTCGCCGGCGGGCGCGACCAGGCGGCGGCCGCGCACGCTTCCCGCGATCACGCGCAGACCCGCCGGTGCCATCAGCTCTTGAAGAGGAACTCGACGTCGTCGCCGAGGAGGTCCTCGACCTCTTCGCGAAGTTGCGCGTGGGCGGCGAGGGCCGGGTCGCCGTCGAGAATCTCCTCCGCGGCCCGGCGCGCCTCGAGCACGATCTCCTCGTCGCGCGGGACGCGACCGAGCTTCAGGTCGTTCATCCCACTCTGCTTGGCCCCGAACACCTCGCCGGCGCCGCGGATCTCGAGATCCTTCTCGGCCAGGAGGAACCCGTCGACCGACGCCGCGATCGCCTCCATGCGTGCCTCGCCGTCGGCGGTCGTCGGTTCCGAGACGAGGTAGCACCACGACTTGTCGGCGCCGCGTCCGACGCGACCCCGCAGCTGGTGCAACTGCGACAGGCCGAAGCGGTCGGCGTCTTCCACCACCATGACGGTCGCGTTGGCCACGTCGACGCCGACCTCGATCACGGTGGTGGCCACCAGCGCGTCGAGCGCTCCGGCTCGGAACGCGGCCATCACCGCTTCCTTCTCCTTCGACGGCAGCTGCCCGTGCAACAACCCGAGTCGCAGACCCGCGAGCTCCTCCGCCTGCAACCGTTCGAACTCCGCGGTCGCGGCCTTGGCCTCGATCTTGCCCTTCTCGTCCACCAGGGGACACACCACGTACGCCTGGTGACCGGCCGCCACTTCGTCGCGGAGGCGCTTCCACATCGCGACCTGGTCGAGCGGCTCGGGACCGACGACCTTCGTCTCGATCGGCGTGCGGCCGGGCGGCATCTCCCGAAGCTCTGACTTGTCGAGGTCGCCGTACACGAGCATCGCCGCGGTACGCGGGATCGGCGTAGCCGTCATGACCAGCACGTCGGGGATGACGCGCACCGACGGGTCGGCACCATCCGCGCTAACTCGACCTTTCGCCTTCAGCAGCGCCCGCTGCTCCACACCGAAGCGATGTTGCTCGTCGATGACGGCGAACCCGAGGTTGGTGAACTCCGCGTCGCCGTAGAGGAGCGCGTGGGTACCGACGAGGATGTCGACCTCGTTGCCGGCCAGCCCCTTCGCGATCCGCCGCCGTTCGGCTGCGGTCGTGCGATTCGTGAGCAGCTCCACGCGCACCGGGCGATCGGCCAGCAGCGACCCCTCGGCCTGCACGGTCAGCCCTTCGAGGAGCTTCACCGATCCGAAGTAGTGCTGCTCGGCCAGCACCTCGGTCGGTGCCATGAACGCGCCCTGGTAGCCGCCCTGCACCGCGACCAGGAGCGACGCCAACGCGACCACGGTCTTCCCCGAGCCGACGTCGCCCTGCAGCAGGCGGTGCATGGGTGCGGCGCCGGCCATGTCGTGGGTGATCTCGGCGATTGCCTGGGTTTGGTCGGCGGTGAGCGCGAACGGCAGCTGCTCGAGGAACGCCGGCACGAGCGGGCCGTCGACGGTGTGGCGGATCCCCGACTCCTCCGCCGCGAGCGCGCGCTTGCGCGCAACGAGACCGACCTGCATGCGCAGGAACTCGTCGAACACGAGTCGGCGGTAGGCCGCGCGCTGTTCGGGCATCGACTCGGGCCGGTGAATCGCCCGCATGGCGACCGTGCGATCGACGAGGTCGTGGCGATCGAGCAGCTCCTCGTCGACCGGGTCGGCGAAGCCGCGCACCTTGCACTTGGCGAGCGCCTCGCCGACAAGCGCGCGGAGCTGCCACGTGAACACCTCGGCCTTTCCCGACTGCGGGTAGACGGGCAGGATCACGCCCGTCTTGTCGTCGGCAACGCCGGCGCGGCCGAGCACGTCGACGACCGGCATCGTCATCTGGCGCTTGCCCCGGTAGACGTCGAGCTTGCCGAACAACGACACCTCGGTCCCCACCGCGAGCTGCTTCTCGCGCCAGCCCTGGTTGAAGAACGTGACGTTGAGCAGCGACGACCCGTCGTGTACGACGACCTCCACCAATGCGCGTCCCTGGCGTGTGCGGCGACCGTGCACCGACCGCACCTCGCCGATGACCGTCGCCTCCTCCCCCACTTCCAGCGCCGCGATCTCGACGCGCTTGGTGCGGTCGATCCACCGGCGCGGGTAGTGCTGGAGCAGGTCGAGCACGTTGCGCAGCCCCATGTCGGCGAGCTTCGCTTCGAGCGTGTCGCCGACACCCTTCAAGCGCGCCAGGTCGATCTCGCGTAGCTCCCTCAGCGTGAGCGGCGGGTCGCCGGTCGGCACCCCGGTCCTCCCGCTATTCGACGCTGACGAGGTACGGGTACAGCGGCTGGCCGCCGTGATGGAACTCGACCTCGAGCTGCGGGAACTTCACCTCGAGGTGTTCGCGGATCCGCTCGGTCTCGTGCGCGGGCGCGTCGCTCCCGATGAGCACCGTGACGATCTCGCTGCTGTCGTCGACGAGCTTGCCGAGCAGCGCGCACACTGCATCGGCGGGCGAGCCGGCGGTCGCGATCACGCCGTCTCGCGAGAGCGCGATCCAGTCGCCTTCGCGCACCTTGGTGCCGTCGGCCACTGCGTCACGAACTGCCTGGGTGACCTCGCCGGTGCGCACGTGCTCACGCGCCGAGTTCATCGACGTCTCGTTCTCGGCGAGCTCCGCGTTCGGGTCGTACTCGACCAGCGCCGCCAGCGCCTCGGGCACGCTCGTGGTCGCGATCACGGCGACCGCCTTCGACGTGAGCGCGTCGACCTGCTTGGCGACGGCGATGATGTTCTTGTTGTTCGGCAGGACCACCACCGATTCGGCGGTGCACGACTCGACCGCTTCGAGGATCTGCGCCGTCGACGGGTTCATCGACTGGCCCCCCGCGACCACACGCTGCACACCCAGGCTCGTCAGGAGCCGGCGCACGCCGTCGCCGACGCCGACCGCGACGACTGCGGTCGTGACCGGACTCCAGCTCTCGGCCGCCGCGTTGAGGTCGGCGACGACCTCGGCCTCGCGCACCCAGCGCTCCTCCTCCACCTGCTCCATCAGGTCAGTGATGCGGATCTGGTGCGGGCGACCCGCGTCGATGCCCGCCTCGACTGCGGCGCCGATGTCGTTGGTGTGCACGTGGCAGTTCCAGATGCCGTCACCCCCGACGACCACGATCGAGTCGCCGATCGACGCCCAGGCGTCGCGAAAGGCCGGCATCGTAGTGTCGTGGGCGTCGAGGAGGTACATGACCTCGTAGCGCAGACCCGAGACGTCGTCGCCACCGGCCATGTGCGCGGCGACCGCGGCCGGCGTGGCGACCAGCTCGGGCTCGGGAATCGGGCGGCCGTCGACGACCTCGAGGAACGCGTCGATCAGGAGCGTGAGACCCTTGCCGCCCGCGTCTACAACCCCCGCGTCCCGCAGCACCGGGAGCAGGTCGGGCGTGCGCGCGACCGCGTCGCGCGCGGCTTCGGCGCCGCGTTCCAGCACCGCGACGAGCGACGGCGAGTCGAGTGCCTCGATCGCCTCTGCAATCTCGCGGGCCACGGTGAGGATCGTGCCCTCGACCGGACGCATGACGGCTTCGTAGGCAGCGTCGGCCGCGAGCCGGAACCCGCGCACGAGATCGCCCGCGGGCACCGATTCGAGCGGCCGGCACGTGTCGGCGAGACCCCGCAAGATCTGCGAAAGGATCACGCCCGAGTTGCCGCGAGCGCCCATGAGCGACCCTCGGCTGATCGCCTGGCATACCTCTTCCATCGAGTTGGAGTCTTTGAGGGCGGCGCTGACCGACTCGAGGGTGAGCGCCATGTTGGTGCCGGTGTCGCCGTCGGGAACCGGGTAGACGTTGAGCCGGTTCAGCTCGTCCTGGTGCGCGCGCACGGCGTCGCGGAAGCGCAGGAGCGCCTGGCGCAGATCCGCGGGCGCGAGGCTCGTCAGCGTCGGCATCCTCGCCAGACTACGTCCAGGCGCAGGGCTCGGCTGCGGTCCGTGGCGACCTCGGTGCTAGCCTCACTCGGTTCTCTCCCCCAATTTCGACCATTGGTCCGTCCAGCTTTGCGAGGGTGTGTAGCGATGTCGTCCGTGTGCGATGTATGTGGCAAGAAGCCGATCTTCGGCATGAAACTGAGCCACTCGCACCGCCGTACCAAGCGGCGCTGGAACCCGAACATCCAGCGCGTGCGCGCCATCGTCAACGGCTCGCCCAAGCGGGTGAACGTCTGCACCTCCTGCCTGAAGGCAGGCAAGGTCGTCAAGCCGTAACCCATGCAGGGCACGATCAAGATGTTCGATCCCGCCACCAACGAGGGCATCGTGATGCGCGACGGCGACCGGGAAGATCTCGTGCTGGCGCCGAACGCGCTGGAGGGTTCGATCTTCCGGATGCTGCGCCAGGGCCAGCGCGTGGTGTTCGATCTCGACGCAGACGGCCTGGTGACGCACGTGCGCACCGGTGCGGAACCCGACATGGGCCTGCCGACCGCGCAGATCTAGGCCCGCATCGCGCAGTGGCGACGGTTCGCGACGCGACCCCGGAGGACCTTCCGGAGATCACCGCCATCTACAACGCGTTGCTCGAGACCACGACCCACGAGTGGACCGAGACGCTGCATTCGGTCGCGGAGCGCGAGCAATGGCTCGCGGCCAAGGCAGCCACGGGACGCCCGGCGCTGGTAGCAGTCGTCGGAGGCGAGGTCGTCGGTTGGGCGACCTACGGCGACTTCCGCGACTCGGAGCGCTGGCCGGGCTACCGGTTCACCGTCGAGCACTCGATTCACGTGCGCGAAGACTGCTGGGGCCGCGGGATCGGGCGCGAGCTGATCAACGCGCTCGTCGACCGGGCGCGGCGCGAAGGCAAGCACGTGATGGTCGCCGGGATCGATTCGGAGAACACCGGATCGGTTCGCTTCCACGAGCGGCTCGGGTTCTTCGAGGTCGGCCGCCTGCCCGAGGTCGGTGAGAAGTTCGGACGCCGGCTCGACCTCCTGTTGATGCAACGCATGCTCGACGAGCCGCCGGCGTGACCGGCGCGCGGCTGGTGCTGCTGTGCGGCCTCCCGGGCTCGGGCAAGACGACGACGGCACGACGCATCGCGGACGAGACGGGCGGCGTGCGCTTCTGCCCGGACGAGTGGATGAGCGCGCTCGGCATCGATCTCTTCGACGAGGAGTTGCGAGCCAAGGTCGAAGCGCTGCAATGGGAGCTCGCGCAGGAGCTTCTCGTCCTCGGGCAGACGGTGATCATCGAGTGGGGTGTGTGGTCGCGTTCGGAGCGCGACATCGTTCGGGAGCGCGCGCGGGAGCTCGGTGCGCGCGTCGAGCTCGTCTACCTCGACGCGCCCGTCGACGTCTTGTTGGAACGACTCGACATCCGCGACCGCGAACTCCCGCGCGGCACCGTGGTGATCACTCGCGAGAACCTGCTCAGCTGGGTCGACCTGTTCGACGCACCGAGCGCAGAGGAACAAGCCCTGTTCGACGGTTAGGACGCGGCGCTCGCGTCAGCGTCGTCCGTAGCCGCGCGGACTACCGCGTCGACCCGTGAGCAGGCCGACGATCACGAGGAGCAGCACGGCGCCGACGAACGCGACGAACATCGAGCGCAACCCGAACTTGCCGATGCCGTCGTCGCCGGCGAGGTTGAAGAGCATCCCGCCCACGATTCCGCCGAGCACGCCGACGACGATGGTCCCGAGGCAACCGAGATTCCAGCCGCCGCCGCTGACAGGTTTCGCGAGCGCGCCGGCGACGAACCCGACGACGATCCAGCCGATCACGCCCATCGCGAACTCGCCCGTCTACTCCGCGAGGCGCTTGCCGAGCGCGTCGAGCTCGTCGCGCAGAGCCTGCGGCAGCCGGTCGCCGAACTGGTCGTAGTGCTCCTCGATGAGCGGCAACTCGATGCGCCACGAGTCGGCGTCGACGTCGAGCAGCTCGTCGAGGGCGCCCGGCTTGAGCTGCAAGCCGTCGAGCGGAAGCGCTCCGGCTTCGGGCACACGGCCGATCGGCGTGTCGCGGGCGGGCGCGTTGTCGGCGCAGCGGTCGAAGACCCACGCGAGCACGCGGCTGTTCTCGCCATAACCGGGCCAGAGAAACTTGCCGTCGGCACCCTTGCGGAACCAGTTCACGTAGAAGAGCTTCGGCAGCTTCTCCGGCTCGGTGCGAGCGCCGATCTCCAGCCAGTGCGCGAAGTAGTCGCCCATGTGGTAGCCGCAGAACGGCAACATCGCGAACGGATCGCGGCGGAGGTTGCCGACCGCACCCGCGGCCGCGGCCGTCGTCTCCGATCCCATGATCGATCCGAGGAACACGCCGTGGCGCCAGTTATACGCCTCGGTCACGAGCGGCACCGTGGTGGCGCGCCGCCCGCCGAAGAGGATCGCCGAGATCGGCACGCCGGCCGGGTCTTCCCACTCGGGCGCGACCGACGGCACCTGCGACAACGGCGCGGTGAAGCGGCTGTTCGGGTGGGCCGCGGGCTTGGGTGAGTCGGGGGTCCAGTCGTTGCCGAGCCAGTCGACGAGGTGCGCGGGTTTCTCGGGAGTCAGACCCTCCCACCACACGTCGCCGTCGTCGGTGCGCGCCACGTTGGTGAACACGGTGTTGCGGGTGAGCGCGGCGACGGCATTGGCGTTCGTGTCGAGGCCGGTGCCGGGCGCGACGCCGAACATCCCGTACTCGGGATTGATCGCGTAGAGACGACCGTCGGCGCCGAACTTCATCCAGCAGATGTCGTCGCCGATCGTCTCTGCCTTCCAACCCGGCAGGGTCGGCACGAGCATCGCGAGATTCGTCTTGCCGCACGCGCTCGGGAACGCACCCGCGACGAAGCGCACCTCACCCTCCGGATTGGTGAGCTTGAGGATGAGCATGTGCTCGGCGAGCCAGCCCTCTTCCTTCGCCATCACCGACGCGATGCGCAGCGCGAAGCACTTCTTGCCGAGCAGCGCGTTGCCGCCGTAGCCCGACCCGTACGACTGGATCTCGCGCGTCGCCGGGAAGTGCACGATGTACTTCTCGTCGTTGTTGCAGGGCCAGGGGACGTCGGCTTGCCCGGGTTCGAGCGGCATGCCGACGGAGTGGATGCACGGCACCCAGCCGCCGCCGGGTCCGAGCATGTCGAGCGCGGCCTTGCCCATGCGGGTCATGATCCGCATGCTGGCCGCGACGTACGCCGAGTCGGTGAGCTCCACGCCGATGTGCGCGATCGGCGAGCCGATCGGCCCCATCGAGAACGGGACGACGTAGAGCGTGCGCCCCCGCATCGCGCCCGAGTAGAGGCGTCGCAGCTCGGCCCGCATCTCGGCCGGGTCGCGCCAGTTGTTGGTGGGGCCGGCGTCGACCTCGTTGTCGCTACAGATGAACGTGCGGTCCTCGACGCGGGCGACGTCGCCGGGGTCGCTGCGGGCGTAGAAGCTGTTGGGACGCTGCTCGTCGAGCGGGTCGAACGTGCCCGACTCCACGAGGCTTTGGCAGAGCGCCTCGTATTCGGCGGCCGACCCGTCGCACCAGTGCACGCGGCTCGGCTCGAGCACCGCGGTCCACTGCTCGACCCAGTCGATCAGCTTGCGATTGGCGGTCGGCGGAGCGCTCTCGCGCGGGATCGTGCTCGTCACAGCGATGCGATTCCTTCGGGGTCGCTCGGGCGGGCGTCGCCGTCCCGAGGCGAAATGTTCCGGGTTCGAGATGGTAGGCGCATCCCGCCCAATCTGCCGAAAGCCGACCCGCTCGTCGAACCCGAACCCAGGGCTACGCTGCGCGTTCTTCCCGTACAGGCTTTTCTCCAGCCCCAGGAGCAACCCGATGGCGGTCAGTGCGTACATCCTCATCCAGACCGAGGTCGGTAAGGCGTCCGGTGTGGTGGCCGCCGTGCGCGAGGTCGCGGGCGTCGTCCAAGCCGACGACGTGACCGGCCCCTACGACGTGATCCTGCGCGCGGAGGCCTCGTCGATCGACGAGCTCGGCCGGATGGTCGTCTCCCAGATCCAACTCGTCGACGGCATCACCCGCACCCTCACCTGCCCCGTCGTCCACCTCTAGCTGCCCGCCCACCGACGCCGCGGCGGTGTGATGCGTCGGTGATGCGTTCAGTGGCGTTGTTTGCCGGCGCGGGTGGTTCGCTTGTTGTGGCGCGCGAGGGCTTGGTCGATCAGGCGGTCCAGCAATGCGGGGTACGGGACG
>JBBQER010000033.1:0-38306 GCA_038320885.1 Acidimicrobiia bacterium
AAACGACGACCTCCGCCCCCAACACGACCACGACATCCCCCGAGACAACCACCTCGTCCCCCGAAACAACCACCTCGTCCCCCGAAACGACGACCTCCGCCCCCAACACGAGCACCACGGCACCGGGCACGACCTCGACCGTCACCCTGGGTCCGCCCGTGACGACCGGAGCGACCACAACGACGTTGCACGGTCAGGGCACCACCACCACGGTGCACGAACAGGGCAGCACCGTTCCCACGACGTCGCCGACGACGAACGGCAACCTGCCGCACACCGGGAGCGGGAGCGCGGCGCCGGTCATGATCGGGCTCGGGTGCGTCGCCGCAGGAACACTCCTTGCGATACGGCGCCGCCGGTCGGCGGTCCGGGTCAAGACGAGCTGAACGGGGCTACCTTCGCCGCGTGCGGATCCTGGCAACCAACGACGACGGCATCGACGCCGAAGGTCTCCACGTGCTCGCGCGGGTACTCGTGGGAGCCGGCCATGACGTCGTCGTCGCCGCGCCGGATTTCGATGCGAGCGGGACCGGCGCCGCCCTGGGTGTCTTCCATGCCGACGCGCACATCGACGTCAAGCGCGTCGAGATCCCCGATTGCGGTACCGACGCGTGGGCAGTGGCGGGACCTCCCGGTCTCTGCACGCTGGCGGCACGCCTCGGCGCGTTCGGCACGCCACCCGACATCGTCGTGTCGGGCATCAACGCGGGACTCAACACCGGTCGGGCGATCTTGCACTCGGGGACGGTCGGTGCGGCACTCACCGCGCAGAACTTCGGCGCCAAAGGGCTCGCGGTGAGTGTCGCCGCCGAGCAACCCTGGCGATGGGACACGGCCGCAACCATCACGCTCGAGGTTCTCGACCTGCTCGTCGAAGCGCCGCCGCGTTCGGTGCTGAACCTCAACGTTCCCGCACTCGCGCGCGAAGACATACAAGACGTTCGTTGGGCCCGGCTCGCCGCGTTCGGTTCGGTGCGTGCCGCAATCGGTGAGATACAGACCGACGGCACGCTGCAGATCGAGCTCCAAGCCACCAACGAGCAACTCCCACCCGACACCGACACCGCGCTCTGCGCAGCCGGCTTCGCGACGATCACCACGCTCGTCGGTATCGCCGAAGCCTGGCCGGCCGACCTGGGCGACACCGAAGTGGCGCAGCGACCGGTTCCCGGCGGACCACTCGAAGCGATCCACGCGATACCCGACGCGGCCGACAGCCGCACGCTCCGCAGCCGCCACCGCGCGTGAGGTCCGCACCCGGAGCGACGGGTGGTGCCCGCGGGGCGGAGAGCCTCGTCAAGCTCAGCGCCTCCGAGCCCGGCTCGATCTTCAACATCACGACGCCGAACCAGGTCACGATCGACGGATTCCGCGCGCAATTCGCCGGCACCGACGCAGTTGGTGGCGTACTCAACTCGCTCGGATCGGCGAACAAGCTGACGTTCAAGAACAACCTCGTCGACAACTCGAGCTACGTCAACGTGCTCGTGAACGCCACGAGCTCCGCGACCTTGACCTTCACGAACAACAAGTTCACGAACATCGCCCAGACCGGCTCTCCCGGTACGGGTGTCATCGCCGCGTGGGGCGCAACCGGTCCGGGAACGCAAGCCGCGGTCACCTTCACTGGGAACACCTTCACGCTCCTCACTGACAACGTCGCTGTCCCCGCTGTCAACCTCAACACCGTGAGCGGCACCGTCTCGGGCAACACGTTCCAGGACATCCACGAGTACGGGGTCCAGCTGGCCGGCAAGCTCGGCAACCTGACGATCAGCGGCAACCTCTTCGACAACATCCAAAACGACTTCGCGGCGGAAAGCGACAACCGCGGCTCGGGCATCCGGACGTTCGGTGCGCCGAACTTCGTCGCACCGGTGACGGTCACCGGGAACACCTTCAGTAACAGTTGGCACGGCGTTCGCATCGCCAATGACGGCCCCGCGGCCAACGTGTCGAACGGTAATTTCACGGTGATTCGCAACAACATGGCGGTGAACAACCTCGACACCGGGATCTCGGTAGCAGGCGGAACAGTCGGAATTCTCGACGCCACGTGCAACTGGTGGGGGTCGCAGTCGGGTCCGGGCGGCGGTTCTACCGAGGGAGATATGGCGCTCGAGCCTTTCCTCAAGACGAGCAACCTTGCGGGCCCGTGTCCGGCGGACGTGCCCGGTAAGCCGCCCGCTGTGTCTGCGGTGCCGTACAACGACCATGGCGCGAAGGTGAACTGGGCAGCCCCGAACAATGGCGGATTTCCGATTACGGGCTACCGGCTCATCCCGTACGCGACGGGTGTCGCGCAGCCGGCGCGCATCTTCAACTCGGCCGCGACTTCGCAGATCATCGGGGGATTGACCGACGGGACGTCGTACCGATTCACGGTCGCGGCACGCAACACCCTCGGCTACGGACCGCCGTCCGCCCTGACTACAGCGATGATCGCGGGCGCGCCGGGACAGCCCGGGAAGCCGACGGTGACCCACCCGGCCGCGGGACAGTTGAGGAACACGTTCGCCGCACCGATGAACAACGGCGCTCCGATCACGAGCTACTCGGTTACCTGTGCATCGTCGAACGGCGGTGTGACGAAGACCACGACCGGAACTGCGAGTCCGATCACGGTCTCGGGTCTCACGGTCGGCAAGAGCTATGTGTGTCGGGTGAACGCCACGAACAGTCGCGGCACCGGACCCCTGTCGAATCCGTCGGCCGCGATAATCGCGTAACGCAACTCGATACGACAAAAATGCGTCCCCGGGGACCATGCCCGGGGGACGCGGGGACGCTCAGGAGGCGCCCCGCGCTCGGCGCGCTGGGCGACAAGGGTTGGCGCGCGTAGCGGTCGATCTCCGCGGCCACGGCGACAGCGAATGGGCGGCCGACGGCGACTACACGCTCGACGCCTTCGCCGGCGACGTGCTCGCCATCTCGCAAACGCTCGGTTCGTCGCCCGCGCTCGTCGGGGCGTCGTTGGGCGGCGTCGCGTCGCTCGCGGCGATCGGCGAGCACCCCGACGAGAACGTCGCGCGGGACGATCGCTCCTGCAGGCTGCCCGAGGGGCGAGGATGTTCACGAGTGGAGCAACGCATCGCTCGGGAGTGATGTTTCTTGCCGGGCAGCTCCGGCGAGGTTCGCGGCTACGCGAGACGTTCGAAGAGCTGTGCCCACTGTGCGAGATGGCGGTCGCCCAGGAATTCGTCTCTCACCCGTTGGCGGCCCGCGGAACCCATGCGGGCCGCCAATTGGCGGTCATCGAGGAGCGAGCACGCTGCCCGCGCGTACGCGTCGAGGTCGAGCGCGTCGACGAGGAACCCGGTATCTCCGTCAACGATCTGGTCGACGATGCCGCCGACGGCGCTGCCGACCACCGGTCGTTCCTTCCACATCGCTTCGGTGACGGTCAGTCCGAATCCCTCGGCCAGGCTCTTCTGCACGACCACCGTGGCGTGGCGCTGCAGGGCGTTGACGATCGCGGCCGCCTCGTCCCCGTCGGCCATCGGCACGCAGACAAGGTGGATGCGGCCGCGAATCCCGTCGGGCAGCTGCGCCCAGAGCTCCCTGCAATCGCGCAGCACGTCGTCGGCCTCGGGATCGTCGGCCACACCGCTCGCCTCGGGACCGGCGAGAACGAGGTGCGCGTCGGTTCGCGGCGCGATGGATTCGGCGAAACCGGTCATGACTCCGGGCATGTCCTTCATGACATCCCAGCGCGACGCCTGCAACACGATCGGATCCGTTGGGCGCGGTGGAGGACCGGTGCCCATGAGATCGACACGCCGTTCGACCACACCCGCCGATCCGTCGCGTCGCGTGAAGGGCACCGCCGGGTCGGCTCCTTCACCGGCGAGCAACCCGACGTGATGCAGCATTCCGGTCACTCGCGCGGGCTCGATGTTCTCGTTCTTCGCCGCAAACGGGTCGATCGACGGTGGAATGACCGCGAGGCGGTCGCCCAGCACGAACGGCGGCGCGAACGGCGCGCGCGAGAAGACGAAGGCATCAATGTCGTCGAGGTACGGGCGCAAGAACGCCCAGGCCCGTTCCGAATGTTCGTTCTGCGTGTCGATGCCGACGTGGCAACGCCACACGACCCTCGTGCCGGCGTTCGTGAGGTGACGAGCCAACCCGGCGGTTTGCGGATCGTGGAGCACGACGATGTCGCCCGGACGGGCTACTGCTTTCACGCGCGCCACGTTGCGGTGCATCGTCTCCTCGTAGCGGAGACGCTCGCCGGAGCCGAGCGGACCGCCATCGCCCGCAGTTCCGTAGAGATGATTGTGCAGACGCTTGGTGATCTCGAAGAAACCGGCATCGCCCTCGACCACGACCCACCGGGCGTCGACGCCCGCGCCCCTGGCGTACGCGAGCAGCGTTTGGAGGAGCTCGGCGACACCACCGCCCGCGGCAGTCGAGTTCACGTTGACGACGCGCCGGCCGGCCAGGCGGCCCCGAGCCGCTTCCGCGGTGCGCGCGAATTGCTCGGCGCGCTCCGCGCCGAGCAATTGTCCGAGGCGCTCCGGCGCGATCGCGCGAACGGTCACCTCGTGCCAGTTCGCCGAGCTCATGCATACATCTTGGCGACCCGCTCGCATGCTGCAACGGGATGGGGTGTGAAATCCCCCCAAATCGCTCTCCCGGCGCGATCTGACCGCGCGAGCTGGAACGATGGACGACCAGACACGCTCAACTCGAGGTCCCGTGAACCGTCTCACCCCCGACTCCGTTGATGCCGACCCGGTCGCGCAATTCCGCCGCTGGTACGACGAAGCCGTCGCGGCCGGTGTCCGTCAGCCGGACGCGATGACGCTGGCGACTGCGACGACAGACGGAGAGGTGTCTGCCCGCACCGTGCTGCTGCGCGGTCTCGACGATCGCGGCCTCGCGTTCTACACGAACCTCGAGAGCGCAAAGGCAGCCGATCTCGACGTGAACCCGCGCGCGGCCCTCGTGTTCCACTGGCGCGAGCTCGAGCGCCAGGTCCGCGTCGTCGGACCCGTCGCGCGACTCGACGTCGGCGAGTCGGAGCGCTACTGGGCGACGCGGCCGTTGGGCCATCGTTTGGGTGCCTGGGCTTCGCCGCAGAGCCGCCCGATCCCGGTGGAGGAACTCAAACAGCGCCTCGTCGAGATCGAAGCCCGTTTCGCCGGCTCCGAGCCGCCGTTGCCGCCGTTCTGGGGTGGATACGTCGTGGGCGTCGACGAGCTCGAGTTGTGGCAGGGCCGGCGTGACCGGCTGCACGATCGCGTCGTCTACCGCCGCGGCCCCGACCAGACCTTCGCGCGCGAGCAGCTCGCGCCCTGACCTGAGCCTGTTCGACCCCGCGCCCCGCAACGCGACCTTCACCGCAGTCGGGCCGATGTCGCTCGTTTCGCTCTCGCGCGACGCATTCATCTGGGCGCTCGACGAAATGCCCGCGATCCGCGACGCGCTGCTGCACGGGATGGCGCATCGCATTCACGAGCTCGACGCCCGGGTCTGAGGCGGGGCGAATCCGCCCAAAGTGGACCGTCCGGAGGCGCTCAAGGGCCCCTGATCGCGTGTCGACATTCCTTGTATGGCGGACGCCGATCTGCCGCCCGGGCTTCATTTCGCGGGCGTGAACACGTGGATGCTGATGCGCTATCTGCGCGATCAGGCGGACCCGGATGTGACGACGCGTGTGTTGGCCGAGGCCGCGGAAACTCGAACCTTCGACGAGCTCTCCGACATCGCGACGTGGAGCTCCTACGAGCAGTTCCGCAGGCTGCTGGTCGCCACCGCCGCGATCTGCGGCACCAACGCACTGACGGACGCCTCCAGCGGCGGACTGACCGACCCGTCGATGCCCGAGATGACGGCAATGCTGCAATCGCTCGGTTCACCCGAAGCGCTGTTCCGGATGGTGTCCGAGTCGGGTGGCGCCGGCCTCGCTCCGGTGCTTGCCCTCGAAGGGCAGGAGATCGGGCCCGCCGAGTGGGTCGTACGCGAGTGGTTCCTCGATGGCTTCGCCCCGTATCGCGAGTACTGCGCGTGGGCAGCCGGTCTCTACTCGAACATCCCGCGATTGTTCGGGATGCGCGCCGAGGTGACCAAGGAAGCGTGCGCGTGTGACGGCGCCCCGGCGTGCGAGTACCGCGTCCGCTGGTTTCCCGACGATCCGTCGGCGGAGGCGGAATACCTCGAGACACGAATCCAGGTGCTGACCGCGCGCCTCGACGAGCTACAGCAGACCGTCGGCGATCTCGTCTCCGACGACGATCTCGAGCAAATTCTCGCCCGCGTGATCGTCTCGGCGGGCCGTACGATCTCCGCGCCCGTGTTCGTGCTCGCCCTCGACGCCCTGCCCTCGGCCGACCGGCAGGTGTACGCCGCCGGAATCGGGGATGTCGCGGCCGAACGCCTCGCGGCCGAGCTCCTCGCCGGCGCCCACGACGACGACGAGAGCCATCTGGTCGTCGAGGTGCAATCCAACCGCCGTCGCTACGGCCGGCTGGCGGCCGTCAACCCCAACGCGCGGTTCTTCCCGCAGGAACGCATCGTGTTGCAGGTCTACGCCCGCCTGGTCGCCGCCGCACTCGACTCGGCCGCGGCGCTCGAAGACGCGCGCCGTCAGGCCGAGACCGCGCGTGCCCTCCTCGACCTGTCGAACTCCCTGACCGACATCGCGACGACCGACGAGATGGCGGCCCACATCGCACGAGCGGTACCTGCGGTCGTGGGCTGTGACCGCGCGGCCGTCATCCTGTTCGAACCGAAGGCGAGCACGGGCCGCGTCGTGGCGACCCACGGCTTCGCCGCGTCGGCGGACGTGCACTTGCGATCGTTGGACGTACCGGTCGCGCAGATGAAGGCGGGCGACGTCTCGGTCAACGTCTGGGATCGCGCCACCGCCGGCGATCGCGGCACGCTGTCGAATCTCATGAAGGAAATGGGCACCGCCGCCGTGGCGACGATCCCGATCGTGATCGACGGCGACCCGGTCGGCCTCGTCGTCGGCGACGTGACCGAGCGGCCGGAGCGCCTCCGCGACGATCCCGAGGTCCCGAACCGGCTGCGCGGCCTCGCGAGTCAGGCCACGATCGCGATCCGCAACGCCCGGTTGCTCGAGAGCATCCGTCACCAGGCGTTGCACGACTCGCTCACCGGGCTCCCGAATCGCGCGCTCATCCTCGACCGGGTCGAGCAGATGCTCGCGCGGGCGCGCCGAACGGGCACCGAGAGCGCCGCACTGTTCATCGATCTCGACGGGTTCAAACAGGTCAACGACACGCTCGGCCACGAAGCCGGCGATCGGCTGCTGCAGTCGGTCGCGGCGCGGCTCTCGGCGACCTTGCGAGAAGCCGACACCATCGCCCGCCTCGGCGGTGACGAGTTCGTCGTGCTCGTCGAGGGTGGATCGCCGACGGGGAGCCCGGAGTTCGTTGCCGAACGCCTGCTCGAGGTGATGCGCGAGCCGTTCGAGATCGACAACACGACGCGTGGCCGCCTCCGGATAACCGCGAGCATCGGCATCGCGTTCGGCAGCAACATCGCGGCGACCGATCTGTTGCGCGACGCCGACATCGCGCTGTACGAAGCGAAGACCGCCGGTCGCGATCGGTTCGTCACGTTCCAGCGTGAGATGCAGGCCGCAGTCGAGGATCGCCTCACGCTCGAGCTCGATCTCCGGGCCGGTTTCGAGCGCGGCGAGTTCTTCCTCATGTATCAACCGATCTTCGATCTCGAGAACGGCCGCGTGCTCGGCGTCGAGGCCCTCCTGCGATGGAACCACCCGTCGCGCGGCGTGGTGCAGCCCGACACCTTCATCCCGCTGCTCGAGGAGACCAATCAGATCGTCCACGTCGGCCGCTGGATCATGACCGAGGCGTGTCGCCAAGCCGTCGAATGGCATCTGCCGGAACGGGACATGTACGTGTCCGTCAACGTCTCGGCGCGCCAACTCGACGACCAGAACCTCGTGGAGGATCTCCGCGCGACGCTCACCGCGACCGGACTCGATCCGTCGGCGCTCGTCATCGAGATCACCGAGACCGCGATCATGCGCGACGCCGACGCGACCGCCCGGCAGCTGACCGCGGTCAAGGCGATCGGTGTCAGCGTCGCGATCGACGACTTCGGCACCGGATACTCGTCACTCGCGTACCTGCGGCAGTTCCCGGTCGACATCTTGAAGATCGACCGCTCGTTCATCACACCGCTCAGCGGAACTGGAGCAACCGAATCGAAGGCGCTCCTCCACACGCTCGTGCAGCTGGGCAAGCAACTCGGTTTGAAGACGCTGGCCGAGGGCATCGAGGAGCACGAGCATTTCAGCCAGCTGCTGGTGGAAGAATGCGTCAGCGTGCTGGGCTTCTTCTTCGCCCGGCCCCTCGCGGCCGGAGCCGTCGAAGATTTCCTCGCTTCCCTCCCCCACCCACAGCCGGTGAACACGCCCGGCTGACGGCGCGACCGGGCACGACGTAGTCCTCTCGCATCGCGCGAGGATCGCGGTGTGGAATGCGCGGAGTGTGGGCGCTCGAACCGGCCGGCCGCCAGATTTTGCGGCGGCTGCGGGTCACTGTTGGTGCGGAGGTGCGCGAACTGCGACGCGGAGCTCGATCCCGCGCTGCGATTCTGTGACCAGTGTGGTGCGCCGGTCTCGGAGACACCGCCGGCCCCGACGGCGCCCGCGGTCGCAGAGGATGCCTCCCGCAAGACCGTGACCGTGCTGTTCGCCGATCTCGGGGGCTCCACGAGCTTCGGCGAGCGCACCGACGCCGAGCTCACCCGCGAGGTGATGGCGCGCTACCACGCAATCCTCCAAAGCGTGATCGACGCGCACGGCGGAACCGTCGCGAAGTTCATGGGCGACGGGATGATGGCGGTGTTCGGCATTCCCGGGATCGCCGAAGACGACGCGACGCGCGCGGTCCGCGCCGGCGTGGAGGCACAGCAACGCTTCGAGGCGTTCGCGACCGAGGTCGCGATGCGTCACGCAGAGACGCTCACGCTTCGCGTCGGCATCAATACGGGCGAGGTGGTGATTGCGGAGGGAGACGCCGATCTCATCGGCGACGCGCTCAACGTCGCCGCTCGCCTCGAAAAGGCGTGCCGCCCGGGCCAGGTGCTCGTCGGTGAGGAGACGTGGCGCATCACGCGCGCCGAGTTCGGCTACGAAGCCCTCGGCGAGGTCGTGGTCGCGGGTCGCGCCCAACCGGTCGCGATCTACGAAGTCGCGTCCGGCGTTTCGGCATCGCCGGATCCGGTGGCGCCGTTCGTCGGCCGCGGCGTCGAGATGGATCGGCTGGTCGCCGCGTTCGATCGCGCGGCTTCCAGCCGTCACGTCCAGCTCGTGACCGTGCTCGGCTCGCCCGGTGTCGGCAAAACCCGTCTGTCGCGCGAGCTGGCCGGTCGCCTCGCAGCCCACGGCGGGGCGTCAACATTCGAGATCCGGTGTGACCGCGCCGGTGAGGCCACGTTCGCACCGGTCGCGCAGCTCATCCGGCAGGCCGCCGGACTCGACGACGAATCCGGCGGCGTCAACGCACGTGATCGCATCGCCGCGCTCCTGGCATCCGACGACACCGAACAGGAGCGGCTCATCGACGTGCTCGCCGGCGTCTACGGCGCGGCCGCGGCGCGTTCGGTCGAGGAGACCTTCTGGGCGATCCGCCGCCTGGTCGAGTCGATGGCCGCGTCCCACCCCGTTGTGATTGTCATCGACGACATCCAATGGGCCGAACCGAAGCTGCTCGACCTGTTGGAACACTTGGCGGAATGGGTGACCGACGCCGCGGTGATGCTGCTGTGCCTCGCGCGTCCGGAGCTGCGCGAGGTCCGTCCCGGATTGGCGGAGACGAGCCGAAGAGTCGCAGACGTGCTCGCGCTCGACGGTCTCGACTCCGCCGCGACCGAGCAGCTCGCAGCCGGGCTCCTCGGCACCGAGCGCCTGCCGTCGGGGCTGGTCGAACGCCTCCCGAGCTCGACCGACGGTAACCCGTTGTTCGTGCGCGAGCTCGTGCGCATGCTGGTGGACGACGACGTGATCAGCCGGCGCGCCGACGGCGAGTGGGAGCTGACGATCGACGCCGACGCGGTCGAGGTTCCTCCCACCATCCAATCGCTGCTCGCGTCACGCGTCGAGCGGCTTCCTACCGAGGAACGGCGGGTCCTCGAGCTGGCGTCGGTGATCGGCGCGGAGTTCAGTCTCGGCGCGCTGCGCGAGCTCACCGGCGATCAGGTGTCGGTACCGACGCTGCTCGAGGCGATGCGCCGCAAGGAGCTCGTCGAGCCGACCGGCACCTACTGGGGTGACGAGCCGGTGCACCGCTTCCACCATGTGCTCATCCGTGACGCCGCCTATCGGCGCCTCCTCAAAACAACACGCGCCGATCTGCACCGACGGGTCGCGTTGTGGACCGACACGAACGCGACGAACCTGATCGGCGAGCATGAAGCCGCGATCGCGTTCCACTACGAGCAGGCATTCCTGTACCGCCACGAGCTCGGCAGCGTCGACGCCGCGGCCGTGCAGCTCGGTGTGCGCTCGGCAGCACTGTTGTTGATCGCCGCCCGGCGGGCGCTCGGTCGGGACGATCTCACCTCCGCCGGCGCGCTCGCCCGCCGGGCGGTCATCTTGCTACCGGAGAGCGATACGTCGGCGCGCGCCGAGTTATTGTTCATCGCTTGCGAGTCCTTCCTCGCGTCGGGCGACGTCGTCGCCGGGAGCCCGCTCGTACAGCAGCTGAGCGCGCTGACCGACGGCGACGAGCAGCTCGCCGCGTGGGCCGCGTGTTACCAGGCGCAATTGATCGGTCTCACCGATCCCCAGGGACTCCGCGGCGCCGACACGACCGCGACGTCGGCAGCCGAAACACTCCGAGCGTTGGGCGACGGCGCGGGTGAGGCCAAGGCTCACCAGGTGCGCGCGGGTCTGCTCTTCCGCCTCGGGCGAGTCGGCGAGGGTGAAGTGGTGCTTGACCTCGCGCTCGGCGCGGCGCGGGCCGCCGACGATCGCCGCCGGGTCACCGCGGTGTTGGGTGCCGCACCACAGGCTGCGTTGTTCGGCCCGAGCCCGGTCGCCCGCGCCGGAGGTCGTTGCCTCGACGTCGTGCGCTTGCTGCGCATCACCACCGCGTCGCCGTCGGTCGAGGCCACGTCTATGCGATGCCAGGCCGTGCTCGAGGCGTTGCGCGGCCGTTTCGACGTGTCGCGCTCGATGCTGGCATCGGCGCGCGCATCACTCGAAGAGCAGGGCTTGCGCCACGGCCTGCTCGAAACCGAGCTGTTCACGGGCATGGTCGAGATGATCTCCGGCGATCCCGCCGCCGCGATCCCGCCGTTGCGCGCGGCGTACGAAGGTCTCGGCACGTTGGGAGTGGGTGCCGACGCGGGCCAGGCCGCCGCGCTCCTCGCGCGCGCGTTGCTCGAGCAGGGCGAGGTGAACGAGGCCGACCGCATGGCGACGGCGAGCGAGGAGCTCGCGGGCGAGAACCTCAAGACCGCGATCGTGTGGCGGGTGGCGCGGGCCGAGGTGCTCGCGGCGCGCGCCGACCTGACGGCCGGCATCGCGCACGCCGAAGCCGCAGCCGAGATCGCCGCCGCGACCGACTACCTGCTCGATCACGCCGACGCCTGCGTCGCGCTCGCGCGCCTGCGCGAGGCCGCCGGCGACGCGGTGGGGGCGCAGTCGGCGCGGGCCGACGCGCTACGCCTCTACGAGCTCAAGGGTGCGACGGTCCCCGCTGAGCAGCTCGGGGCCGTTGCAAGCAGCCGCGACGCTCCCGAACCGGCTCCGGTCGCAGATCGCAGACCAGCCGCGCGCGTTGCGGGCGATACGCGCAGTCCGTATGCGAGCAACACCGCGACACGCGTCGAGCGACGGGCGTACGACCTCCTCCTCGCGGGGCACCCCGACGAGGTGCGCCGCGTCATGGCCGACGACGAGGTCCGGATCGATCGTCGGTCCCTGGTCTCGATGCCCGACAACACGCGCGACGAGCGGCTCGAGAACTTTCACGTGTATACCGAGCTCGGCTTCCACGTGAACGACATCGAACCGATCGCGGTGCGCGGGGATCGGCTGGCATTGACCAGGCACACGAGGCGTTCGGACCACGGCGACACCATCCCTCTCATTTCGGTGGTCGAGATCAATGAGCGCGAGCAAATCTGCGCGTCCGTGTACTTCGACGAAGACGACCTCGAGGGCGCGCGGAGAGAGCTCGAAGCGCGATATCTCTCGCGCGAAGGTTCGCCGCACTCGGAGACGCTCGGCGCCGTCGCGGCACTCGCGCGGGCCGGTCACAGGAGAGACTGGGATGCCCTCCGTGACCTCCTGACACCCGGATTCACCGTGGTCGACCATCGACCGCTCGCGTTCGGCGAGGGCGACGCTGAGCATTTCGTCGCCGCGTCCAGATCGCTCGCCGATGTCGCGGCCGAGGTGACGCTCGTCAACCGCACCCTGCACGTCGTCGGCCCCGCGCTCCTCAGCGTGCAGCAGTCAACCAGGATCAGCGACGAGGGCAGCCAGTACGAGTCGACGCATGTGGTCGTCGCGCTCGTCGACCCGTCGCGTCGAGTGAGCCGGGTCGAGTACTTCGCCGAGGAGGACTTTCCCGCCGCACTCGCGCTCCTCGACGAGCTCGGCGCGGTCGATCCCCGCACGCCGCACGCCGAGAACGATGCGTGGCGTCAGGTCGCACAAATGTTGGCCTGCTTCAATGCCGGTGACGTCGACGGTGGTCGAGCACTCATCGCCGAAGACCTCACCCGTTTCGATCGGCGCCGGGGTGTCTCCGCGCCCACGGCGATCGGCCGCGAAGACTTCATCGCATCGATGAATGCGTGGTACGAAGTCGGCTTCAACGAGTCGATCGCCGAACCCCTCGCGGTACGCGGCGAGTCGCTGATGCTCTCACGAAGCGGTTGGCGCGCCGCCGACGGGCGCGAAGTCGTGTTCCTCACGATCGACGAGGTCGACCACGCGCGCCGGCTGGCCCGGGTGACGCTCTTCGACGAGGACGACCTCGAAGCGGCGATCGACGAGCTCGAAGCGCGCTTCCTCGCGGGTGAGGCTGCGGAACACCCCGACGCCTACCGCGCGGGCCGGCAAACGCTGACGCTGCACCGCACGCTCGACTGGGACGGCTTGCGCGACCTTCTCGCGCCGGAGTTCGTGCTCGTCGATCATCGTGGGCTCGGTGCGCCCGAAAGCAACCGAGACGAATTCATCGACTTCCTCCGCGCGGGCGTGACGATGGCTCCCGAGTGGACGACCGTCACCCGCAAGGTGCACCGCGTCGGCCGGGTGGCACTCGCGACGAGCACGACATCGGGAACGACGTCCGAGGGCAACGCGTACGAATGGGTCATGCACACCGTCCTCGCGGTCGACGCCGCGGGCCGCGTGACGCGCAACGAGTGGTTCGACGAATCCGACTTCCCTGCCGCACTCGCGCGCCTCGACGAGCTCGGGGCGGTCGATCCCCGCACGCCGTATCCGGAAAACGAGTCGACGCGTCGGATCCAGGAGTGGGTGAACCTCCTGCGTCGGGGCCGGCGGGATGACGCGCAGCGGTATGTTCGAGATGACTACGTTCGGGTCGATCACGGCGGCATCGTGTCCGCACCCATGATAAAGGATCGGCACGACCTCGGCGTGCTCCTTGATGCCGGCATCGAGGTCGGATTCACGGAGATCGAGATTCGACCCTTGGCCGTCCGCGGCGAGCGCCTCCAACTCGGTCGCATCACGTCGCGCACGTCCGACGGCTTCGAGGCCATACGTCTCTCTGTCGACGAGTTCGACGACGACGGATTGGTCCTCTACAGCGCTCTCTACGACGAGGCCGACCTCGCGAGCGCGATGGACGAGCTCGAGGCGCGCTACATCGCCGGCGAAGGCGCCGAGCACGCGGAGCTCGTCCGGCTCGCGGTGGCACTGCGCGACATGGGTCGGGCTCGGGATTGGCAAGGTTTCCGGGACCTCCTGGCCGGCGGCTTCGTGTCGGTCGACCACCGTCCGATCGGCTTCGGGACGACTGGACGCGACGGCTTCGTCGAGGCCCTGCAGGCCGGAGCTCAGCTCGCTCCCGACTACTTGGGGTACGACCGCACGCGCTACTGGTCGGGAAGAGCCTCCTTGATGACGCGCTGTGGCCTGGGCACGAGTACCGACGGAAGCGCGTACGAATGGGTCCACCACCTCGTCACACTCGTCGACACCGCGGGCCTGGTGGAGCGGATCGAATGGTTCGCCGAAGATGACTTCGATGCCGCGCTCGCCCGCGTCGACGAGCTGGGTGCCGAAGCGCTCGATACCCCGGACCTTCGGCTCGAGAACGCGGCGACGCGCTCGTTCATGTCGCAGCGCTCGGGCACGGCCGAAGCCGTGGCGCTGCGAGGAGAACGGCTGGCGCTGATGCGCGCCGATGGCGCGCTCCTGATCGCCGAGTGCGACGGCGCCGCGGGTGACCGGGTGACGATCCGGCACGACGCATCCGATCTTGTCGCCGCGCTCGACGACCTCGACTCGCGATACCGGACGAGCGGGGCCGTTCACGCCGCTCCCGTCGAGCAGCGGGTGATCGCCGGAACCGCGGCGATCAACCATCGCGCGTGGGACGACTTCTCGGCCCTGTTGACTCCCGACCTCGACATCGTCGATCACCTGCGGATCGGGTTTCCCCGCGGCCGCGGGAGCAAGCACCTGGTCGCCGACTTGCAGAAGCTGGTCGAACAGGTGCCCGACGTCGTCGTGGTCATCCAGTCGATCGACGCGACCGCGAGAGCAGCGCTCGTGCGCAACCACCAGATCGGCACGGCCGCGGGAGGCGGCGGATCCGTGGCGTGGGACTGGTACCTCGTGGTCGCGCTCGACGACGAGCGCAATCTCATCGCGCGCATGGAGTATTTCGACGCCGGCGCTCGCGCCGACGCGCTCGCGCGATTCCACGAGCTTTCTTGACAGCGAACGTATGTTCGATTAGTCTTGTCTCCACTCCCCCGATCCACTTCCTCGGTTCGTGATCTTTTGTGTCGCGCGAGGAGGTGTGGTGTCCGGGATCGGTTCGCTCGTCGACGAGTTGTGCGCCGCGCTCATCGCGTTCGATCCCTCGCTGTGGTCCGGGTCCGACTGCGCGGACCTGGCGGAACGGTTCGCGCGCGGCGCGAAGGTCTGCGAGACGGCGAGCGCGCGTGCTGCGTCGCGTGCGGTGGAGTGTGGGGCGCATCGTGAGCGGACTGGCGCGTCAGCGCCGGAGTGGCTGGCCCGGGTCAGCGGTAGCAAGGCCGGTGCAGCCCGCACCGCGTTGGAGACCGTGAAACTCCTCGACGCTTGTCCCGCCACCCGAGACGCGTTGGTTGCGGGCGAGGTGTCGTTGGCGCAGGCGGCCGAGATCACCTCGGTACCGGAACATGAGGCGGAGCTTTTGGCGCTCGCTCGGGAGTCGGGACTTCGGGTGGTGAAGGACACGGCTCGCAAGCGACGGCTCGAGGGCATCGATCCCGAGGAGCTGCACGAGAAGCAGCATGCGGCACGGGAATTCGTGCACTGGAAAGACGCAATGGGAATGATCCGCTTCCGGGGCGCTTTGCCACCGATAGCCGGCGTGGCGTTCGTCAATCGCCTCGATACGCAGACCGATCGGGAGTGGCGAACCGCGAGACGAGAGAAGCGCACGGAGACGCGCGCCGCGCTCGCAGCCGACGCGTTCGTTCGCCTGGTCGACGGAGGCGGGTCCGAGAGGTCGACGGCAGTCGACGTGGTGTTCGTCATCGACGGGCGCGCGTACCGGCGCGGGCATGCGCATCCGGGCGAGCCGTGCCACATCGTCGGGGGTGGACCGGCGCCGGTGAGCACCGTGCGCGAGCGCATCGACGACGCGTTCGTGAAAGCCTTGCTGCACGACGGCGTGAACATCCTGGAAGTCGCGCACCACGGGCGCCATCGTCCCGCCGAGCTCAACACGGCATTGGAACTGGGTGCTGCGCCGGGCTTCGACGCTGTCACGTGTGCCGAGCCCGGTTGCAACCGCCAGTTCGGGTTGCAATGGGACCACAAGGATCCCTGCGCGAACGGCGGGCTCACCACCCTCGGCAACATGCAACCGCTCTGCACTCCGCATCACTGCGAGAAGACCGACCGTGATCACAGGGCTGGTCTTCTCGACGGAGCGCGCGACGAGCGCGGGCCATGAATGACCGTTCGGTCGGTACGCTCGTGCACCGATCCGCGAGCACGGGAGCAAGCGTGACGATCACGGGCATGGCGAACCTGGCGGTGAAGGTCGCCGATCTCGACGCGGCGTGCGCGTTCTACGAACATGCGGGCGCGGACGTGCGGGACCGGATGGTGTGGAACAACGGGGAGCGGGCCGACGTGTACCTCGGTCCCGTGATGATCACGCTGTTCACGCACGCGATCTACGAAGACGCCGTCGACCTCCCTCGCGAAGGTTTTCTCCACCCCGCGCTGTTCACCGACGATCTCGACCGGGAGCTCGTCGGGCACGAGGTG
The DNA here is from genome assembly GCA_038320885.1 of Acidimicrobiia bacterium. GTDB lineage: Bacteria > Actinomycetota > Acidimicrobiia > IMCC26256 > PALSA-610 > JBBQER01. The sequence continues at coordinate 16,484 of JBBQER010000033.1, forward strand.
GTTTGGGGCCCGGCGGTCGTGGAGGGCGCATTCGGGAAGCGCCGCATCGCGTTCGTGTCGGCGCCGGGCAACATCCGGCTGGAATTCATGCAGCAACTCGAGCCCGCGCCGCGCGCAGAAGGAGCGGAGCCCCGATGATCGTCACTCGCTTCCACCACGTGTCGGTGAACTGCAACGGCACCCCGGTCGCCACGATGGTCGGCTTCTACCGAGACGTGCTCGGGCTGGGCGACAAGCCCCGACCCGAGATCCCCGGCGTCGAGGGGCACTGGCACGCGGTCGGCGATCAGGAGCTCCACATCGTCGGCGCGCCGGCGCGGGGCGTCGGGGTCGACCCGACCGGGCATCACTACTGCGTCGCCGTCACCGACCTCGACGGCGCGATCGCCGAGCTCGAAGAACGCGGGATCGACTACGAGCAAGCGCTGCAGGGCGAAGGCACGGTGCAGATCTGGTTCACCGATCCTGCCGGCAACACCATCGAGCTCCAACAGGAGACTGTTCTCCTGTAGAGCCCGGAGAACAGGCGCGCAGTAGAGGGGCGAGACGCAGGGCTGCTAACAAGGGACCTGAACGCTCGTCTGGAGGCCCGAATGGCGAAGAACATCCCGTTGGTCGAATACCTGGCGCTCGAGCCCGAGCCGCACCTTGTCGCGCACGAGTGCACGCAGTGCGGGGCGCGCTACTTCGACCGCCGGAACGCGTGTGCGAACTGCTTCGCCACCGACTTCCGCGAGGTCTCGATCGCGACGACCGGCGAGTTGCGGGCATTCACGATCGTCTCGCTCGCCGCGCCCGGCATACCGGTGCCGTTCGTGGCGGGGCTGATCGACTGCGAGGGCACGAGCGTGCGCGCCAACGTTGTCAACGTCGAGCCCGACGCCGATCACGTGCACGTCGGTATGAAGGTCAGGCTCGCAACCCAGGTCGTCGGCACGGATAGCGCCGGCACCGAAGCGATCGGGTTCGGTTTCGAGCCCTTACAGGCGTAGCCGCAGTCAACAAATCGTAGAGGAGCAGGCAATGGCCGCTGACGACATCTGGATCCTCGGGATCCACATGACCAAGTTCGGCAAGCACCCCGACAAGGACACGATCGACCTCGCGAGCGAGGCGGCGATGGGTGCGCTCGCCGACGGCGGCGTCACCATGCGCGACATGGGCATCCTTGCGGCCGGCAACCTCATGGGCGGACCCGGCAGCATCGGCCAGACACTCCAGAAGCAGATCGGCCAGACGGGAATCCCGGTGTACAACGTCGCCAACGCGTGCGCGACCGGTGCCACGGCATTGCGTACCGCGATCATGGCGGTGAAAGCCGGCGAGTGCGACATGGGTCTCGCAGTCGGAGTGGAGAAGCTCGCGGGTGCGGGCCTCCTCGCCGGCGGTTCCCGCTCGGCCGATGCTGCGGAGTGGACACCGCGCGGTCGCTACGGCGCGGTGGCCGGCGTCGACGGCCGCATCGGCACCGAGACGATGCCCGGCGTGTTCGCGCAGATCGGGATGGAGTACGGCCACAAGTACGGGGGCGTCGACTTCGAGCTGTTCGCCCAGATCTCCGAGAAGAACCACGCGCATTCGACGTTGAACCCGCTCGCGAGCTACCAGAAGCGGTTCACGCTCGAGCAGATCATGAACGACGTCATGATCGCCTACCCGAACACGCGCCCGATGTGCTCGGCCAACTGCGACGGCGCGGCCGCCGCGGTCGTGGTGAGCGACACCAAGCTCAAGACGCTCTCGCTCGACCAGCAGAAGCGCGCGATCAAGGTCGCGGCATCGGTGCTCACGAGCGACCCCTACGAGGAGGCGTGCCAGATCCTCCCCAACGTCAACACGCTCACGCGCAACGCGGCCAAGCAGGCGTACGAGGCTGCGGGTGTCGGGCCCGAAGACCTCGACCTGGTCGAGCTGCACGACTGCTTCGCCACCGCGGAGCTCGTCCACTACGACAACCTCGGGTTGTGCGAAGAGGGTGGCGCCGCCGACTTCTTCCGGTCGGGCGCCACCTGGCGTGACGGCAAGACGCCGGTCAACGTTTCGGGCGGGCTCGAATCGAAGGGCCACCCGATCGCGGCCACGGGCATCGCGAACATCTGGGAGGTCTGCCACCACCTCCGCGGTGAGGCCGGCGACCGCCAGATCGAGAACGCGAAGGTCGGGCTTGCGCACGTCATCGGCCTCGGCTCGGCGTGCGGCGTCCACATCCTCGAACGCGCCGCCGCGTGACCGAGTCCTCCACGTGATGCAGTTCGTCGGACGCGACGGCAACCGCCTCGCGTCCGACGCGGCCGGCCCGGCCGACGGTCCGCCCGCGATCCTGCTCCATGGCGGGGGTCAGACGCGCCATTCGTGGGGCACGACGCTCGGCGCGCTGGGCGACAAGGGTTGGCGCGCGTACGCGGTCGACCTCCGCGGCCACGGCGACAGCGAATGGGCGGCCGACGGCGACTACACGCTCGACGCCTTCGCCGGCGACGTGCTCGCCATCTCACGAGCGCTCGGCTCGTCGCCCGCGCTCGTCGGGGCGTCGTTGGGCGGCGTCGCGTCGCTCGCCGCGATCGGCGAGCACCCCGACATGCAGCCCGAGAAGAAGGTCGCGCGGGCGCTCGTGCTGGTCGACGTGGCGCCCCGCATGGAAGAGCAGGGACGGATGCGCATCGGCGCGTTCATGATGGAGAACATGGAGAGCGGTTTCGGATCGCTCGACGAGGTTGCCGACGCGATCCAGCGGTACAACCCGCACCGGCACCGACCATCGGATCTCCGCGGCCTGTCGAAGAACCTCCGCGAGCGCGACGGCCGTTGGTACTGGCATTGGGATCCGGCCTTCATCGGCGGGCGTCTCGGCGGCGCCGACGAGACCCGCGCGTCGTTGGTCGATCCCGCCCGACTGCGCGAAGCCGCACGCGCGTTGACTCTACCGACCCTCCTCGTGCGCGGACTGCAGAGCGATCTCCTCAGCGAAGAAGGCGCGCGCGAGCTGCTCGAGCTGGTGCCACACGCGCAGATGGTCGACGTCGCGGGCGCCGGTCACATGGTTGCGGGCGATCGTAACGATCTCTTCAACGATGCGGTGGTGTCGTTCCTGGAGACCGTGCGCGACTGATGATCTTCTCGATGCTCGCTCAGACGAACGACGGAGCTCAACGATGACCGACGGAACCGACGACGCGGCACGCGACGACCCGCAGATCACCGATATGGCCTCGATGTCGGTCCTGCTCGATCTGTCCTCGCCGCAGCCCGCGTATCAGCGTGTGATCGAGGGTGGCGGCATCTTGCAACCGGAAGAGGGCCTGGCGATGACCTTCGACCGCGCGCTCTGCGAGCACGTCCTGCGCAACCACGACGTGTTCTCGTCGGTCTTCGATCTGGGCCTCGGCAATGTCCGACCGCTGATCCCGCTCAATGTCGACCCGCCGCTGCACTCGAAGTACCGCAAGCTGCTCGACCCGTTGTTCGCGCCGCGGCGGATGGACGAACAAGAGGAAGACATCACGCGGCGGGTGAACGGGCTCATCGAGAAATTCGTCGACGACGGCGAATGCAACTACAGCGAGGACTTCGCGGAGCTGCTGCCCAGCTCGGTGTTCCTCGGTCTCATGGGTCTGCCCGAAGGCGATCTGCGGATGTTCCTGACCATGCGCGACGGAATTCTCCACCCGGAGAAGCGCGATCCCGACGCCTTGCTCGATGCCGAGAAGCGCGCGGCAGTGATGCAGGCCACCGGCCAGGAGATCTACGAGTACTTCGGCGCGCTCGTCGACGCCCGGCGCAAGCAACCCGCCGACGACGTCGTGTCCGGCTTCGTCGCGGCTGAGATCGATGGCGAACGGCTGTCACGAAACGACATTCTCGACATCTGCTTTCTCTTCTTGATCGCCGGGCTCGACACCGTCAGCGACACGCTCACCTGCTTCTACGCGTTCCTCGCGACGCACCCCGAGCTCCGCCGCCAGATCGCCGGCGATCCCTCGTGCATCCCCAATGCCGTCGAAGAGCTCCTCCGGTGGGAGTCACCGGTGCCCTTCAGCGCACCCCGGGTCACGACGCGCGATGCCGAGCTCCCGAACGGCGAGACGATCAAGGAAGGCACCGCGGTGATGGTCGTGTTCGGAGCCGCCAATGTCGACCGCATCGAGTACCCCGATGCGTCCGACGTCCGCTTCGATCGCGACACCAACCGCCACCTCGCGTTCGGTGGTGGCGTCCATCGCTGCCTCGGCTCCCACCTTGCGCGCCGCGAGCTGCGCGTCGCGCTCCGCGAGTGGCATCGCCGGATCCCCGACTACTGGCTGAAGCCCGGTCACGAACAGCTCGAATACCCGCCCGGACTGCGGCACGTGAAAGACCTCACACTCGCGTGGAACCCATAGGCACTCCGATGGCTGCCGATTCTCTCGTCGTCACGAATACCGACGGAGCGGTGCGCGTCGTCACGCTCAACCGGCCCGAGGCCCGCAACGCGCTGTCACTCGCGTTGCAGCGTTCGCTTGCGGTGGCGCTCCGGGACGCGGATCACGACGACGCCGTCGCGTGCGTCGTGCTGACGGGCGCCGATCCTGCGTTCTGCGCCGGCCTGGACCTGAAGGAGCTCGGCCAGGGCGTTGCGCCGGGCACGCTGAGCGACGAAAACTCGCCCTTCTCGGCGTTGTGGCAGATGGCCAAGCCGGTGATCGGGGCGATCAACGGTGCGTGCGCGACCGGCGGGCTCGAGCTCGCGCTGGCTTGCGACTTCTTGATCGCGTCGGAGCGCGCCCGCTTCGGCGACACGCACGCGCGCGTCGGGTTCACGCCCGCGGGCGGCATGAGCGTGCTGCTCCCCGAGGCCGTGGGCCTGCGTGCGGCTCGCGAGATGAGCCTCACCGGCAAGTTCGTCGATGCCGTCGAAGCGCATCGCCTCGGCCTCGTCAACCGGGTCGTTGCGCACGAAGAACTATTGCCGGTGACGGTCGCGCTCGGTCACGACATCGCGAGCGCCGACCAGGACGCGGTGCGCGCGCTCAAGGACCTCTACGACCGCGGCCCTCGGCTCACCAAGGCGGAGGCTTTGCAGCTGGAGCTCGAGGTGTTCGCGGGCCGCCGGCTCTCGGCCGAGACGATCGAGTCACGCCGCGAGTCGCTCATCAACCGCAACCGCGAACCGGCTTAGTTTGGCCGGCAGCGACCGTGAGCTCTCTGTCGTCTGGCAGGAGTTCTGCGCTCGGTTGGGCGCGATCGGGGAACGCGTCGGCACGGATCCGTTTCCGGGTTCGGGACCGGAGTACGTGCTCGACGTGCGGCACCTCGCGCGGCAACTGGTGCTGGCACTGCAGGGCGAGATCGAACACGGCGATCCGGCGTTCCCGACCTTCCATCGTTACGAGGAGCCGTGGGCGCAGTGGGGCGGGCCGAATCCCGACAACGTCTATACGCGCGCTGCGATCGCTCCGGACGCGACCTACCGGATTTCCGGGAACGTCGCCGGGGTACGGGCGGCGATCTTCTCGGTGGTCGAGGGCGACATGCATCTCGGTCGCTACGGCGTGTTCGGTGAACAGACGCTCGCGGACCTCGACGTGGGTCTCGACGGTGAGCTGGAGCTCTGGATCTCGCCGGACCGCCACGAGGGGAACTGGATCGCGTCGAATCCCGACGCGCGTTTACTGCTGGTGCGCCAATACCAGTGCGACTGGGAGCGCGATCGAATCGCGACGTTCACGATCGAGCGGGTCGACCGGCGCGGCGTCGCGCCCCCGGCGCCAACTGCGACCCAGCTCGGCGTCGCGCTGGAACGCGCGGCCGAGTGGATCGACAAGTCGGTCGAGTACTGGTGCACGTACGTCGAGCGAGCGCGCGCGACGCTCCCGCACAACGCGGTGGCACCGCCGGGTACACCGAAGGGCGGGGCGCCCAACATCGCCTACGGCGCGGGCTGGTGGGAGCTCGCGCCCGACCAGGCACTCGTCGTGACCACCGAGTGTCCCGACGCCGACTACTGGGGCTGGACGGCGCACCATCGTTTCCGGCTCGACTCGGGCGACTTCGCGAACCGGCAGACGAGCCTCAACCTGGCCCAGGCGTTCGTCGACGACGACGGGCGCGTCCGCATCGTCGTCGCGGCGAACGACCCCGGCGTGCCCAACTGGATCGACACCGAAGGCCGCACAGAGGGGATGCTCGTGTATCGCTCCGTCGGGACTCGCTCGCGACCCGTCCCCGATGCGCGCCTCGTGCCGATCGCCGACGTTCGGACCCACGTCCCTGCCGCGCATCCTCTCGTGACCGCGGGTGAGCGACGCGAACAGTTGGCCTCCCGGCGGGCCGCGGTCCTCGCCCGGTACGTCTGACCATGAGTGACATGTGACCACGATCTGGCAACCGGCGCCCCGCCCGGAGTGGGTCGAAGCACTGAACGCGTTCGGCCGCCAACTCGGCTCGCCCGCCGCGCTGGTCTCCCTCGACGAGGAGTCGCTGCTCGCCACCGCCCGGAACGCGACCGGACTCGAAGACTTCGCGGACGCTTCCGAGGGCGAAGATTCCCCGACGAGCAACTGGCGCGAGGGGCTGCGCGTGTTCCTGCAATCGCTCGACGCCGAGGCCGACCTGAACCTCCTCGGCCGGATCATGGCCCGAAACGACATCGTGCGCGCGCTCGTAAACCGGCTGGAGCTCCACGCCACGCTCACGCGCCATCCCGAGATCGGTGACGTTCCCATCACGTCGCCACTCCTGGTTGTCGGGACCGGCCGCTCGGGCACATCGCTCGTGCACGAGCTGCTCGCCGAGGATCCGCGCCATCGCGTCGCCCGTACATGGGAGCTGCTCCACCCGTGCCCGCCGCCCGAACGCGCGACCTACGAGACCGATGCACGCATCGCGGTCGCCGACCAGGAGTACACGTTCTGGCACCTGGTCGCGCCCGAGTACCGGACGATGCACGAGAACGGCGGCGACGTCCCCAACGAAGACCCGTTGATCGACATGCTCGAGTTCGCGTCCGATCACCTGATGGGCTCGTACCCCACCCCGAGCTACACGCGTTGGCTGGCGCGGATCGATCCCGCTCCGGTGTTCCGCGCGCACCGGCGGTTTCTGCAAACCCTGCAGTGGCGCTGCGCCGGCGAGCGTTGGGTGTTGAAGTCACCCTCCTACCTCGCGAAGCTCCCGGCGTTCTTCGCCGAGTATCCCGACGCGTACGTCGTCCTCACCCACCGTGACCCGTTGGTGGTGTTGCCGTCGCTCGTCAGCATCATGGCAACCTTGCAGTGGATGCACAGCGACACCGTCGACGTGCACCGGATCGTCAAGAGCGCGGTGCACGGCACCGCGATCGCAATGGATCTCGTGATGGGCTGGCGCGAAGACGGCACGCTCCCAACCGACCGCATCATCGATGTCCGGTTCGTCGATCTCGTCGATGCTCCCCTGCCGACGTTACGCACCGTCTTGGAGCGGGCGGGATCGACACTCGACCACGACACCGAAACGCACATGCGCGAGTACCTCGATGCGAAGCCACGCGCCCGGCACGGCCGCCACCGATACGACTTCGGCGCCACCGGCCTCGATCTCGACGAGACCCGAGCCCGCTTCGCCCGATACCAGTCGCGCTACGACGTCCCGTCCGAGGGCTAGCGCGGTAGCTAACGACTATGACGGGCGCGACGGAGCCAGCTCGACGCGCCGGGCGACCGGATCGACCGCAACCAACTTCACCGTCACCGGCTCGCCGAGTGCAATCTGGGCGGGTATCGACGCGACGATGGCGGGCCGGTGCAGCTGCACGACGACACCGTGCGAGTTGCGGTCGACCACGAAACCGTCGAATTGCTCACCGACATGGGGCGCGAGGACGGCGCACTCGACCGCGTCGATGACGGCACGGTCCACCGCGTGCTCCCGCCGCGTCGCGGCTTGCATGGTGGTGACCAGCTCGTCGAGCGCGCTGATGGCCCACTCCGGCGGAGCGATGTCCGCGCAGTGCGCGAGCACGATCTCGTTGGCGTAGCGATCGGCGAGCCGGCGGAGCGGCGCGGTGACATGCGCGTAGGGAGCCCCGACGCCCGAATGGACCGGCACGATCGCGGGGTTGCCGGTGTTCGACGCGTCGAGCTTGGCGTATCCGGCACCCCGCAGGAGGTGCGCGGCTTGCGTGAGGAACGCGGCGGAGTCGGGATCGGCGCGATCCAGACCGCGCACGATGTCGGCCCACTTCTTCGCGCGCGGCCACGCGATGCCAAGTCCGCGTGCGCTCCGCCGCAGGCGATCGATCTGCCACGGTTCGGGCGCGGGTACGACCCGGAGGATTCCGATCCGGGCGGCAACCATGATCTTCGCCGCTTCCATGCCCGCGAGCAGCGAGATCTGCGCGTTCCATCCCTCGACCGGGAGCGGCGCCGCGTACTCGAGCGCGAACCCGCCCGCCGGCGTCGGCGTGACCTCCTGCGAGGGCAGGTCGAGGCTGATACCACCGCGCGCCGATTCGAGCGCGAGCCGGAGCACGCCGATCTCTCGGAGTAATCGGAGCAGGCGCGGCGACTCGGCTGGACTCTCTGCAGAGGTATCGAGGGCAGCTTGCACACCGGCGTAGTCGAGCCGGGCGCGGCTGCGGACGGTCGCGCGCTCGAGGCGCGCCGAGCCGGCGACGCCGGTCTCGTCGAGGTCGATCGTCCAGAGCAGCGCGGGTCGCTCGTCGCCCGGGAGCAGGCTCGCGGCACCTTCGCCGAGCTGGTTCGGGAGCATCGGGGCGCGGCCGTCGGGGAGATACAAGGTGACGCCGCGCACGAACGACTCGCGGTCGAGCGCGCCGCCCGGCTCGACGAAGGCGGCGACATCCGCGATCGCGTAGTGGACGCGGAAGCCGCTCCCCCGCCGCTCGGCATGGAACGCCTGGTCGAGGTCGAGACTGCCGGGCGGATCGATCGTCACGAGCGGTAGGTCGCGCGCGTCGACGCGCGTTTGCGCACCCCCGCCCGGTACGACCGGACCCCGTCTCACGACCGCCGCCGCCTCCGCTTCGACCGCGTCGGGGAACGAAGCCGGGATGTCGAACTCGGAGCGGATCCGGGCGAACGCCTCGCCGAACGGCGTGACGCCGGCCGGGGCATGTACCACCTGCGACGGCATGATCAATCGTCCTGGTGCGTACGCCGGCGTTCGACGCCGGCGCGTCCGGCGCCATCGGGATCGTGGCGGTCGATGAACTCGACGACTTCGTCGGGGTCGTCGGCAACGGCAACGAGATCGCTCCATCCGAACGCCTCGGACTGTCTGCGGACCGCGGTGAGGATCTCGGCGCGCTCGCGTTCGAAGAACTCCCGGCCGAAGAAGATCATCGGGCTGCGCACCTTGTAGAGCGTGAGACTGTTCTGGGCAGTGTCGGTGAAGATCTCCTGCTCCGTACCCGCGCCACCGGGGGCGTAGACGACACCAGATCGCGCGATCGCGAGGAGGCCGTCTTCGCGGATGCTGTTCGTGAAGTACTTGGCGATGTGCGTGGCGAACGCGCTCGTCGGCTCGTCGACGTACACCCACGTCGGCACACCCAGGCTCTCGCCGCCACCCGGCCGGCGCGATCGCACGTCGAGCGCGCACTGCCGGTAGCCGGTCGGATCGTCGATCCAACGCGGCGAGCTCGTCAACATCCCCAACTCGTCGTCGAGGGCGTCGTCGGCGAACGGCGCCATCCACGCGCCGAGGTTCGCGGCCTCCATCACACCCGGCCCACCGCCGGTGGCGACCCAGAACCCGGCTCGCGTCAACGCCCGTCCGAGCTGGGCGGCGGTTCGGTAGAACGGATCGTGGCGGTCGAGCGCGTGACCGCCCATCACCCCCACGACGCGGCGACCCTCCACGAAGCGCGCGACCGCAGCATCGACGGTCGCGTCGTGCACGGCGCGGATCACCGCGTCGTGCACCGACGGGGACGACGACGCGAACCACGCCGCGATGCGCTCGTCGAGCGTGACGTTTCCATCCGCGCCGGAGACCGCGGTGAGCTCGTCGTAGCTGTAGAGGCCGGCGCGATACACCTCGAACGGCAGCCCGCTCGGCTCCGGGAAGACACCCACGCCGAGCGCGACGAGCTGATCCGTCGCACCGGCGGCCACTGTGCACCCGAGCAGCATCGTGTGATCGAGGCGCGCCTGCGACCAGTCGAGTCTCTTCTGTCCGACGAGTACCAGATCGAGGCCGACGATCGTGACCCCCCGCAGATCCGGCCAGACGTCCTGCAGCTCGGCGAACGTCGAGACGACTTTTTGCTCGGTCACGAGCCCGTCGTTGCAGTCTTTTCGTCGTCGGTGGCGCGACGGACCATGATCCTCGACCACGCACCGACGTAGACGCGTTCGCCGTCGGCGAGCTCGCGACGCTCGTGGGGAGGAATCGCCGTCGTCGGCAGCGGGTCGCCGGCGGTGCCGACGAACGTTCCGTTCGTCGAACCGAGATCCTCGACGAACCAACGATCGTGATCGAGCGACAACTGGGCGTGACTGTGCGAGACCGATCCGTCGGCGGAACAGTCGATCTGCGGTGTCACGTTGCGGCTCTTCGACGCTCGACCGATCAACGCGCTCGTGCCCGGCAACGGCACGACCGTGGGTGGACCGCTCGTCGCACACGTCCCCTCTGCCGCTTGGGCCGCGAACCAGTCGGGATCGATCCACACCTCGGCGACCCAATCCGCCGGTGTCGCGGCGGCCGCGGCGGTCGGGGTCGCGGCCGGGAGCTGACCAGTCGTGAAGTCGTAGCCGCACGTCTCGCAGAACAGGGCGTCGGGCAGGTTCTCCTCACCGCAGTTGGGGCACACCACCGGCGGCGCCGAGGCCGACTTCGGCGGATCGAGATTCAACGAAGACGCCGGCGCGGATATGGGCGCGGGCGGGACACCCGCCGCGCTCGAGCCCGCGGGCGCCGCGGGCGCGATCGGCGCCCCGCAGACGTCGCAGAAGTCGTCGGTCGCGGACGAGTGACCGTTCGGGCACTGAGCCGTCATTTCTTCACCCGCGTCGTCTTGGTCGAGCTGGTGTCGAGCGCCATCTCGTCGAGCTTCGACGCGTCCCGCTTGAGCCGCACGGTGCCGGTCTCGGGATCATCGATGTCAACCACCCGCTTCAGCTTGTTCGTTGCTTCTTCGTCACCGGTTTCGGCCGCGAGCTGCGCGGCTCGGCCAAGCTTCACCGTCGCAGTCGCGTCATCACCGGCGGCTTTGGCTGCGAGTCCTTCTTGAATCGCGTCCGCGAGCTCGGCTTGTCCGGTGTAGTGCGCGACCGCCGGATTGATGCGCGTAGTGAGCGTCGAGTCGTCGGACCACGTGGCGCGAACGAGGCCCTGCGCAACGACCTCGTCGCCGACCATGAGCTGCACGCGTGCCGCGAGCTGCTCGGCGCCGAGGGGCTTGGCCGGAACCCGGACCGCCACGTGGTAGTCGCGCTGCTCGTCGCCCCAGGATCCGGTCGGGAAGTCACGAATCAACGGGGACACCTGCGTCGCGCGGTCCGTCAGATCCTCGATGGTCGGCGCGACCTGACGGACGAACATGACTTCGGCTCCCTGCGGCGCCCAGAAGCGCAAGCGCGCATCGGCGACACCGCGACTCATCGCCGTCTCCATCATGTGCCGGAAGTCGTCGGCCATTGCCTTGGGCTCGGCGATGATGTCGACCGAACCCAGCAGGGCGGAGGCGATGCCCCGGAGCTCGTTGACCTCCCAGTCGGCGCCGACACCGCGGCAGTCACACTGGAACACGCCGGTGGCGGCTTCGATCGCGAGCTGAAGGTGCTCCGGCGCTTCGCTCTCGTCGCGACCGTCGGTGAGCAGGATCGCGTGACGCTGCACGGCCTCGACCGACTCGAAGACCGAGATCGCGGTTTGCAACCATTCGCCGATCGCGGTGCCGCCCTCCGTGTCGAGGTGGCGCACCGCCTGCTTGGCATCGGACCGGCTCTGCTCGCTGGCCAGCACCATTCCCGATTGGTAGGGATAGACGAGCCGGGCCCGATGATTGCCAGCGATCACCGCGAAGTACGTGTCGTCGGTGATCGCGTCGATCGCGGCGGCCGCCGCGGCCCGGGCCTCGACGATCTTGGAATGCGGCGATGCCATCGACCCCGAGGTGTCGACGACGATGAGCTCGGCCGCCGCACCCGACTGGCCCGCGGTCCCCGCATCGCTGCACTCGATCGACACGATCGCGTGCACATCGGTCGCGTCGGCAGCGAGGTATTCGTTCTCGAACACTTCGGCTTTCCAGTTGGCCATTACGTGCTCCTTGTTGCCGGTGCAACCTCGGGCGACGGCACCGCCGCCGAGTCGGTCTCGAAGACGCGGGCCAGCGCGACGGTGACATTGTCGTGCCCACCTTGCGCGTTGGCCCAGTCGACGAGTGCGCCCGCGGCGACGAAAGGATCGTCGTGCGCGGCAGCCAGGTGCTCGCGGGTCAGGTCCCCGAGCGCCGAGGCGTCGGAGCAATAGTTCCACAAGCCGTCACTGCACACGACCAGCCAACCCGGAGCGCTCGCAACCATCGACGTGTAGGAGGGGTCTCCACCCGGGCTGTCGACACCGAGCCAGCGCGTGATCGAGTGCGCCCGCGGATCGGCCTCCGCCACCTCGCGCGCGACTCCTCCGGCTATCTCGGCACTCGCCCACGAGTCGTCGACCGACAGTTGGGTCGAGGTGCCGTCGTCGCCGAACCAGTACGCGCGGCTGTCGCCGATCCACGCGCCGGCGACGAGCGGCTCGTCGATCAACGCCGCGACGAACGTGCACGACGGCGGATTCTCGACGTTCCCGATCCTCCCCGTCGCCGCCGCTCCCGCCGCGGCCTCCTGCGCGGCGAGGGCGGCCGCCGTCAACTGGGCCTGCCAGTGCTCGGCCCGAGCGGCCAGGTCGGGCGGACCGTCGGGCGCGGCTTGCAGAACGGCGCGCGCGGCGCGCGCCGCGGCCAGTGCGGCGACGTCACTGTCGGTCGCGCTCGACACGCCGTCGCACACCACCACGACAGTTCGGTGATCCCCTACTCCGAGCGCCACCGCATCTTCGTTCCGCGCGTGCTGCACGCCCCGGTCGCACACGGCGGCGACGTGCGGCGCGGGTTGTTCGGTGTAGTGCTCGCGCTCGTTGGAGGAGCGGAGTCCACAGACCGTGCACCAGCCGTCGACGTCGATCTCGCCTCCACACGCGCAGTGCCGGACGGGCGGCGCGATCGCGCCGGTCGACTCGTCGGCCGCGGGCGGCTCGAGCAATTGGGTGCCGAGCTCCGTGCCGTCCGCGGGCACGCCGGGCTCGGTGGCGGCCGCGCTCTCCGGCTCGCCGAGGGTGTTCCCGCAGGCTTCACAGAACTCGTCGCCCTCGCCGACCGGTTCGCCGCAATACGGGCAGGCCGCGCTCACACCATCGTCCGTGGTCGGATCTCGTTGGCGGAATCGACCAACCTGATCCGGACCGCCCGGTCGGGCGTGAGCACCGCGAGCTCCCGATACGCGCGCTCGGCCGCGATGCGTAGCTCGGTATCGGTTGCGGGCACATTGGCGACGACGTGCGTCGTCGGCCGCTCGCCGTTGCGCTCCACCTCGGCGATCGCAGCGGTCAGGATCCCGATGAGCGCGAGCTGGCGGTCGCGCGGGTTGATCGCGAGGTTCTCGATGCTCGCGGCGGCCAGGGCGAGATCGCCGAGACCACGCCCCGGAGCCGAGAGCAATTCCGCGCGCCGCCGGCGGGCGTCGATGTAGGCGCCACTGGTCGGCGCGACGAGATCAAGGGCCTCGATCGCCGACGACGCGTCGGCCCGCACCTCGCGTGTGCGGGCCAGTCCGAACGCCGCGGGCGCGACATAGTTCGCGTCGGTGGCCGCGCAGACTGCGTAGAGATACTCGGCCACATCGGGCACACCCGCGTGCTCACACGCGAGCGCGAGCGCGAGCTTCGGCGCCAACTCGCCGGGCACTTGACCGAGCACGGTGTTGAACGACGTCTCCGCGGCATCCGGGTTGCCCTGCGCGAGTGCGGACAGCCCGGTGAGCCATACCGCTCTCCATTCCCACGGGTTGGCGGTGAGCAGGTCCTCGATCAGCCGGTCGGCTTCGGGAAACAGGCCGGCCTCGATCGCGGCGCGCGCTTTGGCGAGCTGCACTTCGACCGTCTGTTGCGGCGCTTGCTCGAGCACGCGCAGCCGTTGATCGGGGGCGCCGAGCGAGACGCCGGCCAGCCACGTGGCCGCGGCGTCGACCCGATCGATCCGGAGCAACGGGAGGTCGGTCCACGCCAGGTCGGCGCCGGTCGCGGTCGGCGCGCCGAAGAGCTCCGACGGGCTCGAATGCGCCGCCGCCGGCACGTTCGAGTCGACCGCCACCACCTCGCGCAACACGCCGATCAGCTGGTTGCGCAGCTCGTCGGCGGTTTGAAACCGGTCGTCGGGATTCGGTGCGGTCGCCTTCTGGAGCGCGCGGTACAACGAGTCGTACCGCTGGAAGATCGGCGCGTCCTCCGGCGGCGGCAAGGTCGCCACGTAGGTGCTCTGGTAACCACGGAACTCCATGGCGAGCACCGCGAGCGTGCGGCCGATGGTGAAGATGTCGCTCGCGACCGTCGGGCCGACGTCGGCCACCTCCGGAGCCTGGAAGCCGACGGTTCCGTAGATCGCGCTCACGTTGTCGTCGGCGCGCCGCACGCCGCCCAGGTCGATGAGCTTCAGCCGGTCTCCGGCCTGGATCACGTTGTCGGGTTTGAAGTCGCAGTAGATGAGGCCCTGAGAATGGAGATACGCGAACGCGGGCAGCATCTCGACGATGTACGCGATCGCCTGATCGACCGGGAAGGGCGAGTACTTGCCGCCGTTCGCGGCCATCCGGTCCTTGAGGATCTGCTTGAGCGAACGACCGCCGACGTACTCCATCACGATGTAGCCCGCGCCCTCGAAGCTCGCGAAGTTGTAGATCTCGAGGATCAGCGGATGCTGCACCTGGGCGAGGAACTGGCGCTCGGTGATCGCCGCCTCGAGCGCGTCCTGGTCGCCGGTGTTCAGCAGGCCCTTCAGCACGACGAACCGTCCGGACACGTTCCGGTCGCGCGCGAGGTAGATCCAGCCGAGCCCGCCGTGGGCGATGGCGCCGACGACCTCGTACTGGCCGCCGACCAGATCGCCGGACTTCAGCTTGGGGGTGAACGAGTAGGGCTGCCGGCACTTCGGGCAGAACCCCTCGGCGCGCCCGGGCTTCCCCGGACGCGAGCGACCGACCGGCACGCCGCAGGCCGCGCACGTGCGCTTGTCCTCGGGGACCTCGGGGTTCGCGAGCACAACCGATCGCGGGTCGGGCACCGGCGCCGACGGCACGGTCGTGATGCCCGCGCCGAGATGCTGGGTGCGAGCCGTCGACGCGACGAGGCGACGCGTCGGCCGCGTCGTCCCGCTGCGGGCCGAGCCGATCGGCATGCTCGACAACTTCTCCGAGATACCGGTTGGTCGTCCGGAACGCGCCGATCCCGCGGCTCCGATCGTGCTCGTCGGCATCGAGCCCGACATCGAGTGCGGATGCTCGGGCGCGCCGCAGACATTGCAGTAGCCGTCTTCGATCTCACCCGTGCAGCCGGGCTCCTGACAGTGATCCGTCACGATCGCTCCCTGGTCGCGGCGACGTCTCCGGCGCCGGGTTCGACTGCCTCGTCGGCACCGACCGCCACCCGCACCGCGTGTTGATACACGGCAACGAGCCGCCGCGCGGCCGGGAGGTCGCACGGCGCGCTGAAGCACACATCGTGCGCCGCCTGGTACCGGTCTCCCAACGCCGCGTCCTCCGCCAGACCGTGCGCCGCGGCCTGATGCCGGTAGGAACCGAGGAGGCCACGGAGATCCTCACGCTCTTGGAGCGGATCACCAAAGCGTTGTTCCGCCTCGGCGATCGCGGCGGCGAACTGTCCGAGCTTCTCGGCATAGGCCGCGACCTCGCGGCGCGCCTGGTCCCAATCGTGGCGGTCGTCGGGATCGAAGTTCGGCGGCTCGCCGAGGCTTCCGATCGCCGGCAACGCGAGGCGGGGCGAGTCGGCGATCTTCACTTCGCAGCGACGCGCGAGCGCTTGGACTGCTGCCGCCTTGGACGAGAGGTCGTCGTAGCGGTGGCGCAACTCGGCTTGTTGGAACGCGAGTCCCGCTCGTCCGCTCGCTTCCTTGATGAGGTCGCGTTCGGTGATCGCGACCTCGCGGTCGATGCGGTCGACGGCCTCGGCGATGACCGCCGGGTCGGATCCCGCCACCGCGGCTTCCAACTCCGCGGTGAGCTCGTCGATGCGCGTCACGGGCACGCCGAGCGCGGCGGCCTGCGACCGGCACCGCTCGAGCGCAGCTCGCAGCGGTTCGATTCGTTGCGCGGCACCGGAACCGGCGACGGCGTCCTGCGCGATGGCTGCCGCGAGCCGTCCTTGGAGCGCGGCCGCGAGCGTGCAGGCCTCGGGGAGGGTGAACGCCGCCGGCGCGCCGAGCGGATCGCGGAGCCGGCCCCAGATCAGCGTGGCGATCTGCGCCAGCTCGTTTTCGAGCACGCGCCCACTGTCCCAGGTCGTCTCCAACTCCTGACGCCGGGCGTCGATCGACCTCCACAACGACATCGCCAACACGATGTCCTGTGTGTACGCACCCGGATCGTGTGCGACCTGCGCGCACGCGTCGACGTTGTCGAGCGCGTCGCGTAGCGCAACGGTCCAGCGGCCGAGCTGCTCGAGATACCCGAGCACATCCCGCGCCGGGGCGGGCGCGGTCAACCCGCCGGGCGCGACCGGCGGAGGCCCCAACGGCGACGCGGCGGTCAAGGTTGACGCCCGAACTTCGCCGGCGGCGGAGCCGGCGCCGGGCCCGTCGGCTTCAACCAGGAGGTGTACCAACGCTGCCACGTGCCGTCGGCGCGGATGCCTTCGAGCACGCCGTTGACGAAGCGCACGAAGTCGGGATGGGTCTTGGCGATCCCGAGACCGTAGGGCTCTTTCGTAAGGGCATCGCCCACGACCTTCGCGTACGGGTCCTGGCGGACGAAGCCGGCCAACACCGTGTCGTCGCCGGTGACGGCATCGGCCTTGGCCTGCTGGAACAGCACCATGCAGTCGGAGATGTCGTCGACCGGAACGGGGATCACCTTCGGGTAGGTCTTCATGTTGTCGAAATTCGTCGAGCCCTTGGCGACACACATGCGCTTGCCGTTCAAGTCCTTGATACCCGTGGCCTTCGAGGCGGTGCTCACGAGCACCTTCTGGCCCGCGTCGAAGTACTGCGACGAGAACGAGATCTGACCCCACCGCGGGCAATTGATCGTCATGACGTCGGCGACGATGTCGACCGAGCCGTCCATGAGCGCGGGGATGCGCTGCGCGTAGGTGAGCGCCCGGTACTCGATGCGGTTCGGATCGCCGAAGATCTCCTGCGCGACCCGGCGGACCATGTCGATGTCGAAGCCCTCGAGTTGACCGGAGAACGGGTTCCGGAAGCCGAACAGCAATGTGTCGGCCGAGACGCCCGCGACCAAGCGCCGGCGCTGCTGGATCTTCGCCATGAACGTGCCCGAGGGCATCTGGCCCGGAGGCGGCTGCGTCGCGTCCGGGGCGAACGAGCTGACCGGATCCGCGCGATCACCGCAATTGGGTTCGGGCGCCGCCGGCGTTGTTGTCGCGGTCGCGGGCTGCTCGGTTGGCGAGCTCCCCGGCGTCGCGGCCGGCGACCTGGAGTCGCACGCGCTCAGGGTCACGAGCAAGATGACGACGAACGCGATCGCCGGCGCCGCGCGCCGTCGACTCGTTGTCATCGGTACTCCTGCAACCGCTGGGCGATACCGCGCCGCGCGGCGACCGCCGCGATCACGCCCGCGACCAGCAGCAGCAGGCTCAGCACGAGCAGCGGGAATCGCGCGTGCGCGAGGTCGTTGGACAGCTCGGTCGACTGCCGGGTCAACTCCTCACGCGAGGTTGTCTCGAACCGTCCGAACGCGGCGTTGGCCGCGCCGTTCCCCGTCGCCATCGCCACCGCCCGGTCGTACTTCCCACTCGCGTCGGCGGTGCGCACGGCGGTGTGACGAGCCAAGTAGGCGCGGAACGAGCTCTGCGTGGTCGGGTCGGCGACGTTGACCAGCGCCCGGTTGGCATCGGCCTCCACGAGCTTGAACCGATCTTCGAACGGCTGGCCGGAACCGCGCGCGATCAGCGTGAGGCTTTCGTCGCTCTTCGCGTCGAAGCCGTTGATACGGACCGTCGCGAGCGCGACCGTCTGGGTGTAGGGACCTTCACGCGCCGCGTTGTCACGGGAGCGCGACCAGCTCATGACGGCGAGCAAGATCACGCCGGTGAGCACGACGAGCACCGTCGCCATACCGAGCGAGCGGTTGAGCACGCGATGGGTTCGGCGGAACAGCCAGATCTGCGTGACGAGCAGTCCGGCGAGCACGACCGCCACGAGGAGCAGGGCGGTGTCCTGCACGTTCCCCACGGTGTTGGCCGACGAGTCGACCCGGATGCGCTCCTGACTGACCAGGTCGGCGAGCGGCGGCAACGCGTCGTCACGGATCGTCTTCGACGCCTGCCGCAGGTACGCGGCGCCGATCGGGAATCCCTGTCGATTGTTCGCCCGCGCCGACTCGACGAGGCCCGTGTAGTTCGTCAGCACCTGGTTGACGGTCTGGAGCGCCGCGGCACTGCCCGAGTCGGCGTTCGCGGCTTCGGCCAGCGTCGCGGCGGCGGTGTTGATCCCGTCGACGTAACCGGCGCGGGCGTCGGCGGGTTCGAGGCCCCCGACGAGGAACGCGTTGGTCGCATTGGCGTCGGCCTTCACGAGACCCGTCCGGACCGTCTGGATGCGAACCAGCTGCGCGGCATGCGCCCGTTCCGCGCCCAACGAGCTGTCGAGGCTGTGCACGAGCAGGAAGCCGGCGGCTCCGAACACGAGGCACGCGGTCACCGCGAGAGCCGCGAACAGACGCAGCCGGCCGGGCGTGCCCGCGAACGCGTCGGCGATCAGCACGCGTGCCCGCGATTCGCGCCTGTGCGTGACCGGCGCCGTCCTCAAGGTGGCCACTCCGCCTCTAGGTTTCCGTCGGCGTGACCGCCGGGACCGAATCCGTCTCTTCGGAAAGGTCGGCCGGGAGCAGTGACCGCAGTTGGTCGACATCGGGCCCGTCGACGTCGCGCAACCGCCAGGCTTGGCGAACCACCGCCGACTCGAACATCGTCCGTACGAACCGCCCGTTGCCGAAGCCGACGCCCCGCGGCGTCGCCGCGAGGATCTCGCGCAGCCGCGCCACCGTATCGCTCGCGGCCGAGAAATCGGAGGCGGTCGCGAGGCGGCAGAAGATGTCGACGAGCTGGTCGTCGCTGTAGTCGTCGAAGGTCAGCGTCAGCCGGAACCTGCTCTCGAGGCCGGGGTTCGACGTGATGAAGTCGTGCATCGGGCCCGGATAGCCCGCCACGATCACCACCAACTCGTCCCGGTGGTCCTCCATCTCCTTCACGAGCGTGTCGATGGCTTCGCTGCCGAACTCGTCGTGCGCGAGGCTGTACGCCTCGTCGATGAAGAGCGCGCCGCCGATGGCGGTGGCGATGACTTCCGACGTCTTCAATGCCGTCTGGCCGAGGTAGCCGGCGACGAGCTCGGAGCGATCGCATTCGACGAGATGGCCCTTGGCGAGCACGCCGATCGCCCGGTAGATTCCCGCGACCAGCCGGGCGACGGTGGTCTTGCCCGTGCCCGGATTGCCGACGAACACGAGGTGGCGCGTCATGTCGGGTGTCTTCAACCCCGCCGCGACTCGCAATCCCTGGATCCGGAGCACCTGGGTCTGGTGGTGGACCTCGGTCTTGACCGAGTCGAGGCCGACGAGCGCGTCGAGCTCGGCCAGGAGCTCTTCGAGGGTCTTCGCCGGCGGTTCGGGCGCCGATGGCTTCGGACCCGGCGCGGGCGCGGCGCTCCCGCCGGACGCAGCATTCGGACCCGGCGCGCCCGGAGGCGGCGCGAACAGGTCGGGATTGGGGATGTGGGTACCGGCCGCGAGGAGCTGGGCGTTGCCCAGGACGGTTGCGGTGCCGATGGCCGAGATCGTCAGCTCGCCCAGCGATGCCGCGGCGATCGCGAGCTCGGCGAGTGCACGCGCGTACCGCGTCGCCGCCTCGGGGTCGTCGGCGGAGAGGCGGACGAGCACCGGAGTCGGTTCGGCGGTGAAGCGCTTCCCTCCCCGCACGGCGCGGTCGTACGTTGCCGGAGGCGTGGCGAACGCCGTGGCCCAGTCCGCGGCCGCGTCGGGCGAGTTGCGGCTCACGACCGCCGCGATCGCCGCCGCCTCGTCACGCACGTCGGCCGTCGGTTCGTTCGACGCGTCGAGCAACGCGTCGAGCGCGGCATGGAGATCGACCGGGCCGACCACGATCCTTCCGTTCACCGCATCTCGGGATCGAGTGCCAGCGCGCCGGAACCGAACTTCTCGGCGAGGAAGCGCCCGTGCGCGACGAGCGCGTCGGCATCGGCACGACACGCGGCTTCGAAGAAGTCGTCCATCTTCGTGGCCAGCAGATCCAGTTGGTCGCACAGCACCGAGAGCGAGGTCTTCCCGCCCGATACCGCGCGCCGATCGGCAAAGTCGCGCGGGAGTCGGAGGTACGCGGCCACCGCTTCGGGCAGATAGCTGGTCGCGGTCCGGACAACTGCGTGCGCATCTGCGCTCCCGACCCCGAGCTGACCCAGGCGCGGAATCGTTTGCCGGACGGTAGCCGCGATGCGAAGGATGCGCGCCTCGACGATCGGCGGGACCTGGTCGTCGGTCGCGGCGATGAACGCGTCGAGCGCGGCCAGGATGCCGGCGTCGGAGTCGGGCGCGACCGGCGGATCCTTGTGCCGGCGCCAGAACGCGATCATGCGGTCGGCGAATCGCCGAGCTTCAAGGGATCGTGCTCGGCCGCCGCCCCGCTGACCTCCGCAGCCCGTACCCGCTTGAGGTACTCCTGCGACTTGTCGATCTCGGTCTGCAGCGACGTGATGGTCTCGCTCATCGCGCCGAGGGCTTGGGCCTTGAAGGTGTCGATCGCGTCCATCGACTGGTAGATGTTGGCGAACGCCGCGCGCAGCGCGTCGATGCCGACCGTCGCCGACGCGGCCTGCTTCTGAATGTCGACGCTCTGGGTCGCGAGCAACTTCGACGTCGACTCGATCAGATTCGACGTCGTCGTGTTCAACGCGGTGATCTGGTCGAGCACCAGCTTCTGGTTTGCGAGCGCCTGGGCGACGATCACGGCCGTGCGCAGCGCGGCGATGGTGGTCGTGGTCGCCCGGTCGACGCCCTTGATCAACTCGAGGTTGTTCTTGCGCACGAGATCGATGGCGAGATAGCCCTGGATCGAGACCGCCATCTGCGTGAGCAGGTCTTGATGCTTCTGGCGAACGTAGAACAGCACGTCGTCACGGAGCGCCTTCGCCTTCTCGGGGTCGGTCGCGTCGAGCGCATTGATCTTGGCCTCGAGACTCGCGTCGAGATGCTGCGCGATGTAGATGTACTGCGCGAGACGCTGCATCGTCTCCCACAGGTGCAACTTCTCCTGCTCGAGCGCGGCGTTGTCCTTGCGCAGCTCGTCCTGTCCGTCGTAGAGCGCTTTGAGAATCCCGTCGAGGTGCTTCTGCGCGCTCTCGTACTTCCGGAAGTAGTCGACGATCTTGTCGCCGAACGGGATCAGGCCGAGCAGCTTCTTGACACCGGTCGCCTCGCTCGGATCGAGGTCCTCGATGGTGCGCCGGAGATCGAGCAGCGTCGTCGCGACCTTGCCGCTCTCGCCGCGCTGCATGGCCCGCACCGGAGACTGGAGCAGCCGGCTCGACGTGTCG